>NZ_JBTWMV010000119.1:0-5501 GCF_054850255.1 Streptomyces sp. 7R007 | reverse complement strand
CGAGATCTCGAACGACTCGCCGGTGACCGCCTTGGCGGGCCGGCGGCCGTGGTGGACGACCGGACGGACGTCGAGGATGGGGATGCGCCCGATGCCGGCGGCGTCGCCTGCGGAGGGTGGCTCCGGGACCGGCGGTGCCGTGTCGGCGGGGATCGGGGGCGCTGCGTCGGTGCTGCGCGTCGGGGGTGGTGACGAGTGGTGCGTGGCGGGCATGACCGCTCCTGTCCGCGTCAACGTGGGTGGGCGGATGACTGTGGGGAGGTGGGTCCTGCGTATGGTCCCTGTGGTGTTCCTGAGGGTCGTACCGGAGGAGCCTTCCCACCCTATGCGAGTGGGCAATCCGGCACTTTGTTAACTACTCACGCGTCTGTCGGCGCACAAGACCGGCCTCGCTCCACGGGAACGAGGCCGGAATGTGAACACAGTGCTACGGCGACGGCACTCGCAGTAGTTTGTCCGGTGAGCCGGGCCCCCGGCCGGAAACCTTGCCGGAAACGGCCAGTCCGACGAGCGCGCGGGCGACCTGGGCCGGCGTGGCCCTCGGGTGGCCGGCCAGGTAAAGAGCTGCTGTTCCCGTCACGTGCGGGGTCGCCATCGAGGTACCGGAGAAGGTGGCCCTGCCGGTGTCGCTCGTGTACGACGCCGAGGTGATCGACACGCCCGGGGCGAACAGGTCCAGGGCGGGGCCGAAGTCCGAGAAGCCCGCCCGCGCGTCCGTCCGGTCGGTCGCGCCGACCGTGAGGGCCTGCCGCACGTCCGCCGGCGAGGACGGGCCGGCCGGCAGCCCGTCGTTGCCCGCCGCCACGGCGTACGTCACGCCGGAGGCGATCGAGGTGCGCACGGCCGCGTCCAGCTGGGCGTTGTGGGTGCCGCCCAGGCTGAGGTTGGCGACGGCCGGCTTGCGCGCGTGCCGGGTCACCCAGTCGATACCGGCGATGACCTGCGCCGTCGTACCGGACCCGGAGTCGTCCAGGACTCGCACGGCGACCACCTTGGCCTGTTTGGCGACGCCGTAGGCGCGGCCGGCGACGGTGCCGGCGACATGGGTGCCGTGGCCGTTGCCGTCGGCGGCCGTCCGGTCGCCGTCGACGAAGTCCCAGCCGTAACTCGCCCGTCCGCCGAAGTCCCGGTGGGTGATCCGGACGCCGGTGTCGATCACGTACGCCGTCACCCCGGCGCCCGCCGACCGCGGCCAGCGGTAGCTCCCGTCCAGCGGCAGGTCCGGCTGGTCGATGCGGTCCAGGCCCCAGGACGGCGGGTTCTTCTGGGTGCGGTCCAGGCTCACGCGGGTGTCCTGGACGACCGAGGCGACCCGCGGGTCGGCCGCGAGGAGGCGGGCCTGTCTTTCGTTCGCCGTGATCGCGTAGCCGTTGAGGACCGTGCCGTAGGTATGGCTGATTCTCGCCCCGTACACCGCGGCGACGGCCTGTCCGGCCGCCGACGGGGCCCGTGTTCCCCCCTTGAGCGTCACCAGGTAGCTGCCGCTGACGGAACCGGGTCGTCCGGCGCCGAGTATCCGCCCGGGTGGTGCGGCGTGCGCGGGCAGGGTGCCGGCCGACAGGGCGACGGCACAGGTCGCCGCGGTGAGGCCGGCTGCCCGGCGCAGACGCCGGATGCGCGTCCGTGCCATGGTCGAGTTCCCCTCCCTTGACTCCACTTGGCAGCCTCTCGTGCGGTGTGAAGCCCCACAAGGGCGCCCATGGGGGCGGAATCGGCCATGTCCGCCATGGGGGACGCGCGAAGGTTGCGCCGCTTTTCGGACGGTCCGCCGCTGTACGGTGGCGTACGACGTCCCGTGGTTACGGAGCCCCTCGGCCCGATACCGTCGAAGTCGACGATGGGACCCACACCGTCGTGGGTCCTCTTCCGCACGCCTGACGAGGTGGCAAGTGAAGGCTATCCGTCGTTTTACCGTCCGACCCGTTCTGCCCGAACCCCTTTTGCCGCTCAGCGACCTGGCGCGCAACCTGCGCTGGTCCTGGCACGCGGAGACGCGTGACCTCTTCCAGTCCGTCGACCCCGAGCGCTGGGCGGCCTCGGACGGCGATCCCGTACGGCTGCTGGGCAGTGTGCCGCCCGCGCGGCTTGCGGAGCTGGCCGAGGACCGCCGGTTCCTGCGCCGGCTGACCGCCGTCGCCGACGATCTGAACGACTATGTGACCGGTGAGCGCTGGTACCAGACCCAGTCCGGTGAACTGCCCGCCGCCATCGCCTATTTCTCTCCCGAGTTCGGCGTCACCGCCGCCCTGCCCCAGTACTCCGGCGGCCTCGGCATCCTGGCCGGCGACCATCTGAAGGCGGCCAGCGACCTCGGCGTGCCCCTGATCGGCGTCGGACTGCTCTACCGCCACGGCTACTTCCGCCAGAGCCTGTCCCGGGACGGCTGGCAGCAGGAGCACTATCCCGTCCTCGACCCCAACGAACTGCCCGTGGCCCTGCTGAAGGAGCCCGACGGCACCCCCGCCCAGGTCTCCCTCGCCCTGCCCGGCGGCCGGCAGCTGCACGCCCGGATCTGGCTGGCCCAGGTGGGCCGGGTGCCGCTGCTGATGCTGGACTCCGACGTCGAGGAGAACGACCTCGGCGAGCGCGGGGTGACCGACCGGCTCTACGGCGGCGGCAGCGAGCACCGCCTGCTCCAGGAGATGCTGCTCGGCATAGGGGGTGTCCGGGCCGTACGGACGTACTGCCGGCTGACCGGCCACCCCGCACCCGAGGTCTTCCACACCAACGAGGGCCACGCCGGCTTCCTCGGCCTCGAACGCATCGCCGAACTCTGCGCCGAGGGGCTGGACTTCGACTCGGCCCTCGAAGCCGTCCGGGCCGGCACCGTCTTCACCACCCACACCCCGGTCCCGGCCGGCATCGACCGCTTCGACCGCGAGCTCGTCGCCCACCACTTCGGCCCCGACGCCGAACTCCCGCGCATCGACCTGCAACGCGTCCTGCAGCTCGGCATGGAGACCTACCCCGGCGGCGAACCCAACCTCTTCAACATGGCCGTGATGGGCCTGCGCCTGGGCCAGCGCGCCAACGGCGTCTCGCTGTTGCACGGGCACGTCAGCCGCGAGATGTTCTCCGGCCTGTGGCCCGGGTTCGATGCCGACGAGGTGCCGATCACCTCCGTCACCAACGGCGTCCACGCGCCCACCTGGGTGGCCCCCGAGGTCTTCCGCCTCGGCGCCCGGCAGATCGGCGCCCAGCGCACCGAGGACGCGCTGACCGTCGGCGGCTCGGACCGCTGGGACGCGGTGGCGGACATCCCCGACCAGGACATCTGGGAGCTGCGCCGCAGCCTGCGCGAGCAGCTGGTGGACGAGGTGCGGCGGCGGCTGCGCGCCTCCTGGCGGCAACGCGGGGCGGGCACGGCCGAGTTGGGCTGGATCGACGGCGTGCTGGACCCGGACGTGCTGACCATCGGGTTCGCGCGGCGGGTCCCCTCGTACAAGCGCCTGACGCTGATGCTGCGCGACCGCGACCGTCTGATGGACCTCCTGCTGCACCCCGAGCGGCCCGTCCAGATCGTCGTCGCCGGCAAGGCGCACCCCGCCGACGACGGCGGCAAGCGGCTGGTCCAGGAGCTGGTCCGGTTCGCCGACGACCCGCGCGTGCGCCACCGCATCGTGTTCCTGCCCGACTACGGCATGGCGATGGCCCAGAAGCTCTACCCCGGCTGCGACATCTGGCTGAACAACCCCCTGCGCCCGCTGGAGGCGTGCGGGACCAGCGGCATGAAGGCGGCGCTGAACGGCTGCCTGAACCTCTCGGTGCTGGACGGCTGGTGGGACGAGTGGTTCCAGCCGGACTTCGGCTGGGCGATCCCCACGGCGGACGGCGCTGGCACGGACCCGGACCGCCGCGACGACATAGAGGCGGCGGCGCTGTACGACCTCCTGGAGCAGCGGGTGGCGCCCCGCTTCTACGAGCGCGGCCAGCACGGCCTGCCCGACCGCTGGATCGAGATGGTCCGCCAGACCCTCTCCCTGCTCGGCCCGAAGGTGCTGGCCGGCCGCATGGTCCGCGAGTACGTCGAGCGCCTCTACACACCGGCCGCGCACGCGCACCGCGCGATGACCGCGGACGCGGCGCGCGAACTGGCGGCGTGGAAGGGGCGGGTGCGGGCCGCCTGGCACGGCGTGACGGTGGACCACGTGGAGACCTCGGCGGCCACACCCACCGCGGAGCTGGGCACCACCCTCAGCCTCCGCGTCCGGGTCCGCCTCGGCGACCTCGGCCCCGACGACGTCGAGGTCCAGGCCGTCTCCGGCCGCGTCGACCCGGAGGACCGCCTCACGGACGCGACGACGGTCCCCCTGAAGCCGTCGGGCGGCCCCGACCAGGAGGGCCACTGGTGCTACGAGGGCCCCCTGTCCCTCGACCGCACGGGCCCCTACGGCTACACGGTCCGCATCCTGCCGTCCCACCGCCTGCTCGCCTCCAGCGCGGAACTGGGCCTGGTGGCGGTGCCGTCGGAGGAGATGGGAGAGGGGGCGGGGGTACTGATGCGCTGAGAGCGACCTGGGCAAGGGGGGCGTGCGCCGAGGTCAGCCGCGCCCTCCTCGCCGCGCCGGTCACCACCGCGGGGCGTCGGGGGCGCACAGGCTCCGCAGGACCTTGCCGCAGCGGCGGGCGTAGGCGTGCTGGAGGCCGCGCGTCGCCGCTCCGCCCGCCCTCGCGTACCACTTCGCCGGGCGGCTGAAGGCGGAGACCGTGAGCCAGACCGTGCCGTCGCCGGTGCGTTCCACGACGAAGGACTCCTCGCCGCATTCGGGGTGGCCGGTCAGGGTGCCGTAGGCCCAGCCCGCGCGGCGGGGTTCCTCGACCGTCCAGACCACGCGGCAGGGGGCCTTGATGAGGCCCGCGAGGGTGACCGTGACGTCCACGTCGGGGGCCGCCCGGTCCCCGGACGCCTCGATGCCGACGCCCAGCGCACGGTGCATCTCCCAGGAGAGGACCGCCTCCGAGGCACGGCGGAAGACCTTCTCGCCCTCGCCGATGCGCGTGCGGACGTGCAGGGCGTGGAAGCCCTGGGGGCAGAAGCCCGCGCGACGGGTCGCGCCGACGTCCTCGTATGTGAAGT
Source organism: Streptomyces sp. 7R007 (assembly GCF_054850255.1). Classification (NCBI taxonomy): domain Bacteria; kingdom Bacillati; phylum Actinomycetota; class Actinomycetes; order Kitasatosporales; family Streptomycetaceae; genus Streptomyces; species Streptomyces sp. 7R007. The sequence goes on along the minus strand of NZ_JBTWMV010000119.1, from coordinate 424 downwards.
CCCTCCCAGACATGGGACCCAAGCGTAGGGCGGCACCCGGAATGCCTTCCTCCCGGGTGCCGCCCAAAGCACCTGACCCTAGCTGACGTTGACCGCGCTCCAGGCGGCCGCCACCGCGTTGTACTCGGTGCTGCCGGAGCCGTACAGCGCCGCCGCCGCGCTCAGCGTGCCGGTGCGGGCCGACTTGTAGGTGGTCGTCGACGTGAAGTACGTCGTCAGCGCCTTGTACCAGATCTGCAGCGCCTTGGCGCGGCCGATGCCGGTGACCGTGGAGCCGTTGTACGTGGGCGAGTTGTACGTCACCCCGTTGATCGTCTTCGAACCGCTGCCCTCGCTCAGGAGGTAGAAGAAGTGGTTCGCGACGCCCGACGAGTAGTGGACGTCCAGGTTGCCCACCGACGAGGACCAGTAGTCGGCGCTGCCG
>NZ_JBTWMV010000118.1:0-6376 GCF_054850255.1 Streptomyces sp. 7R007 | reverse complement strand
GCCGACCGCCACGCCCAGGGCCAGCGCGAGAAGGCCGGCGATGCCGAGTCCGAGTCCCACCTGGCCGGCCGGGAGGTGGACCGCCTCGGTGAAGAACAGCACGCCGGCGGTGAGGTAGAGGCCGCTGCCGACGGTGTAGACGAAGTTGGAGGCCGCGAGGACGCGTTGCGGTCTGGTGTCCGGCATCAGGCGGGGCATGACACAACTCCACGTCCTCGACGGGTGGTAAGGGCCCATCCAGCTTCTTGCATATTACTTGCAAGAGCAAGAGGGTTGCCTTGGGTGCATCAGGGTCTCCTGCTGCTGCTCGATGATTCGACACCAACGAGCTGTTCAGGAGGTCCTGTTCGTATGCGTCCAGCGCCCCTCGACCACCCGGTCGGGACTCCCGTTCGACACGCAACTCCCAAGATCGAAAAGGGCAACAGCTTCTAGAATGCCGCTCTTTGCGTCTCGGCTAGAGCTCGTCGACGGCTGTGAAGCTGGAGTGTTCGTGGAGGTTTAGCATCATTGCTGAGCGACACGCCGGGCTTGGTGCGACCAGTGGCGGAAGGTTTCCACGGGCGGCCCGTCCTCTCGCCAGGGCCACGGTGTGATCACCGGTCCGATCGTGTGGAACACCGTCGCCGCATCTTGGGTGCGGCCGGCTTTGATCAGCGCGTAGGCGAGGATGTTGAGGTCGGCGAGCGCTGCGGCATGGGTCAGGTAGTCCGTTTGCGGCCACGTGGACGGGGAGCAGGCCGCGATTTTGGGTCGGGGAGCAGGTCGCGACGCGCCAGGCGGGTGTCGATGCCGGGCAGGGCCGGCCGTCGTTCATGGCGGCCGAGGTGGCGGCCACGTCCGTGTTCACGTCGACGTTGCCCGGGCTGCCGGATGAACAGGGCGGACGTCCGCGCACCGCCGAAGAGGTGGCGTTCGAGTGGTCCGGGCCACTTGTGGTCGGCATGGCGATGAGTTTCGGAAACGCGCTGGGTCCATGGGTGTGACGGTCGCCGAAACCCACGCAGGGGAGATCGCCGATCCGTACCCACGCCGATCAACCGCAGTCGATGAGAACGACATGACCGCGACCTACACCTTCGACATCTTCTCCAGCCTCGACGGCTACGGCGCCGCCGGCGGCGCCTGGACCGGCTACTGGGGCAAGCAGGGCCCCGAGCTGCTCGAGCATCGCCTTTCCTTGTACGAGACGGAGCAGCGGATGGCCTTCGGGGCAATACGTACCGGGTGTGCAGGGTGTCGAGATGGGGGAGGAGCCCCCGGTCGTCCTGTTGCCCACAGACCATCAGCTGGCCGGCCGGGCGGGAGTCACCGTCGCCGATGTCCAAGGCGAGCCGGCCTATCGTGCCCGGTGCCCCGAGTCCGGGCTCGATGAGATCATGGACCGTGTCGCCCTCGGCCGTCTCGTCACCGTGGTCGGTTCGGCTGTGAGCGACCGTCTGCCGGGCGAGGTGAGCGCCGTACCGGTGGCCGACCTGCCGCCCACCACGCTTGCCCTGTGCTGGCTGTCCGGGACGAGCACTCCGCAGCTGGCGGCCTTGGTGGACGCGGTGGGCTCAAGGAGGCCATTGACGTCCCTTGCGGCGTAGATGGTGAGGGCTCCTCGTCCGCTGGGACGCATGGGCCCGGCGGGTGCATGGCTGCCGCTGGGCGGCGACGGCCTCGCCCGGCGAGCGCGCCGCCCTCGGCTGGAGTCGAGCGGCCCCGGTCCGTGTGCAAACCGCTCAGCCCGAAGACGGCCGCGGATACTCGGTGTGGGGCCGGGCGAGGGTGTCGGCGGCGGCCTGGGCGAAGCCAAGGACGAGGCGGGAGCGGCGGGCCGTCACCCAGGCGAGGGCCACCTCGTTGGGGCCGATGTCCTCCACGCGCAGCGGGATCACGTCCGGCCGGGTGTAGAAGGTGGCGGTCGACAGCGGGAGCACGCAGATGCCCGCTCCGGCGGCCACCATTTCCAGTTTCTCCTCCACCTGGTGGATCACCGGGACCTCGGGGCGCCGCCCGCCCTGCAGTTCCACTGCGACGTCGCGCCACTCGGGAACGGCGTTGGGATCCTGCAGGAGGTGTTCGGCGGCGAGTTCCTTGATGCTCACCGACGTCCTGCCGGCCAAATGGTGCTCGACCGGCACCATGACGACGCGGGGCTCCCTAAAGAGCGGACGCATCTGCAGACCGTTGCGGTCGATGGGCAGGCGGACGATGCTGACGTCGGCCCGGCCGTCCCGCAGCACCTCCACCTGGTCGTCCCACGTGGTGCGCAGCAGGCGCACGTTCACGTCCGGATGGTGCGCGGTGAAGGCGACCATGGCCGGGGTGACCGTGATGCCGGGCATGAAGCCGATGGTCAGCGACTGTGTGCCCTGGGCCGCCGATCTCACCCGCCTCGTCAGCGCCTGGGCAGCGGCGAGCAGGGGGACTGCGTCCTCCAGTAGCTGCTCTCCCGCCGGAGTGAGCAGCGTCCCGCGGCGGCCGCGGTCGAACACCTCCGCTCCGAGATCTTCTTCGAGGCTGCGGATCTGCCGGGACAGCACTGGTTGCGCGATGTGAAGGCGCTCTGCGGCCCGCCCGAAATGCAGTTCCTGCGCCACGGCTACGAAATAGCGCAGCTTCCGCAAATCAAGATCCACCCGGAATCACCGCCTGCTCCGTCGCCCCGGCGTACCCGGTCGGGCGGCCGTTGTGGACTATGGCCGTCCTGGACGTCTTCCCGGCAGGGCCATAACAGTCGATCACCAATCTACCGAGCGAGCGCGCACCGCCGCGGACGCTGTCAGCCGGCGGTGCGCAGGCGTGCTCAGCCACGGGCGAGAACGGCCAGCGGGTCGGTGTGGGCGGGAGTCCAGCCCAGTTCCTGCCTGGCCCGGGCCGGAGTGAACTGCTGGTCGAGGGCGAAGGCGTCGGCGATCGGTCCCATCTGGTCACGGGCCTGTTCCAGGCTGATCGAGGCGACCTTGCCCTCGATGCCCGCGGCCTGGCTCAGTGCCAGGGCGCACTCCTTGGCGGTGGGGTTGACACCACCGACACCGACGTACACAGAACCCGGCTTCGCCTTGAGTGCGGCGGCATACAGCTCGGCGATGTCGTCGATGTGCACCAGCGCCCAGTGGTTGGTCCCGTCGCCGATGTAGGGGATGGCGCCGGCCTCCTTGCCCGGGGCGGTGTAGAAGAGGTCGATCAGACGGTTCTCGCCGCCGTACAGCAGGCCGGGCTGTACCACGACGGGGCGGCCCCGCGCTGGGCGCGATCGAGGACGGTGTCCTCCACGGACTTGCGCCAGGCGACCAGGGCCGGCGGGTTCCACGGGGCGCTCTCATCCGCCACGCCCTGGGTGTCGCCGTAGACCCAGGTGCCGCCGGTGTGCACGTAGGGGCCGCTGCCGATGCCGTCCTGCAGGGCACCGGCCGCCGCCAGATCCTCGGCACCGGTCTCAGCCTGCGCCAGGTGCACGACGGCCTCCGCACGGGCAGCCGCGGCGTTCAGCACGCCGAGGTCCCCAAGCCCGCCGCGCACCGGCCTCGCGCCGAGGGCACGGACGGTCTCGGCGGCGCGGGCGCTGCGGGCCAGGGCCTCCACGGTGTGTCCCTGCCGGATCAGTGCGCCGATGGTCGCCCTGCCGATGTATCCGGATCCGCCGGTGAGGAAAACCCTCATGGTCTTAGCTCCTGTCAGTGGCTCGATGTCCTTGCCTCCACAGCCTCCGTCCGGCGACGGCACTCCGTCCAAGACCTCTTTCGACGTCTCTGATACCCGTCAGGCATCACACACGTGTCCGTTATGTCCCGCATTGCCGACCGTCTCGGCCGGTGCAGGGCCTTCCATCTCACCCTCGCCACCTACTCCGTCTTCTCCGTCCTCGCGGCCTTCAGCCCGAACGTCGAGATGCTCATCGTCTGCCGCTTCCTGGCGGGCCTCGGCATCGGCGGTGAACTGCCGCTGTGCGACGCGTACCTCTCGGACCTGCTGCCCGCGCGCCACCGCGGCCGTCTCATTGGATGGGCTTATACGGTGGGCTTCTGCGGCGTACCCCTTGCCGGCTTCCTCGCTCTCGGCATCGTGCCCCACTCCTACTTGGGCGTCGACGGTTGGCGCTGGATGTTCCTGATCGGCGGACTGGGAGCGGCATTGTGCTGGGTCCTGCGCCGCGGACTGCCGGAGTCGCCGCGCTGGTTGGAGGCGATGGGCCGCCAGGAGGAAGCCGACCGCGTCGTGCGCGCCTTTGAGGAATCCGCGCAGCGGGGCGTGGCCACCCCACTGATCCCGCAACCTGCCGCCGCCTCTGTAGCGACGGTGAAGGCCCCGCTGCGCCAACTGGTCGTGCCCCCCTGGCGGACGCGCACGGTGATGCTGGTGATCTTCCAGATCCTGCAGGTCTTCGGCTACTACGGTTTCGGCACACTGGCCCCGCTCGTGCTGGCCAGTAAGGGCTACGACATCGTGCACAGCCTGACCTTCAGCGCCCTGTCCTTCGTCGGCTACCCCATCGGCTCGCTGCTGTCGGTGTTCGTCCTCGAGCGGATCGAGCGCAAGACCCTCATCATGCTGTCCGCCTTCGGAATGCTCGCCTTCGGCTTGGGCTTCGGCTACTCCCACTACACCGCGGCAATTGTCGCCTTCGGCTTCTGCTACACCCTGATCAGCAATCTCTTCTCCAACGCCTACCACGTCTACCAGGGTGAACTCTTCCCCACCCGGCTGCGTGCCACGGGAGCCGGCGGCGCCTACTCCCTCAGCCGCCTCGCCTCCGCGGCGATGCCCTACGTCCTGCTGCCCCTGCTCATGAACCACGGCGCCAACGCGGTCTTCGTCTTCATTGCCTGCGCCATGACGGCCGTCATCGTCGACGTCGGCCTCCTCGGCCCGCGCACCACGGGCCGCTCGCTCGAAGAGCTCACCACCGACGCCCCCGCAGCCGTCGGCACCAGCCTTCCGGTCGAAGCCGCCCACGACCGCTGACCTTAAAGGACGGCGAGTTGCCCGGGCGCGGACCTGCTCATCCTGGGGGTGGAGGGAGGGCCGCTGTTCGCCCGGGACGGACGCGACAGGCAACTCCTCGCCGAAGGTGGCCCGTTGTGGCAGGGATCCACCGGGACCTCGACGTCCTCGCAGGCGGCCACGGGCGCATGGAAGTGGCAGGAACCGCACCGATCCAGATTCGTCCGGCGGGAACGCAAAGGGGCCACGGGTGCCGGTGCCCAGCACCAGCCGGTCCTCTTCACGAAGTCGTTGGGCGCACACGAACCACCAAGGGGCGTCGCAGACACCGCCCGGACACCTTGCTCACGACTTCCTGACATCGCGCGCCTAGCGTCTCGCGTATGCGTACACCCTCCAGCCGCTCAGGCAGTCGTCAGGCCCGCACCAACGGGGCCCTCCGGCACGCGATCGGCGCCGCCGTCGCGGCATCGGCAGCCGTCGTCGCACTCATCGCGCCGACCGCGGCCGCCAACGCCGCACCGCACGACTCGTCGACCAGCGGCGGCGGCACGGCCGAGACGGACGTCGCCACCATCCACGCCGGCGCTACGACCCCACAGGACCGCGACCGGATCAACGCCTACTGGACTCCCGAGCGGATGAAGCTGGCAGGTGCTCTCGTTCCCGAGATCACCCCCGTCCCACAGGACGATGACACCCCGGACGACCCGCGACCACTCCCGCCGAACACCCCGGACGCCGGGACCGTTTGGACACACAAGGGCGCGGTCGAGCAGAACGTCGGCCGCCTCTTCTTCACCTTCTCCGACGGCTACGACGGCAGTTGCACCGCGACGGTCGTCACCGGCGACAACCGCAGTACCGTCATCACTGCGGCACACTGTCTGCGAGGCGTCGGATCGCCTTCCGCCGACGACACCTGGAACCATAACTTCTACTTCGTGCCCGGCTACCGCAACGGAACGAAACCGCTCGGCGGCTTCAGCATCAGGACCATGGCCACCTCGTCGCGCTGGAACGTCGACCCCGACACCACGCAATCGTCAGACGTCGCTGCCGCCGGGTACGACGCGGCGTTCCTCGTGGCGAATCCCGCTGCCGGAGGACGTCCGATCGCAGATATCACCGGAAGCCAGCGGATCGGATTCGGCCAGCCCGTCGACAACGAGTTCATTCACTCCTTCGGGTACCCGATGTACGGACTCAACGACCCCGGGGACAAGTACGTCGGATCACGCATGATCCACTGCGCCGGTACGAGCCACCCCGGCCCCAAGGCCCCTCTGCTGTGGGGAGAGGCATGCGACATGTCGCCCGGGTCGAGCGGTGGTCCTCACCTGGCCCATTTCGACACCCGCACTGGCATCGGCACCGTGGTGGGCGTCACGACCACCGACGACGGACTCGCGGGCGGACAGGTGCCCACGCTCTACGCCACGCGCCT
>NZ_JBTWMV010000117.1:0-6518 GCF_054850255.1 Streptomyces sp. 7R007 | reverse complement strand
TCTTTCGTCAAGCGAGGCGTGGGGTTCTGGGCTCGTAGAAGGTGCCGTCGCGGAGCATCGCGAACAGGACGTTGATCCGTTGGCGGGCCAGGCGGAGAAGTGCCTGGGTGTGGGTCTTTCCTCTGGCCCGGCATTTGTCGTAGTAGGTGCGGGAGGCGGGATCGTGCAGGGCGGCGAACGCGGACAGGAACATCGCGCGTTTGAGCTGCCGGTTGCCGCCTCTGGGTGCGTGTTCGCCGTGGATCGAGGTCCCCGACGACTTGGTCGTCGGGGCGAGGCCGGCGTAGGAGGCCAGGTGGGCGGCGGTGGGGAAGCTGGTGCCGTCGCCGACGGTGACCAGCAGAGTGGCGGCGGTCCTGACCGCGACCCCCGGAAGCGAGGTCAGGACCGCGGAAAGAGGGTGAGCCTCCAGCAGCTGTCCGATCTGCGCTTCCAGGGCCCTGCGCTGTTCGTGGACGGCCGCGAGCGAGCGGGCCAGGGACGGGATCACGACGTCGAGGGTGCCGGTGCCCGGGACCACGACGGTCTGCTCGTCGAGCGCGTCGAAGACCTCGTCGATCAGCCGGGCAGCCATGCGTGGAGCCTTGGGCCGAATCACCTCAACGAGCTTGCGGCGACCGGCCTTTCGCAAGCTGGCCGGGGATCCGTAGCGTTCCAGCAGCCAGGTCACCGCTGGGTGGTCCAGGCGCGGGCCAAGGACGCGCTCCAGGCTGGGGTGGAACTGGGTGAGCAGGCCGCGTATCCGGTTGCTGGTGCGGGTGGCCTCGGCCGCCAGGTCCTGGTCGAAGCCGACCAGCACGGTCAATTCGGCGGTGATCTCGTCGGTCAGTTCCAACGAGCGCAGGGTGTGCGGCATGGTCCGGGCGGCGTCCGCGATCACCGCGGCGTCGCGGGCGTCGGTCTTCGCCTCGCCCGGGTAGAGGTCGGCGATCCTTCGCATGGACAGACCGGGCAGGTAGGCGACCTTGCAGCCGGCGTCCCGGGCGACGGTCAGGGGCAGGGCTCCGATCGAGGCGGGCTGGTCCACGATCACCAGCATGGTGCCGAACTTCGCGGCCAGCTTGTCGAAGACAGCTCGCAGCTTCGGCTCGCTGTTGGGCAGCTGCTTGTCGAAGACCTTCTTGCCGGCCGGGGTGAGGCCGTGCCCGTGATGGGCGCTCTTGCCGACGTCCAGGCCGAGGAAGACGCCCACGTCGTCGATGTCGTCCAACCCATCCTCCCGAGCAGGGTTCGTGCGGTGCTGGCCAGGGCGTTGGCGTCGTATGCGCGCATCCACGTTATGCAGACCTGCCGCCCGCAAGGGGCCGGGCATTGCGCCTGGCCAGGCGGTAGTCGGACCTCTCATCAGCGTCTCCAACGGCGCCTCCCGGGCCCGGTGGCACCACCCCCCAGGTCATCCGTTCGACAGGGGGGAACAGCCATGCCGGGCCCGAAGGCCAGCGGCCCCGTTGCAGGACCGCGGAAAACATAACGGGGGGGGAACCTGGTCGCTTACACCGAGCCTCCTGGACGGGGTCTGCCCGTGCAGAAGCGGGGTTCCCGGTGTCTGGAAACCGTTACTGACCTTGCTGGCGTGATGTCGTTTGGGTCGACAAGCCGTGGTTGTCGCAGTAGTCCGGTCACATGAGGTATCCGCAAGGTGGCGGGCTGACTGCGGAGCGACGGACGTTTCGCGAGCACATCCGGATGCAGGCAGCCGAGTTATTCGCCCTGGGACACGACAACGCCGCCATCGCCAAGCAGTTACGAGTCAGCGTGCGCTCGGTGCAGCGGTGGCATCTGGCATGGGAGCACGGCGGAACGCCGGCCTTGGAGTCGAAGGGGCAGGCAGCCAGGCCCAAGGTGAGTGAGGCACTGTTCGAGGTTCTCGAGCAGGAGCTGGCCAAGGGGCCGGTCGCGCACGGCTGGCCGGACCAGACCTGGACGCTGGCGCGGATCAAAACGCTGATCGGGCGCCGGTTCCACAAAAGCATGACGCTGTCGGCCATCGCGCAGATGCTGCACCGGCACGGCTTCAGTCACCAGGTCCCGGCCCGCCGCGCCCTCGAGCGGGACGAGGAAGTGGTCACCGGGTGGGTGAAGCAGACATGGCCCCAGGTGGAAACGCCGTGGCGGCGCTCGGGGCCTGGCTCTGCTTCGAAGACGAAGCCGGCTTCTCGATGACGCCGCCCACCGCCCGCACCTGGTCCCGGCGCGGGCACACACCCGTCATCCGGGTGCGGGGACGCTCCCAGCGCCGCTTCTCCATCGCCGCTCTGGCCTGCTACAAGAAGGGCGAACGCTCACGCCTGATCTACCGGCCCAAACGGCACGTCGACCACAGGCAGGGAGGCAGACGCAGCTTCGCCTGGACCGACTACCGCGACCTGCTTATCGCCGCCCACCAGCAACTCGGCGCACCGATGGTGCTCGTATGGGACAACCTGAACGTCCACAAAGACCGCCATCTGCGGGAGTTCATCGCCACCCACGACTGGATCACCTGTTACTTCCTGCCGTCTTACGCACCCGATCTCAACCCCGTCGAGGGCATCTGGTCACTACTGCGACGCAGCAGCCAGGCCAACACCGCCTTCACCGAACCCGACCACCTCATAAGCGCGCTTCGGCACGGTCTCCGCCAGATCCAGTACCGCAGCAACCTCATCGACGGATGCCTCGCCGAAACTAGCCTCACCTTGCCGACATCACGGCAACAACGTCAGTAGTCCTATTACCCGCCGCCGCGAGCGCTTCAGCCGGGATGGCCTCCCGGGCGCTTCGGGGCAGCCGGCACAACGCCCAGGGACCGTCCCGGCTTCGCCGCGGCGGCGTCGGTAGGCGGCGCCGTAGCCTCCGAAGGTGACCCGGTGGGCGGGCGGCGTACGGGGCGGAGCGGCGCGCGATCGGCGTCGGGGAGGAAGGCTGTCAGCAAAGGTCCCTGCAGAGTCTGGGCGTCGAGTACACCACCGACGTACCGACCGACGATGTTCAAGCCGATGAGGAGGACTGAAGTCGAGGAGCCACTGGAGCTCGCCGCGGCGGGGAGCGCATCGAGCGCCTGCCGCAGAGCGGAAGCGTGGGGGCCTTCACCGCGTACGACGGGAGTAGTGGACAGTTCGACGCTCTCCGTACGCCGTCCGTCGCGGTAGTGGTCCAGGGTGCACAGCCCGTCACCGCCCTTGAACACGCGGACGGTTTCCGTGCCCTGCGACAGCCGGGCCACAACGGTGGGTTTGAGGCCCTCCGGTTCCAGGTTCTCGTAACAGTAGATCCAGTCTTTCGCCAGTGCCCCCACCCGCAGCAGGGTCCCGCCGCCTCCACGGGGCAGCAGCGCACCACTCTCCGCCTGTGTGCGGACGGTGGCCTGGCCCGGGGCCACGCCGTAGGCGCCCAGGACGGCATCGGGTGTGGTGCTCCGGGTGAACGTCAGGCAGAACGTCGGACACCGGCTGTCCGTGGCCCACTCCCACGGGCTGGATCCCAGATCCATGGTGGCTCTCCTCGTCCGTCCAGGGCCGTGCCCCGTGCAACCAGGCGCGCGGGGCACGGCCGTTGTGGCGCTGTGCGGCAGCTGGTTTTAGTCGGTGATGGTCACGCTGAAACTCTCGGAGTCCAGGACGCGGTCGGTCTGGACGAAGCTGCCGTACTTTCCGCCCGCAGCCGAGTTGAAGGTGAGTGGCACATGCCCACGTACGCACGGCTCCTGGTAGGTGACCGGCTTGGAGGCGCTGGCCTCGTAGATGTACCACTGTCCGTCCTCGAACAGCGGCACGATGTCCGCGCAGAGCGCCCCTACCGTACCTCCCTCGACCGTGCCCGCGAAGGGGAACTCGTCACAGGAGTCGTCCTCAACTACGTCGTCGTCGAAGGGCACGAACGTGCCGTCCTCACAGGTGGCACGGCGGTTGCTCTCCGCGGCGCTCGCACTGGCCAGCCGCCGCAGGGGAGTCCCGTCGCCCCAGCTGTCGGGCAGGGCGATCTGCGCCCAGTAGTACGTGACGGCGGCGGCGTCGTACTGGCTGATGGGCAATACCAGGTCGGCCTGTGCGGACGGGAACACGCAACCGGGGTAGGCGCCGACAGCGTTGTCGCATCGGATGTTCACCGGGTGGGTCCAGTTGACCTCCGGGTCGGTCGGTGTGACGCCCGGTTGGGTGACGACCATCGTGTACGACGTCTTGAACGAGTCGGACAGGCCCGCCGCGGGTGCGTCGGCGAAGCCCACCGATCCGGAGAGTGCCGACCCTGTCACCATGGAGGGTGCGCCCGCCCAGGGGGTCGGGTCACTGGCTGTGCAAGGCGCCGCGCAGGCGGCTGTCAGGGACACATTCAGGCTCGGAATGGTGGCCGAGGCCGATTCCATGGTGACGCTGAGCGCCTCCTGCCAGGCCGCGCTGGTCTGGTTCAGCTGCATGGTCGCGGTCACTTTGAGCAACGCCGTACCGATGACCTCCGGTACGCCGTCCACGACTTCGTACAGCGTGTAGGTGACTTGCCCGTTTCCGAGGCAGGAGCTGAACCGGTCGTAGGTGTAGACCCCGACTTCAGTCGAGCAGGTAGCCGTGTTCGCTGACACCTCATCGTTCTTCGTCGCATCGCTGCCGGTTCCCGCCCTCAAGCGCGAGGCCGGTGCACCCAGGCAGCCGTACGTCGTGCCCTCCCGGGCGTGTTTGGCGGCAGCGGCGCACGTCCCGCCATTGCCGCCGCCGTTGCTGGTGTCCGGGCTGAACGCCTTCTGTTCCTCACCTCCCTTGACCGCCTTGGCTGTGCTCGGGTCCAGGGCGCTTGGCACGTCGATGACATCCAGCAGCCGTCCGTGTGCCGGCGCCACGCTGGTACCCTCCGAGGGGACGGTCGATGCTGACGCGGTAGTGGCGGAGGTCCACATCGCCAGGGCGGACAGTAACCCGACGCATATTCGCCGTTTTCTGATGGAACTTATGGATCTCATGGGCATCCCCCTTGTCCCAAAAATGCGTGTACAGGGAAACAACAGGACGGTAACCACGGGCCGGAGCAGAACTACAGGTCGGTTCCAGCCGAACCACTTCGGACCCCCTGGACACTCAGCCCGCTGATTCCCTATACGGATGGGAAACGGAATCCACGTCGGCAGGGAGGACAAGGCAGGGTTGACTGCCGTTACCCTGGCGGACTTTCCCGATGGGCAGCATGGTGGCGGTGGCGGGGAGACCCGGTTCGCGTGGCGTGGGCCCCGCGGGCGTGGGGGTGTCGGTGAGTGGGTCGAGTCGCGCGTCATTGGCGTCATGGCCGTCGTCGACGGCGGCCCGCTCGTCCTCTGCCAGGGGGATTGACGCAAGCATGCGCTGCAAGTTCTTCCTGGCACTCCACCGGCGCACCGACCGGTCCGTCACCTGCACCTGCGTAGGAGGTACGCCCCTCCCAGGGCACCGGTCGAGCCCCGTCAACCGCCGTGCCGCGATCCACGCCGTACCCGCCCCGGCCTCAAACCCCTTGGCGGAAGCGCATCCACAGTGGGCCCGGTGCGGCCGGTACCCAGCCCGGCCTGTGGTGACCGGTCGTGATCCCTGCGGTATGACGGCCTCATGCGGCACACACAAGGGGGCGGGTTGACGCCTGCGGTGTGTTTCAAGGCCGGTCACCGGCCGCGGATGTTCTCCAAGCTGTAAGGCCATCACGGCCAGGGGGCGAGCCGAAGACCTTCGCCTGGAGCGACTACCGGGACTTCATCCACAGGGTGCACCTGCAGCTCGGCACTCACAACAGACCCTGGACTCTCACAGATCCCGTCCGCGTTGACGCCGACCGCGATCAACGCGTGGACGTTGATGATGCGGCCGCCCTCGAAACCTGATCCGGATCTCCTCCGCCCGCCCCGGCGAGATCACCCCCGCCCGCCACGACCACATCAACGGGCATCTGCACGAGGCCGACCTCGGTGCCCTGGCCGACCTCGACTTCGTGGCTTCGATGACGACGCGACGATGTTCCGGTCGTCACGTGCGGTCGGAGGCGACCATGAAGCCGGCGTTGGCCCCGAGCCGCCGGGCCGCCTATAGGTCTCGGCGACGCCGACGATCTTGTGCCAGAACGGACAGATCTGCGGCCAGTCCTCGGCCGCGGCTCACCTCATCAGCATGGGTGTGTGTCTGTCAGGTCGTCACTGACGACCATGCGCACGCGCACAGCGAACGGGAGCAGTCAAACCAAGCCGCTGCCTGCCGACGGCGTGGAACGGCCACTCTATGCGCTGCCGCATCGGCGCTGCGATGGACGAGTCTGCTCCAGTCCCCGTAGGCGCGTTGTCCGCTAGACGGAATTCTATTCTGCTGAGTAGATTGCTTTCGTGTGCTGAGCCGCACCCTCCTCACCGGTGGTACTCCCACACGAAGGAACGCAGCCCAGACCGCAGGCGCTGCACTCCCACCGCGCCGTTGGGCCGACTCACCGGGGCGGGCCGTAGGCCAGCTAGGGCCTGTGTGAGGTCGTGATCGTTCTCGGGTTCTGGTCCCGTGCGGGGGTGGGGCCTGGTAGGACGCTGGGTGTGACACGTA
>NZ_JBTWMV010000116.1:0-6722 GCF_054850255.1 Streptomyces sp. 7R007 | reverse complement strand
TTGCTCCGCAAGGAAGTTGATATACCGTCACTCCGTGACGGTATCCGAATCGCTCCGCAATTCGGGAAGGAATTCGCTCCGCGAATTCCTGAAAATGCGCCCCTGAAGGGGCGGGGTGGCCCCACTGAGCGTGGCTGACGCGCCTTCAGATAAATTTAATAGGAACTGAGTTCGAGGGCCCTGGAAGAACCTGTTCCCGACACTCCTGAAACTAGCATCACACACTTTCAGAAAACCGTTTTAATGCCCTCTGTCCGGCGGGTGATTCTTGCATCCTATACCCTGCACGAAATCTGACTTCCCCTTATTCTCATTCTCCAATATCGCGCCGAGAATACGCGGGTTGTGCCTCTATCCGCAACCTCCGGCTTGAACGCACGCGGAGCGCAGAAACGGCCCCATGCAGGCTCCAGACTCGCCTCATCCAGCCGGCCCCCCTGGGGGCACGTGCGGCTTGGGTCGGACTCATCGCGGCTCGCGGAGGGTTGGGCGGTGGGTCCTCACGGAACTCGTCGGCATCATCGGCGGAGGAATAATCCCGGATCGCGTAAGACGCAGTCCCAGCAGTCCCTATAAGGGATGAACGGCCCTGACACATCCCTCTACCAGACCGCCGAGGTACCACCGAGATGACGTCCTTGCCCGAGTACGTGATCGGTGCGATCAACCTGATCCCCGTCGCGTGCAACCTCTGGAACCTCCCCGACGTCGTGCGGAGCCCACCCACTGCGATCACGGCGTCCGCCCCGTCATCGACCGTGACTGCCGTGCTCTCGGTAGTGCAGGCGGCTGTCGTGTAGTACACATGGGGAGGTTTCCGTGGAGGGCACGATGCCGGAAGAGCAGGCTGGCGCGGGCTACGTCTCGCTGTCGTTGGCAGAGCTGAGTGGGCAGGTCCAACCGCCTTTGGCGTCTCTGCCGGTACAGAATCCGAAGCGGCTTCCGCTGACGGAGTTGGAACCGGAGACGTTTGAATGGCTGATCGCGGAAATCGTCAGCCGACAGGACAACCGAGGAGTCCAGTTCTACGGGCGCAGTGGCCAAAAGCAGCATGGGCTAGACATCGTTGCACGGGAGCCAGACCAACGGCGGTCGCTGTATCAGGTCAAGCGTTACCAACAGCTCACCGTCCCTCTTATCAAGGAAGCGATTGAGACCTATGCCGGCGCACCTCGGCTGAAGGGACACACCGAGTCGCCACGGCTCTTTGATCCCTACCGCTTCATCGTGGTGACTTCGGCTGAACTCGACTCCGACACCGCATACGTGAAAACCGTGTCGGACCTCCAAGACGCGTACACCGGCGACTTGGAGATCGAGTTCTGGGGCGCGGAGGCCGTGGGCCGAAAACTCCGGGACGCCACCAATCTGGTCGCGGCAGTATTCGGCGAAGTGTGGGCGAAGGCCTGGTGCGGAGTCATGCCCGCACCGAACGATGCAGCAGCGCCCAAGCCACTGGGGCTGGTGAGTGGTCCTATCGCCGTTCTGGGCCTGCAGTCGCTTGAGGACGATGCCCAGGCGTCGGAAAGCGACCCCGCTCGCGCCGCTCGCTTGTACGGCGAGCTGGCGGACGCCCTGACGCAGGGTAACTTTCCGGGTCACGCGGCACAGGTACGCACCAGGCAGGCCCGGATGGCCCGAGCAGCAGGTGATGTCGATGCGGCATTCGATCTGCTATTCGATCTACAGCTGCACGAGATCCTCAGAGGCCAGCCGTCGGCCCACACGGGCAGCCTCGAAGCGCTGGCGTCCGAGGCAGCGCAGCCGAGAGCGGCAAAGTGGACCGTCCTCGAATGCGTAGCCAACTGGTATGAGCAAGGTAGCCGGCTGCCTCGAACCGTGCCCGCGCTCCGCCAGCTCACGACCGCAGCAGACCCCCATGCGAGTCTGCTGTGCTGTCTCGTCCTGGAGCAGGCTCTGGTGGACGGGCTCTGTGACAGCCTAGCGAGTTCTCTCGTCGTGGAGCCCGAAGACGCTCCCCCGGCGCTCCTGGGTGAGCTGCGTGAGCTAGCTGGCGGCGCAGAGACTCGTGACATCTTCATCCGGGCTCGGTTGGCATGCGCAGTGGCGGATGCGTCCTTGAGACTGGACTCCGCGCCAGAGGACGTTCAGTCCGTCTACGGTCCTTTGGTGCGCGACGCTGGCGCAGGCCGCTACCAGCAGGCTCGCGGTCTGATCACCTCACGTGCAGCCCGTGCTTTCGCCTTGCGGGGTGACCCCGATCGCGCCGAGGAACTGTGGAACCAGTCTGTTCTCGCCTGCAGTGAGGACGGATGGTTCGGGGATGCACGATTCGCGCTCCGGGCAGCGAGGCGGCTGGCAACTGACCAGGGCCGACTGATGCTGGGTCTTGATGCGATCACTCGAGCCCTGCCGAACCGCAAGCAACTGCTGGCTGGCACCTTCAACCCGGCTCTGACGGCCTATGAGGCAGCGCACCACGAGAAGTTGCCTGATGCCTTCGGCGACACCCGCCGCTATCTGTGGGAATCCCGCCTGCAGGGTGCGTGGCAGGAAGAACTGATGGCGATGGAACTTTTCGGCGATGTGCTGGCCGCGGCGGGGCATCTCGCCGGAGCCGTTCAAGCCTATGTCCAGGCTGGTGACGCTGAGAAGGCCGCGGATCTAGCTGGGAGTCTGACCGAGACCGTCGACGTGCAAGCCTGGCTGGCGTCCCCCGTACGCCGGTGCCGTGCTGCGGCCTTCCAAGTGCTAGGAGAGCAGGCCCCGTTCATCGCCGATGCTGACGTCGCTGGCATTGTTCGCATGCTGCTGCGGGCCAGCAACGGTGTCTGGCAATCGCCAGCAATTCGGCCGCACCCAGAGCTTGACGCCCTCAAGGCTGTGCGCGCATTCGCCATCAGGATCCCTGAATCGGAGGTCAGTGACATCCTTCAGATCGCGAGGCCAGCCCTTGCCAGTAGTACGCGGATCAGTGACGACATCGCTGACCTGTTGATCCAAACCTACTGGGCTGTCGAATCACGTCGCAGAGAGATTGCCGAGGCGTTGGATCTCATGCTGCGACTGCCCGACCCGCCTGACAGGCTGTGGGATCTCGTGGAGAATATCCCCGGTTCTGCCCGTGAGCCGCTGCTCCCGTACATCACTGCAATGGCTGCCGATGAACGAAGCCCTGCAGTTAAGGTCTTGGCGCGTTGGCGCATCCCATCGCATGCTGCCCAGGTGGCTGTCCGGGGTGCTTGCGCCGCCCTTCTCCGGCGACCCGTCGGTGTCGAACGTACGATGACACAGGTAGGGACACGGGAAGCAGAAACTGTCGATCTGCTGCTGGCGCTACTGGATACCGCCGAACTTGAGGAGGTCTCACCAAGCGCATTGAGCACCAGCAAGGCGCAACCTGCGGGAGGGGTGCTGTACTCCACCTCAACCTCCGCATCCTTCGTGGCCCCATCTGCCGACGCTCCCGGAGCCGCGGATACCGTCGGCGCCCCCGCGGAGAGCTCAGGACCGCCGCCGTCTGATCTTCCGGATGATGCTGCTGAAGTAGCGGCAGGGCCGCCTCAAGCCTTGGCTGAAGCCGTTGCTGCCCACCTGACCGCGATGGCCGAGGACTCTCACGACAGCGCAGCCTCCCGTGGGCAGGCCGCGCAAGCCCTCCGTAAGCTGGCCCGCCATCTGCCCCAAGAGACCGCGGCGCAGCTCGCGCGCAGGCTGACTGCCCTTCACCAGTCCCCCGGCTATTCAGAAACAGACCTGTGGGAGATGAACAGCAGCGGCCTGAGCCGCTTCAGGACCAACATGGGAAGCGACCTGCTCGCTGGACGGGCCCTGGCAGCTGGCGCCGATATGTTCGCCGCTTCCCGCAACCCCGACACCCCTTTGACTGCCGAAGAACAGGTATTGGCCGAGAGCATTTTGGCCGCAGCGACTCAACTCCTGCGCAGCGAAAGAGCCACGGCATGCCGACTTGGCGCCGCGAGCATCATCGCCGTGGCCTCCGCCGCGCCCGCCTTCACTGGCTACACGACCAGTCTGCTCGTCCACAGTGATACGCACGTGCGCGCCCTCGGTGCGCAGCACGCACTCGGCAACTCGGAACTCCTCAAGGCCCTGGCGCGAGACCCCGCCTTCGAGGTCCGCGTCGCTCTAGCCTCCAAGGGACGCAACCTGCCTGAGGAAGTTCGGCGCCTTCTCGCCCGCGATCCTCATGTCTATGTGCGGTACCGCCTCACCCACGCCACCGAGGAACCCCCATTGGAGTAGGCGAGCGCAATGCCTCAATCTTTGACATGGCTCGCCTTGGCAGCTGTGCGCAATGCGATCTGGGCGCAAACGGCCTCGGCTCGCATAGCGAATATCACGCAACTCGACGCGTACTGGCTGACTGCTAGCGGTAGGGGCGCTGGTCTGTCTGCCACCATTTGGGGCCGGCAGCGGGCAGGCTGCACCAAGTCCTGAGTTGGGTCAGTTCTGCCGCCGCGTCACTGCCCTGGCCAAGTCGGGTGTGTCGTATGACCCCGGATAGAGCCCAGACCAGGACGTCGTCTTTCGCGAGGATGGCAAGCTCGCGCAGGCTGCGCAATCGCGCGACAGCTTGCGCAGGCGTTGTCTCCAGAGTCTGGGCAGCCTGCATGGCCATCCATCTGCGCACGAAGTTGGTTGGGAGCCAGGGAGCTTCGTCGTACGTCCAGCTCAGCTGGGCACGAACGAAAGCCATCAGTTGGGCATCGCTGCCCGTCGGCGCTTCCATCTGCTCGCGCCATGGGGCTGTGGGCCCTGCAAGGACGTGGGTTCCGTCGCGCTGATGGGCAGTGAAAACCAGCTCTTTCAAGTCTCTTGGCAGGTAGGGCTGGAGCATGGCGATCAGGGTGGGCAAAGAGGCGTCGGATCCTGCTCTGACTTCGATGTGCCAGCGTTTTCTATCGACCGTGATAGAGATGTCCTGACAGTTCATCGTCTCCAGGAGAGTGGTGGTCATCTGCTCGGCTTTGATGCCCAGGTTGCGCCACAGGCCGTCGAGTCCGAATGCGGTGAAGCCGAGTTCGCCCAGTGCCTGCAGCAATGCGAGCTGACAGGCCAAGACGCTTTCATGGCCGCGGAAGACGCCGTCGATCACGTCGGCCCAGGTGACTGTGCGGGTCGTGGACTTGCGCTCGATGACAGCGAAGTCTTGTTCGTAGTGGACCAGGGCGTGGGCACGACCGGTGCGCAGATCATTGTCCAGGCCGCCGAGGAGGCCTTGCAGGGCTGTTTCCTGTTGGACAGCGCTCACCAGTTCGGTGGCGTTCTTGTGCCGTAGGTTCGTGTATGCGGCTGATTTGCGGCCGCAGGCCAGCAGCAGGGCGGTCGCGATGACCTGGCCTGGCCCTTCCACCAACGCTGAGGCGATGCCGAGCAGTGCGCGGCCTGCCTGTCGGGAGTGGACAGCATTGTCGACGGCATGTGCTGCTTCCAGGGAGCCGTCGAACAGCTCCAAGAGCGCGCGCTTGAAGTCCTCTTCGAACGCGGGGGTCGCGGCCAGGGTGCGCAGCACGGTGGGGTTGGAGCGGAACACTGTGTAGGCGCGGCGCAAGACGTCGCAGAACTGGTCGGGGTCGAAGAGGCTTTGGGCCAGCACGTGGTATGTGGCGAACAGAAGCCCCGAACCGTGTGCCCCGGGCGAGGATGTCACCTGCTGCAGCGCGTCACGGCCAGCGGTGTCCAGGGACAGCAGATCGGGCAGCTGGTATGCCTGCAGTGTTCGCTCCAGCAGACCGGCCTGGATCTGTGCGACGTCCCGCTCCTTGGTCAGCAACTCCACCGTGTCTGCGACGGTATTGGCTCGATGGGCCAGTTCCGCGGCCCGGTCCAGATGCCGTTGTGCCGTTACCGCCTGGTTCTGGGCCTGCAAGGGAGTGGTCGCGAGCAGGGCGGCGAGGTAGGCGTCGACCATGGACTCCAGCTCGCCGAGAAGTTCACGCAGGACCTTGACCAGCGCCCCCAGAGGACGCCTGGCGTCAGCGCTCTGGACCATGCCTCGCAGTTCGATGAGCTCGGATACGGCGGCCTCAAGGCTCTCCTCAGGCTGCTCCTTCGCTTCCGCTGTCGCTGCTGCGGCCTGGAAGAAGACACTCATCCACTCGCTGAGGCGTGCGAAAACGTCGGCATGCAGGAACTCAGTGGCTCCCATGTGCGCCGCGGCCGGCAGGGTGTCCGGCTGCGAGAGCACCGCCTGCGCCCGGGCGGTGGCCTGCCGACGCGCGAGAGTGGCTGTGTCGATCTCCCACGGCTCGGGTCTGCGTCCGCAGTCGGAACACTCGATGCCTCGGATGCGCTTGATGCCGCATCCCGAGCAAATAATCTGGGAAAAGGCCAGCTTGAAGGCGTACATGGTCATGGGTTAGGCAATCTCTGTCAGTTCTGCACGGGCGCGTGCCCGGCCGCCGCTACGGGCCACACGAGCATGGTCTCGCGAAGCCCCGTCAGAGGGCACCCGGATTTAACGCTTCGCCCCGCACATGGCGGCGCCCCGACAAGTTCTCACGGCCGCTCTGATCGAAATCGGAGCCGTCACAGCCGCCTTGTGTACAGAAACGGGTTGGGCGGCGACCTGGCCGGGCAGTGCGCTGACCACAAACGACTTCGCAGACGTCACCGGCCCCATGGCTAAAACCACCGGCTCGGCTGTGCTCCTGCGGCCGCTGTCGAGGAGGCCCGTGACGACGCAGGAAGGCACACGACGAGCACGCCGGCCCGGGCCTCACTGGCAACAGCACTAG
>NZ_JBTWMV010000115.1:0-6748 GCF_054850255.1 Streptomyces sp. 7R007 | reverse complement strand
TGGGGGATGAGTTCGTGCGGGCCGCGCCAGTCGGTGGGGTGGGCCGGCGGACGGGGTCGGCGTGCCGTCCGCCGGACGGGCTCAGTAGGCCCGGCGCCGCATCCGGCGCCACCACATCAGGCCGGCGCCGATGAGCACGATCCCGGCCGCGCCGGCGCCCGCCGAGGCGGCGATCAGCGGCGTGTTGCCGGAGCTCGCCGCACCGGCCGGCTGCAGCGCGTCACCCAGCTGGTTGCGCACGTCGTTGCCGCTCGTCACACCCTTGGCGGTGGCACCGCGCGAACCGGCCGTGGGGTTGGCCAGGTACGGGAAGTACTTGCCGAAGCCCTTGTCGTTCTTGTCGACCGCGTCGCCCAGGTCGTTCTTGGACCCGACCAGCTCGCCCTCCATGACCTGCAGCGCCTCGTCGATCACGTCGTCGGTGAGCCGACGCCCGTTCGGGAAGCCCTGGTTGTCGCCGTCGAGGACACCCAGCCGCTTGGGGCTGGCCGTCGGCTTGATCGAGGTGTTCAGGCGCAGCTCCTCCGCCGGGGTCACCTTCGGCGGCTGGTTGAGACCCTTGACGCCCTTGAGGAACACGTCGACGAGGTCGTTGCGCGGCTCGGACGGCGCCTTGATCTTGTAGATCTGCTCGATCAGCTTGGGCAGTTCGGGGTTGGTGACGTTCTTCAGGAACTGCGCGTCGTACCACGGCGAGGACGCGTTGAACTTGTCCTTGTCCTTCAGCGGGTTGACGACCTCGTTGACCAGCGGGTTGCCCAGGCGCGAGACCTGCTCGTAGTAGCCTTGCGCGTTCTTGCGCTGGGTGGTGGCCCAAATGCCCACGACCGGCTGGCTCTTGGACTCGGTGATCATGTCCGTCGGCAGCTGCAGCGCGATCGAGTTGACGTTGTAGCCCTTGAGCGTGTCCCGCCCGACCTCGGACAGGTTCCCGCCGTACAGCAGGTCGAACACGCGCAGGTCCGCGAAGAACGGGTCGTCGGCCTGCCCGGCGAAGGTCTGGCCGCCGTTGGAGAGCTTGTAGACCGCCTGGTCGCGCAGCTTGCCGTAGTCGGGCATGGACGCCTTGCCGACGTCCGACGGGGCCACCGGGATGTCGTCGGCGAGCCTCGTCTTCGACTGGACCTTCTGGTTCTTCAGCTTGATCAGGTCGATGTCGTAGGTCTGCGTGATGTTCAGGTCGGGGTCGGTCAGGTTGCTGACCACGCCCGTGTTGTACAGGAACGACTTCTTGTTCTTCGTCTGCGTGCTGAACGTGTACCGCAGCAGCAACTCGCCCTGCGCGTCACCGTTGTTGTCGATGTGGATGTCGTACTGGGCGTCGTCGGCGAACTGGTAGAAGTTCGGGCCGCCGGCGGGCTCTTCCATGGGGATGAAGTTGGCGATGATCGTCGTCGTGTCCGGCTTGTCCGGGCTGACGAACGCGTACAGGTCGGTGTTGTCGTACTGCGGCTGCCCCGAGATCAGCGGGGCCTCCCGGTGGCTGGAGGCGGAGGCCGCCCCCGGTTCCAGCGCGGTCACGCCGGCGGCTGCGAGCCCCCCGGCGGCCAGCGCACCGGTTATGAGGGTCGCGATGCCCCTGCGTCCCGCACCGCTCCTGGATGTAGGTGTCATGCCGTCCGTCCTCAGTCCCAACTTGCCTGACGAACGCTGATTCGGAGCGGTCGGCAGGGTGGATTGGTCGAATCCCAAACGTCTTTACGGCGAACCCCCGATCTTGTCTCAGACGGACGGCGATTCTTGTTTCGTCGCACGCGCACCCGCGTTTTGGGGCCGCTGATCCGTAACCCCATCCGGAGGTGCGTTCGTTGCGAATGTCTGGTGTGACGGGACGGGGCCCATGCGGGCGCAGAGAGGGGGACCGGGTGGAGGCGGACGAGCTTCTGCTGCAGGTGGCCGGCGGCGACCAGAAGGCGTTCGAGGAGCTGTACGCTCTCGTGTCCGGTCCGGTGTTCGGACTGGTGCGGCGGGTGGTGCGGGACCCGGCCCAGTCGGAGGAGGTGGCCCAGGAGGTGCTGCTCGAACTGTGGCGCTCCGCCGCCCGGTTCGACCCCGCCCGGGGCAGCGCGCTGTCCTGGGTCCTCACCCTCGCCCACCGCCGCGCCGTCGACCGGGTGCGCAGCGCCCGCGCGGCCGTCGACCGCGAGCAGCGCGAGGCGCGCCGGGCCGGCGGCCCCGCCTTCGACCACGTCACCGAGGAGGTCGAGGCGGGCCTGGAACGCGAATGGGTGCGCCGGTGCCTGGACCGCCTCACCACGTTGCAGCGCCAGTCCGTCACGCTCGCCTACTACGACGGCTACACGTACCGTGAAGTGGCCGAGCGGCTCTCGCTGCCTCTCGGCACGGTCAAGACCCGCATGCGCGACGGACTCACCCAGCTGCGCAAGTGCCTGGGAGGTGTCGCGTGAGTCTTCTCGCGAAGCTGCTCCACCGCGAGGACCTGCACTCCCTCGCCGCCCCGTACGCGCTCGACGCCCTGGAGCCCGCCGAGCGGGTCCGCTTCGAGAAGCACCTGAAGACGTGCGACGCCTGCGCCGCCGAGGTGCGCGCGCTGGCCGAGGACGCCGTCCGGCTGGCCTGGTCGACGGCCGCGCCGCCGCCGGCCGCGCTGCGCGACCGGGTGCTGGCCGCCGTACGCGCCACCCCGCAGGAGTCCTCGCCGCTGCGCGAGCACACGCCCCAGTTGCCGCCGCACGTCTGGGGCACGCAGCCACCCCCGGCACGCTCCCGTGCGCCCCGTGAGCGCCGCCCCCTGTTCGTGCCGTTCGCCACGGCGACCGCCGCCGCGGCCCTCGTCGTCGCCTCCCTGTTCGCCGTGCAGGCCAACCGGACGCAGGACCAGCTGAACGCCGAGCGCGCCCAGTCACGTGAGATCGCCCACGTTCTCGCAGCTCCCGACGCCCGTGCGACCGCCGGCCGGGACGCTCGCGGGCGGAGCATCTCGGTCGTCGCCTCCGCGGCGGAGGGGCGCGCGGTCGTCACGCTCAGCGGATACGACGACGTCCCCAGCGGACGGGTGAACCAGCTGTGGCTCATGCGCCCCGGCGCGCAACCGCGCTCCCTCGGGCTCTTCGACGGCGACACGCCCTTGGTCGCGACCGGTCTCACCAAGTCCGCGGCATCACTCGCTGTGACCGTCGAGCCCGACGGCGGCTCGGCGCAGCCCACCAGCCAGCCGGTTGTCCAACTCGCCCTGAAATCGGTTGGATTCGGAGAGTAACCGAAGAGGGGTCGTCAACCTCCTTACGGGGAAGGTGAATCCTGTGACCGCGATACACGAGTGCCCCAAGGGGGCGATAGGGTTACCCTGCCCGGGCCGGGTGGACTCGTACGGGTGGGGAGTGACATGGAACAGATAACAGTGCGCAGCAGGGCGCGAGTCCCTGCGATCACCTGCGGCAGCAGCGCGACCAGTTCGCGCCTCGACCGCCATCTCTCGGTGCTGGCGGGTCCCGCCGTGCCGCAGCAGAAGACGGCCGAGGCGACCTCGCTGATGCGTGAGCTGACCGCGCGTGACACCGTGCACGAGGACAGCAGGGGTGCGCGAGTCCGTCGCGTCTCGCTCTTCGCACCGCTGCGCCGACTGCGTCGTTCGCTGTTCGGCGGCCGCTGAGCCGTACGGCCGGCAGCCGCACCGGCGTCCTTCCGGTCCGCGTTCGGGGCGGCCCGCCGTCACGGCGTGCGTCGCGTCACGCCGTCCGTCATCCCCACGGCATGCGGCGGCGCCCCGGCACGCTTCCCGAGCGCGGACACATCCCCACCCGTCACGCCACCTCCGGGTACCTCCCACCCGCTCCGTACCCGGAGCACCCGTTCAGGTACATCAGATCAACGTGAACTGACCCTCGGGGCCTTCCTCGTGGTGGTCGAAGACCGAGGCCGGCCTGCGCGCCGCCTCCGGCGCCGGAAGGACGCCGGCCTTGTGCAGGTCCGTCGCCGTGACCGGTGACGTGATCGTCAAGTCCCCTTGCTGCGGACGCAGTTCCGCCAGCAGGGCCAGCACCGTGATCAGCTCCAGCAGCTCCGACGTCCAGGCCTGCGGCCAGGTCGGCGGGCGGATCGCCGCCAGGGTGCCCGGCTCGGCCTCCGCCGTCCGGGAGGCGAACCACTGCTCCAGGACCCGCACCCCGGCCGCCTCGAAGTCCCAGGCCTCGGGCGGCACCGGGGAGATGCGGCCCTCGTCGAGCAGCAGCGTCTCCTCGTCGCGGTCGTAGGCGAGGGTGAGCGGACGGGACGGCAAGGGGGCGCGCACGTACGGCCGGCGGCCCCCGGGCAGCTTCGGGCGCTCACCGTCCCGGCGCATCAGCCACAGCACCCGGCGGCCCAACTCCACCCCACGTGCCCAGAGTTCGGCGTCCTCGGTGAGCGGGACGGCGAGGTCCGGGCGGACCGTCGCCATGATCCAGGCCAGCAGGTCCACCGGCGTCACGGACCGCCCTAGCCGGGCGCCCAGGTGCTCCAGCAGCCCCGGCGCCAGGTTGGGCTCCGCGCCGCCGGGGCGGCGGTACAGGGGCCGGATCCGGCCGGGGCGCAGCAGCGGCAGACGGGAGGTGGCCAGCAGGTGCGGTCCGTCCGCCTCCGCGGGCGCCTCCACGACGAAGATCTGGTGCTCGTCCGCCACCCGCCACAACTCGGGGCGGGCCGTGTCGATGAGACGGTGGTCGGGGATCAGCCACTGCTCGTCGAAGGGGGCGTGCAGGACGCGGACCGGCTCGGGACAGGGCCCGGAGGCGCGCAGCAGCTTCTCCGTGCCGCTGGACTGGCCGGGGAGCTGTCCGACGGCCGAGTGCAGGGTGCGCGAGCGAGTCGGCTCGAACAGGGCCTCCCGGTCGGGGCCGTCCGCCTTGAGCAGGGCGTCCCAGCGGGCCTTCAGGGATGCCGCGTCGGGGCCCGTCGGCCACCCCCGGCCGAGCCGCGGCGGTGCGACGGACCACGGCAGGAGGTCCGCCAGCGGCGGAGCGTCGTCGTGCGTCACGCTGGGCATCGTACGGCCTCCCGCCGACAGCCCGTCGCGGCCGGTGACCTCATGGGGCGTCCAGCGTCACCGTGAAGGAGAAACGGTCGCCCCGGTAGTGGATCACCGCCGCGTCCAGCACCCGGCCCTCCGTGTCGTGGATGATGCCCGTGTAGTGCAGGATCGGGCTGAGCAGCGGCACGTCGAGCAGCCGGGCCGTCTCCGGGTCGGCCAGGCGGGCCTCCACGGTGTCCGTGATGCGGCCGATGCCGACCCCGACGACGTCCCGCAGCACCTTCGTCATCGGCCACCGCACCAGGTCGGCGGGGTCGATGCGCGCGGCCACGTCCGGACGCACGTAGTTGCGGGCGTGGTTGGTCGGCTCGCCCGTCTTCTCGTCGCTGCGCAGGCGGTGGTACGTGGCCACCTCGTCGATCCGGGGGAAGTACTCGGCGAGTTCCGGCGGCACCGGGGCCCGGCCGTGGTCCAGCAGCCGGGTCGTCATGCCGGACTGCTGGGCCACGATCGCGTCCACCGAGCCGAGCAGGCGGACCGGGGCGCCCCGGCGGGCGTCCGGCTCGATGAACGTGCCCCGGCGGCGGTGGCGGGTGATCAGCCCCTCGTCCTCCAGTTCCTTCAGCGCCTGCCGCATGGTCAGCACGCTCACCCCGTAGTGCCCCGCCAACTGCTCCTCGGTGGGCAGCCTGAGCGGGTCCTGGGGCGAGCGGCCGAGTATCGAGGCGCGCAGGGACTGCGACACCTGATACCAGAGCGGCAGCTTGCGGTTCAGGACGATCGAGTCCGGGGCGAAGGAGGTCACGGGGCTATCCGTACCGGTCGTCCGCGATCAGTGCAACGGAGGGAGCCGAAGGGGCGCGGCTTGGGCGCCCCGTAGGCGAACGACGTCATGACAGCGCGCGGAAGTGCCGTTCCAGGCCCCGCCACACGTCGTCGTAGTGCCGTTGCAGGTGCTCCGCCTGGGCCGCGTGCGCGGTCAGCGTGACCGGCCAGCGCGTCTCGAACATGAACGCCAGCCCGTCGTCCACCTTCTGCGGCCGCAGCTCGGCCGCGCTCGCCCTGTCGAACGTCTCCCGGTCCGGGCCGTGCGCCGACATCATGTTGTGCAGCGAGCCGCCGCCGGGCACGAAGCCCTCGGCCTTCGCGTCGTAGGCGCCCTCGATCAGCCCCATGTACTCGCTCATCACGTTCCGGTGGAAGTACGGCGGCCGGAAGGTGTCCTCGCCCACCAGCCAGCGCGGCGCGAAGACCACGAAGTCCACGCCGGCCAGTCCCGGGGTGTCCGACGGGGAGGTCAGCACCGTGAAGATCGACGGGTCGGGGTGGTCGTAGGAGATGGTGCCGATCACATTGAAACGGCGCAGATCGTAGACGTAGGGCACATGGTTGCCGTGCCAGGCGACCACGTCCAGGGGCGAGTGGTCGTAGGTGGCCGTCCACAGGTTGCCGCAGAACTTGTTCACCACCTCCACCGGCCCCTCGACGTCCTCGTACGCGGCGACGGGCGCCCGGAAGTCCCGGGCGTTGGCCAGGCCGTTGGCGCCGATCGGGCCCAGGTCGGGCAGGCGGAAGGGTGCCCCGTAGTTCTCGCACACATAACCGCGGGCGGACTCGTCGAGCAGCTCCACACGGAAGCGCACCCCACGAGGAATCAGCGCCACATGTGCGGGCTCCACATGCAGCTGCCCGAACTCGGTGTGCAGCAGCAGGCCGCCCCGCTCCGGCACGATCAGCAGCTCGCCGTCGGCGTCGCTGAAGACGCGGTCCATGGAGGAG
>NZ_JBTWMV010000114.1:0-6921 GCF_054850255.1 Streptomyces sp. 7R007 | reverse complement strand
CCACGGCGAGCAAGCCCCGTCCCCGGTCAGCGACCGTTGAACGCGTCCTTCAGGCGCGAGAACAGCCCTTGCTGGCCCGGCTGGAACTGGCCCTGGGGGCGTTCCTCGCCGCGTAGTTTCGCCAGTTCTCGCAGGAGGCGTTCCTGTTCGGGGTCCAGCTTGGTCGGGGTCTGGACCTCGACGTGGACGACGAGGTCGCCCCGGCCTCCGCCGCGCAGGTGGGTGACGCCGCGGCTGTGCAGCGGGATCGACTGGCCGGACTGTGTGCCGGGCCGGATGTCGACCTCCTCCAGGCCGTCCAGCGTCTCCAGCGGAACCTTCGTGCCGAGGGCCGCCGCCGTCATCGGCAGGGTGACCGTGCAGTGCAGGTCGTCACCGCGGCGCTGGAACATCGGGTGCGGCAGCTCGTGGATCTCCACGTACAGGTCACCGGCCGGACCGCCGCCCGGACCGACCTCGCCCTCACCGGCGAGCTGGATGCGCGTGCCGTTGTCGACGCCCGCCGGGATCTTCACGGTGAGCGTGCGCCGGGAGCGCACCCGGCCGTCGCCCGCGCACTCGGGGCACGGGGACGGCACGACCGTACCGAAGCCCTGGCACTGGGGGCAGGGACGGGACGTCATGACCTGGCCGAGGAAGGACCGGGTGACCTGGGAGACCTCACCCCGGCCGCGGCACATGTCACACGTCTGCGCGGACGTGCCCGGCGCCGCGCCCTCACCGTTGCAGGTGGTGCAGACGATCGCCGTGTCGACCTGGATGTCCTTCGTCGTGCCGAAGGCCGCCTCGTCGAGCTCGACCTCCAGCCGGATCATCGCGTCCTGGCCGCGCCGGGTGCGCGAGCGCGGCCCGCGCTGGGACGCCGTACCGAAGAAGGCGTCCATGATGTCCGAGAAGTTCCCGAAGCCGCCCGCGCCGAAGCCGCCCGCGCCGGCCCCGCCGGACTGCGAGAGCGGATCGCCGCCGAGGTCGTAGACCTGCTTCTTCTGCGGGTCCGACAGCACCTCGTAAGCGGCGTTGATCTCCTTGAACCGCTCCTGGGTCTTCGGATCGGGGTTGACGTCCGGGTGCAGCTCGCGCGCGAGCCGCCGGAAGGCCTTCTTGATCTCTTCCTGCGACGCGTCGCGGCGCACGCCGAGAACGGCGTAGTAGTCCGTGGCCACTTACGACTCCGCCAGGATCTGTCCGACGTACCGTGCCACTGCGCGTACCGCTCCCATCGTTCCCGGATAGTCCATGCGGGTCGGTCCGACCACGCCGAGCTTGGCGACTGCCTCGCCGCCCGAACCGTAGCCGACCGACACCACGGACGTGGAGTTGAGTCCCTCGTAGGCGTTCTCGTGCCCGATACGCACGGTGACGCCCGAATCCCCCGCCTCGCCAAGCAACTTGAGGAGCACGACCTGCTCCTCCAGTGCCTCCAGCACCGGCCGGATGGACAGGGGGAAGTCATGTGCGAAGCGCGTCAGGTTGGCGGTGCCGCCGATCATCAGCCGCTCCTCGTTCTCCTCGACGAGCGTCTCCAGGAGGGTGGAGAGCACCGTCGAGACCGTGCCCCGGTCCTCGACGTCGAAACCCTCCGGCAGGTCCTCCACGAGCCGCGGCACGTCCGTGAACCGCCGCCCCGCCACCCGGCTGTTGAGCCGCGCGCGCAGATCCGCGAGCGAGGCCTCGCCGAACGGCGCCGGGCAGTCCACCATGCGCTGTTCCACCCGCCCGGTGTCCGTGATCAGCACCAGCATCACCCGCGCGGGCGCGAGCGAGAGCAGTTCCACGTGCCGGACGGTGGAGCGGGTCAGCGACGGGTACTGCACGACCGCCACCTGCCGCGTCAGCTGCGCCAGCAGCCGCACGGTCCGCGCCACCACGTCGTCGAGGTCGACGGCCCCGTCCAGGAAGTTCTGGATCGCGCGCCGCTCGGGCGCGCTCATCGGCTTGACCCCGGCGAGCTTGTCGACGAACAGCCGGTAGCCCTTGTCGGTGGGGATGCGCCCGGCGCTGGTGTGCGGCTGGGCGATGTACCCCTCGTCCTCCAGGGCCGCCATGTCGTTGCGCACGGTCGCCGGGGACACACCCAGGTTGTGCCGCTCGGTGAGGGCCTTGGAGCCCACCGGCTCCTCGGTGCCGACGTAGTCCTGGACGATGGCGCGCAGTACCTGGAGCCGTCGTTCACTCAGCATCTCGCGCACACCTCCAGAAGTCGTCCCCTCGGCGCTTCGCCTGGCACTCTGTCCTTTCGAGTGCCAGCGTTCACCGGCCCAGTGTACGGCGGTGGGGTACTCGGTGGGCAAGGTCGGTCCTGCGGGAGCGGGTCGTACGGCTAGCGTCGCCGTATGACGGTGACTTGGGAAGAGCTGGGGTGGCAACGGGTCGCGGCGGGGGTCGGCCGGTGCCGGCTGCCGGGCTGGGACTGCACGGCGGGGCTGGTCGTCGGGGACGGGACGGCGCTGGCGGTGGACGCCGGGTCGAGCCTGGCGGAGGGGGCGCTGCTGCGCTCCCGGGCCGAGGAGCTCACCGGTCACCGTGTGACCCATCTCGCGCTCACCCACCCCCATTTCGACCACGTCTTCGGAGCGGCGGCCTTCGCGGGCGCCGAGGTGTTCGGCGCGGTCGGGGTCGAGACGGCGCTGACCGGGCGGCACGCGCGCGAGGAGCTGCGCGCGGACGCCGAGCGCAACGGGCTGGACGCGCGGCTGGCCGAGGAGGCGGCGGACGCGCTGGTGCCGCCGCGCCACCACGTCAGCGGCGAGTGGACGCTCGACCTGGGCGGCGGCCGGCAGGTCCTGCTGGCCAACGTGGGTCCCGGGCACACCGCCCACGATCTCGCCGTGCTGGTCCCGGGCCCGCCCGAGGTGGTCTTCTGCGGCGACCTGGTCGAGGAGTCGGGGGAACCGCAGGCGGGGCCGGACGCCGTGCCGTCGCACTGGCCCGCCGCCCTGGACCGGCTCCTCGCCCTCGGCGGCGAGGACGCGCTGTACGTGCCCGGTCACGGAGCGGTGGTGGACGCGGCCTTCGTGCGGGCGCAGCGGGACGCCCTCGCGGCACGTTTCGGCGTGTCTACGTGATCACCCGCCCGCTTCTCCTATCGTCATCCGAATGCGCCAGTACTCCGCCGACCTGACCCCGCCGTGGAAGAACCCCAGGCCCGTCCCCGAGGTGCCGGCGGAGCCCGGGCTGGTGGTCGAGGAGCCCGGTACCGGTTTCTGCGGCGCGGTGATCCGCTGCGAGGCGGGCACGGTGACCCTGGAGGACCGCTTCGGCAAGCACCGGGTCTTCCCGCTCCAGCCGCGCGGGTTCCTGCTGGAGGGACGGGCGGTGACCCTCGTCCGGCCGTCCGGACCGGCTCCGGCACGGCCCACCCGTACGGCGTCCGGCTCGGTCGCCGTGCCCGGCGCACGCGCGCGCGTGGCCCGCGCCGGGCGCATCTACGTCGAGGGCCGGCACGACGCCGAGCTGGTGGAGAAGGTGTGGGGCGACGACCTGCGCGTCGAGGGCGTGGTCGTGGAGTACCTGGAGGGCGTGGACGACCTGCCGTCCGTCGTGGCGGACTTCGCGCCCGGCCCGGACGCCCGGCTCGGCGTCCTGGTGGACCACCTGGTGCCGGGCAGCAAGGAGTGGCGGATCGCCCAGGAGGTGACCAGCGAGCACGCCCTGGTCGTCGGCCACCCCTACATCGACATCTGGGAGGCGGTGAAGCCGTCGTCCCTGGGCATCGACGCATGGCCCCGCGTCCCGCACGGCCAGGACTGGAAGACGGGCGTGTGCCGGGCCCTGGGCTGGCCGCCGGAGAACACCGGGGCGGTGTGGCAGGCGATCCTGAAGCGGGTGAACTCCTACAAGGACCTGGAGCCGGAGCTGCTGGGCTGTGTCGAGCGCCTGATCGACCACGTGACCGTGCCCTGACGCCTCCGCGGCCGTCGGTCCGGCGGGACCGGTGGGCCGCTCTCCGCCGTCGCGGAAGTGATCCGTCGATGAGCTCGTCTACGCGGCCGGGGAGCGGCTCGTGCTCCCGCCGCAGCGGGGGTCGGCCTCTCAGTCCACCAGGTCCCGCACCACCGCGTCCGCCAGCAGCCGCCCCCGCAGGGTCAGCACGGCCCGTCCCTCCTCGTACGGGGCCTGCTGAAGGAGCCCGTCGGACAGGGCGCGGCGGGAGGCGCGCAGGCCGTCCTCGCGCAGCAGGTCCAGGGGTATGCCGTCGCGCAGCCGCAGCTCCAGCAGGATCCGCTCCACCCGCCGGTCCTCCTCGGACAGCAGCTCGCACCCGGCCCCCGGCGACCGCCCCGCCGCCAGCGCCGCCGCGTACGCCCCCGGGTGCTTGACGTTCCACCAGCGCACCCCGCCCACGTGCGAGTGCGCCCCGGGGCCGGCGCCCCACCAGTCGGCGCCGCGCCAGTACAGCTCGTTGTGCAGGCAGCGGGCCCGGTCGGAGGTGGCCCAGTTGGAGACCTCGTACCAGGCGAATCCGGCCGCGGACAGCAGGTCCTCCGCGATCAGGTACCGGTCCGCGTGGACGTCGTCGTCGGTCATGGGGATCTCGCCGCGGCGGATGCGGCGGGCGAGCTGCGTGCCCTCCTCGACGATCAGGGCGTACGCCGAGACATGGTCGGGTCCGGCGCCGAGCGCCGCCTCCAGGGAGGCCCGCCAGTCGTCGTCGGACTCGCCCGGGGTGCCGTAGATCAGGTCCAGGTTGACGTGCTCGAAGCCCGCCGCACGCGCCTCGGCGACGCACGCCTCCGGCCGCCCGGGGGTGTGGGTGCGGTCGAGGATCCTCAGCACGTGCTGCTTCGCGCTCTGCATGCCGAAGGAGATCCGGTTGAAGCCGCCCTGGCGCAGCACGGACAGGTACGCCGGGTCCACCGACTCCGGGTTCGCCTCCGTCGTCACCTCCGCGTCGGGCGCGAGGCCGAACTCCTCGCGGATCGCCCCCAGCATCCGCACCAGGTCACCGGCGGCGAGCAGGGTCGGCGTGCCGCCGCCCACGAAGACCGTGCGCACCGGGCGCGGGTCGTCGCCGAGCACCTTGCGGGCCAGGCGGATCTCGTCGACGAGCGTGTCCGCGTAGTTCTCGCGGGAGGCGAGGACGCCGCCGGTGCCGCGCAGCTCGGTGGCGGTGTAGGTGTTGAAGTCGCAGTAGCCGCAGCGGGTCGCGCAGTACGGAACGTGCAGGTAGAAGCCGAGGGGGCGGTCGGCCGCCCCGGCGAGCGCGGAGGCGGGCAGGGCACCGTCGGCGGGGACGGGCTCGCCGTCGGGGAGTGCGGAGGGCATGTCCTCCATTGTCCCGTACCCACCGCACTCCTCACTCCGCCTGGAGCACCAGCAGCGCCAGGTCGTCCCTCGCCGCGCCGCCGCCGAACTCGTGCACCAGCCGCCGGATGCGCTCCGCGACCAGCCGCGCGCTCAGCCCGGCGCACCCCGCGAGCGCCGTCGCGAGCCCGTCGCCGTCGTCGAACTGGCGCGCGCCGCAGCGCCGCTCGGTGACGCCGTCGGTGACGCAGAGCAGGGTGTCACCGGGGTGCAGGACGAAGGTCTCGCAGGTGTACGTCTCGTCCTCGACGACCCCGAGGAGGGTCTGCGGCCGCGCGGTCGTACGGACGCGGCCGTCGGCGCCGAGCAGCAGCGGCAGCGGGTGTCCGGCGGAGGCGAGGGTGCAGCGCACGCCGCCGTCGAAGGGGACCAGCTCGCCGTAGAGGAGGGAGAGGAAGCGGGTCTGCGGGCCGGGGTCGGGCACGGGCGGGAGCGTCAGGACGCCGGCGGCGGCTTCGGCGGCCTCCAGGGCGTCGTCGAGGAGGAGGCGGTTGAGGCGGTCGAGGACGTCGGCGACGCGGTAGCCCTCGCGGGCCAGTAAGCGCAGCCAGGGTCTGGCGACGCCGATGACGACGGCGGCCTCGGGGCCCTTGCCCTGGACGTCGCCGAGGGCGAAGCACCAGCGGCCGTCGCCGACCGGGAAGAGGTCGTAGAAGTCGCCGCTGGGGCCGCCCTGGTCGCAGGGCTCGTAGACGAGGGCGCTGCGCACGCCGGGGATCTCGGCGACGGCGGTGGGCAGCAGGCCGCGCTGCAGGACGCGGCTGATGGTGGCCTGGCGGGCGTACTGGCGGGCGGCGCCGACGGCGAGGGCGACGCGGCGGCTGAGGTCCTCGGCGAGGCCGGTGATCTCGTCGGGGAAGCTGAGCAGTCCGGCGCGGCCGAGGACGAGCGTGCCGAGGGGGCGGCCGCCGGCGATCAGACGGTAGGCGAGGGCGGCGCCGTGCGCGTCGAGCGCGTCGGCGGGCCAGGGGTACGGGACCGGGCCGGGCGGCGCGCCGTCGGGCCGCCGGGGCGGTTCCTTCTCCAGCGCGCGGCGCAGCTCCTCGATGCGGGTCTCGCTGCTGTGCCACACCCGGACGAGCCGGGGGCCGCCGCCCGTGACACCGCTGGCCTCGTCCTCCAGCCACACGGCACACCAGTCGGCGAGCCTGGGCACGATCAACTGCCCGGCCAGCGCGGCGACATGACTCTCGTCCAACTGCCCGGCCAGCAGATCGGACGCCTCGGCGAGGAAGGAGAGCGCGCCGCGGTTCAGCCAGTCGGGGGACGGGTGCGAGTGGAGGGGGTGGTGAGGGGCGGAGGTGTATGGGTTGCCGGTGGGGGTGGGTTGCGGGAGGTGGTTATGACGGTCGGGGTGGCGCCGGGACGGGGTGGCCGGGAGGGGGAGGAGACCCGTGTGCTCGGCAGACTCGGCGGACCCGGCGGGTTCGGCAGACCCGGCTGGTTCGGCAGACCCGGCGGACCCGGCAGCTTCGGCGGACCCGGCGGACCCGGCGCACTCGGCGCACTCGGCGGACTCGACCAACCCCGCGGAGTCGGCGGACCCGGCGGACCCAGCAGGATCGGCGAACCCGGCAGCTTCGGCCGACCCGGCGGACCCGGCAGCTTCGGCGGACC
>NZ_JBTWMV010000113.1:0-6951 GCF_054850255.1 Streptomyces sp. 7R007 | reverse complement strand
CTAGATGGCGGCGGTGGCAAACCACCGGTTAGCGGCGTGCTGGAACCCTGCGTGGTCGGGATCGAGGCCGTCTGCCCAGGCGACGACGCCGTCGGGGCGGATGAGGAGGGCGCCGCAGCCCAGTTCGTTCCTCGCCGAGCCCGACACGTACCGGATCAGGTCCTCGTGGCCGGCTGTCGCACCGGCAAGCCGCCCACCGGTGGTGAAGTCGATGGCGATGCCGTGCCCGTCCCGCATGAGATCGCTCAGGCGCGTTCCGTCCGTGAAGTGGAAATCGGGGGCGTTGCGGCCGACCAGGGGATGTGCGCTGCCGAGGTCGTAGCGGTGGGAGGAGCCCGAGGTCCGATTGTAGACGTAGGTCGTTCCGTCCCGGGTGCCCAGCACGTCGCGGACCAGGGCTTGGATGGCCTGGGCGTGCGGGTCGGGCTTCATGACCGCGCTCTGGGCGCGCGTCCAGTCGAGGATCTGGGCGCCGACCGGATGGCGCTCCTGGGTGTAGGAGTCGAGCAGGTCGTCGGGGGCGTATCCATGGACGGTCGCGGCGAGCTTCCATCCCAGGTTGATTGCATCACCGATGCCGGTGTTGAGCCCCTGTGCGCCGAGAGGCGAGTGGATGTGTGCAGCGTCTCCGGCCAGCAGGACGCGCCCTTGGCGGTAGGAGGTGGTCTGCATCGCCCGGTCGGTGAAGGTGGAGACGAGCTGGACGTCGCTGAGCGTGACGTCGGTGCCGGACACGCGGCGCAGCACCGTCTGCAGGTGTTCGAGGGTGGGCTGCTGTGATCGGTCGAAGGCGCCGCCGTCGCAGTCCAGCATGCCGATGTGCCCGGGGGTGGGCATCTGCAGGTACATGCCGGTCGGCGTCAGGGTGAACCCGGGCTGCAGCTTGTCGGGGTCGGCGACGGTGGCGAGCATGGTGTAGCCGGTGAACAGCGGCTCAGTGCCGGTGAACTCGAATCCCGCGAGGCCGCGCACCGTGCTGCGTCCGCCGTCGCATCCGACGAGCCAGCGCGCCGCGTACTCGTCCTTCCCGGACTGTACGAGGACACCCTCCGCGTCCTGTCGCAGTTCCGTGACCCGCGTTCCGCGGCGGATCTCCACCCCGGCTTTGGCTGCCTGCTCGGTCAGCACCGTCTCGACCGCTTCGAGGCTGGTCATCACGCCCTCCAGGACGGGGCTGGGCAGGCGGTACGGCAGGGCGCCGGTATCGATGTCGGCGGGGTCGAGCATCATGCCGGCGAAGTGGCTCACGCTGCGCGGCGCCGGCGCCACCTGTGCCTCGGGGTCCGCACTGCCATAGCCGTGGGCGCCCGACGCGGTCAGCAGCGGCTGCAGCATCCCGCGGCGGTGGAACACCTCGACCGAGGCGGCGGACAGGCCCCGCATTCCGAGCGGAAGCGCCTTCCAGGGGGTGCCTGTCTCCGCCTCCTGCTCCAGGACCAGGACGTCGCAGTCCGCGAGACCGAGTTCGCAGGCCAGAAGCAGTCCGACGGGGCCTGCGCCCGCGATCACTACGTCATGCATAAGACTTTCCGTTCTTCTCCATGGTCACTGGGTGGGCGGGCGTCACTGGAACAGGGTCAGGTCGATGGAGTCGCCCAGGGCCCGGCAGCCTGCGTCGCTGCCGTGCAGGTGATCGCCCGCGTGGAGTCCGTCCTGAATACGGGTGGGGTGGGCCGGGTCGCGCCAGACAGCGTCGAAGTCCAGGACCGCGTCGAAGGCGCCGCTGGTGCGGATCCACTCGTTGACCGCCTGGCGTACGCGGTCGCCTTCCGGCGTGAAGATCTCATCGCCCTCATACGGGGTGAGGGTGGCGCCGTAGACGCGCACGCCGCGGGCGCGGGCCCGGGTGATCAGCTGCTGATAGCCCGCGATGAGGTCATCGCTCGTCACCGGCGCGCCGGGGAACATGGCGAGGAAGTCATCCGCGGGGCCGCTGCCGTCACGGGGTGCGTAGGAGACGCCGATGTCGCCGAGTCCGATGGCGATGACCACGTGGCCGAGACCCGGCGTGGCCAGCACGTCCCGGTCGAAGCGGGCCAGCACCGCCTCGCCCAGGCCCTCGTTGAGCATCCGGTTCCCGCTGATGCCCTGGTTGGAGACGCAGACGGTACGTCCGTTCCGCCCGGCCAGACGCTCGGCCAGGCGGTCCGTCCAGCGGCGGTTGGCATCCGGGGTGGTACCGGAGCAGTCGGTGTTGGAGTCGCCGATGACCGCGATGGTGGCGGCCGGGCCGTCGGGGAGCACGTCGATCGCCGAGACGAATGCCTGCAGCGGCAGGGACGTGGCCTGCGCAGGCAGGGTGAGGGCGTCGACGGCGTTGCCCGGGATGCTCCAGGCGGTCTGGACGCCCATGGCGTGGCAGGTGGCGCTCTTGACCGCCTGGGGCAGGTAGAGGCTGATGAAGAGCTCGGACAGGGCAGGCAGGGGCAGCGCGATCGGGTCGCTGAGCATCGGCGCGCCGACCGGGACGGTGACCCCCGTCCGACCGGCGAAGGTCAGCTCCCGGTCGCTGCCCGGCCGGAGACCACCGTCGGGCGCGGCGAGGGCGATCCGGGCTGCGCCGATGCTCAGGGGCTCGGTGCCGTACTCGTTGGTGAGCCTGAGGCGCACCCGGTTCCCGCCCCCGCTGATGCGCACCACCTGGCGCAGGGTCGTGTCGGCGAAAGAGGGCAGTGGCCCGAATTGCGCGATCGGTGCGTGTGGGGCGGTTCCCCACGTCCGTACCCAGGCGTCGTTCGTTGTAGGGGCCTTGCCTGCGGTCGTGGTGCTGGTGCTTCCAGTCATCGCGTCTCTCCGTCTTCGGGTGCGAGCAGTCCTGGCGTCGGCTGCGCGAACGTGGTGCCCGCCGCAACGCCCACACACTCGCCCGGGCCGCTCACACGGGGCGCACACGGCGCTGACACCACGCCTCACATGGATCGACCTGCGTGTGCACGGCCATGTCAGCGCCGTGCACGCGACCGCTGCCCGGCCTTGTGGCGGCTGTCACGGCTGGGACGACACGGTGGCGGTGCCCGAATTTGGCCATCCGGCTGCGCTCGCGCAAAGATCGGCCCATGGATGGGGATGCGCGGCTTCGCATCACGTTGCTCGGTACGTTCCAGGCATCTCGTGGGGGCAGTGCCCTGCCTGTGCCCGGGCCTCGTCTCCAGGGGCTGGCCGTACGTCTCGCGCTCGCCGGTGGGCGCGCCGTCATGCAGAGCACCCTCATCGACGCGATCTGGCCGGAGAACCCTCCAGTCGATCCCACACATGCCCTGCAGGCCCTCGTGTCGCGACTTCGCCGTGCATTGGGCTCCTCCACCGCCGTCACACAGGCCGCAGGCGGCTACCGGCTGGACGTGTCCGCGGGCGACGTGGATGCGCTGCGCTTCGAGCAGCTCGCCGCAGCCGGCCGGGAGCGTCTGCGCGCCGGCGACGCGCGGCACGCGGCTGCTCTGCTCGGTGAAGCCGTCGCCCTGTGGATCGAGCAGCCCGGCGCTGAGCCTGCCACCGTCGTTGCGGTGGAACCCGCGGCCGCGACCCGCTTGGCCCACTCCTCGGTCGAGGCCACCGCCGACCTCGCCGAAGCCGAGCTGGCCTTGGACAACGCCGGGCAGGCAGCTGTCCGCTTGACGGGCTTGCTGTCCCAGCACCCCGTGTACGAGCGCGCCGTCGCGCTGCTCATGGACGCACTCGCCTCCCAGGGCCGACAGGCCGAGGCCCTGGCCCGCTACGAAGAGTTCCGCGAGACGCTGGCTGACGAGTTCGGTACCGATCCGGGCGTCGCGCTACGCGAACGGCACCTGCATCTGCTGCGGGCCGAGCAGCCCGCACCCGCCGCCACTGCGCCCAAGGGAACAGGTGAGACGCCGAGTAATCTGCCCATCCCGCTGACCAGCTTCATCGGCCGTGATGACGACCTGGCCCGGATCGACACCCTGCTCGCTGCGGGGCGGCTGGTCACCGTGCTCGGCCCCGGCGGCGCCGGCAAGACACGCCTGGCCATCGAGGCCGCCCGCCGCCACCGCGACGCATACCGTGACGGCGCCTGGCTGATCGACGTTGCTTCGGTCACCGACCCCAGCAAGGTCGGCGGCGCTCTGCTGGCCGCGACCGGCCTGCGCGGCTCCGCGCTGTTCGACGCCTCCGCCAGGCTGCGCAGCGACCCCGCCGACGAACTCGATGTGCTGACCGACCAGTTGGACGGTCGCGAGATTCTGCTCGTCGTCGACAACTGCGAGCACGTGATCGACGCGGCAGCACACCTCCTCTCAGCGCTGCTGGCCCGCTGCGCCGGACTGCGCGTCCTGGCCACCAGCCGAGAACCGCTGGCGATCGACGGTGAGGCACTGGTCCCGCTCGGCCCACTGGCTCTGCCCGACCCGAACGCGGACATCCAACAGGCCCGCCGCACGGCATCGGTACGTCTGTTCACCGAGCGGGCAGCCGCGGTGCGTCCCGCCTTCGACCTCGCCGAGCACAACCTGGCGGACGTACTGCGCATCGTGCGCAGCCTGGACGGTCTGCCGCTCGCCCTGGAACTGGCCGCGGTCCGCCTGCGCACACTGACGCTGACCGATCTGGCCGACGGGCTGTCCGACCGGTTCCGGCTGCTCACCACCGGCAGCCGCACTGCCTTTCCACGCCACCGCACACTGCGAGGAGTCATCGCGTGGAGCTGGGACCTGCTCCCCGCGGGCGCACGGACCGTCGCAGAGCGGATCGCGGTCCTGCCCGGTGGCATCACGCCGGCTTCGGCTGCCGCGGTATGCATGGGAACCACCGTGCCGGTCCGCGACATCCCAGAGCTCCTCGCGGACCTGGTGGACCGGTCGTTGCTGCAGCTGTCACCCGACACCGGCCGGCACCGGATGCTGGAGACGATCCGGGAATACGGCCTTCAGAGGCTGGCCGAGCAGAACATCCTGACCAGTGTGCGGAACCTGGCTGCCCACTACTGCGCCGACCTGGTGGCCCACTACGACCCGCTGACCCGTGGGCCCGAGCAGCTCCACGCCCTCCACATCCTGCGTGCCGAGCACGACAACGTGCTTGCCGCGCTGCGACACCTCTGCGACACCGGCAACACTGACGGAGCGATCGCGCTGGCCCTCAACCTGACCTGGTACTGGCAGATGCTCGGCCGCCGAGACGACGCCGCCTACTGGCTCGGGCAGGCAGTCGCGCTCCCGACCGACAGGCCCGGTGTCGAGCACGAGATCGCCGAAGGACTGCTGCTGCTCAACTCCCAAGCCGGTCAGAGCGCACTGTTCAGTGGCTCCTTCAAGGAAGGAAGCACACAGCTGCGGACCCTCACCGACCGTCTGCTGAGCCACCGCGAACTGCCCGGCTTCACCGGCGCGCTGGTCACCATCAAACTCGCTCTCCCGCACAGGACACAGGAAGGTGAGGCGATCATCCAACGCCTGGCCGACGGGCCGGATGCCTGGCTGGCCGGGTACGCCCGCATCTCGCGCGCCCACGCC
This sequence comes from Streptomyces sp. 7R007, assembly GCF_054850255.1. Taxonomy (NCBI): domain Bacteria; kingdom Bacillati; phylum Actinomycetota; class Actinomycetes; order Kitasatosporales; family Streptomycetaceae; genus Streptomyces; species Streptomyces sp. 7R007. Next base: position 1,483 of record NZ_JBTWMV010000113.1, on the reverse strand, counting down.
GCCGAAAACGAGGGCGACCTCGACCAGGCGCGCGCCGACGCAGCCGCAGCCCTGGAATGCTTCACTCAGTCCGGCGACCACTGGGCACTGGCCACAGCACTGCCGCTGCGCTCCCTGCTTCGTCAGTACGACGGCGAACTCAAAGGCGCACTCAGCGACTTGAAGGAGGCCAAGCGGCTGGCCGGCGAGTTCGGAGCGCTCAGTCTCGACGATGAGATCTACACCGACCTGCGCCAGTTCGATCTCCTGGTGCGGCTCGATCAGACCACGCAGGCGACCGAGATGATCGCCACGACGCGGGAACGCGCGCTCCGTTCCACGTCGCCCGGGATGGCCATCCTGCTCGACGCCCGCGAAGCCCGGTTGATGGTGCAAACGGGCAACCTGGACCGCGCACGCCGGCTGATCGAGTCGGCCGAGTCCGGACTCTTCGCACAGGTTCCGCTCGACGGCGACCACGGCCGAGCCCTGATCGCGACCGTGCGGGCCGCCCTCTGCCTCCGACTCGCCGACGGGTCTGGTGCCGCGCACGCACTGACCCGGGCATACACGGCAGCGGTCAACAGCCAGGACCTGCCGGTCGTGGCGACCGTGGCAGTGACCGTCGCCGGACTCGCCGAACTGCACGACCGACACCGCGACGCAGCCGTCATACTCGGCGCAGCCGCCCGCCTTCGTGGCGCCCACGACCGTACCGATCCGCACATCCGGACGCTGAGCACGCGCACCCGCACGGCGCTCGGTGACAAGGATTTCGCCGAGGCGTACACAGCAGGATGGCAACTGAACGTGACAGCCGCCCTCGCCCGCGCTGACCCAGCTCTTGTCACGTCCCCGCTGCCATAGAGGACAACGCCAGAGCCAGATGCGACCGGGCTTGGACGCCGCGCTCGCTGTGAGCTGCCCTCCGGTGCGACGGGCGCAGTCATGTTCGCGTCGGCTGGGACAGACAGCCGGCGTAGCTTGCCGGCCGCCTCGCTGTCGGGCTCTGCGGTGAAGACGACGATGCACACGTCTGAGCCGTGCGCCGAGAGCACGTCCTCGCCGCGTACGGCCAACGAGCACGGCGGACGGCCTTCTCCATATCGCTTCCCTCGCCGAGGCCATTGGCGCCCCCGACGACCGGACGATCGTGCAGCGCCTGGACGCGATCGAGCGCGTGCTGTTCGCCCTGGCGCGGGCCCAGGGGATCAACCCCGACGAGGCGTAGAGCCTTGAGCGTGCCTGGCGATGTCGACGACGGCGCCTGGCCTGATGCCCTGACCGAGGAGATACGGGCCAGCTACCCGAGCCTGCGGCTTGAACTCGGACTCGATCCCTGGTCCGTGTCTGCTGTGTTGTGGGGCCTCCTCCCGCAGAGCGAGCGAGGCAAGGGGGCCAGCACGTGCGTCATGGAACGCATCACCGCAGCGGCCGGGACAGTGAAGGCGCAACTACCGGCCGTCGGAGCGTGGCAGGTTGCTGTATCTGGAACAGCAGCATC
>NZ_JBTWMV010000112.1:0-8326 GCF_054850255.1 Streptomyces sp. 7R007 | reverse complement strand
CGGTGACAGCGCACACCGTCTCTACGACTGGGCGCAGTCGCTTCACTGACTGTCACCTGCCATCTTCTGCGTGGGAGGCCGCAGTTGGCGACCCGGCGTCGTCGGGTCCGTCGAGCTCCAGGAGGCGGTGCAACGGGAAGGCGCCAGCCCGCCCGCGCAGGTGACGCCTGCAGCGGAGTGGTCCGTCTTTGCACACCACCGCTGCGGGCGGACTCTCGGCCCAGCGGCGGGCACGCTGCTCCGCGGCCCGCCATGGACCGGAACGGACCGCCGGTACCGCCGTTCGAGCGGGAGGAGGACGTGCGCGTCCAGGTGCCTCGACCACGTCGGCACGTCACCCCAGCACTTCGTGCGCGGTGCGGCGCTCGCGGTTCATGCCGACTCGCGCCCGAAGGCCATGCGCAGGGCTCGCCAACGCGTCCTGCAGCCGCCGAGTTCTTCGTCACCCAGGCGGCGACCAGCACCTCAGGCCTGGCCTGACCCGGCACCGACGGGCGGCTGTGACCTGGGTGACCTCTGGGCAGTACGGTCACGTGTTGTCACCTGATTCCTCACGTCGCAAGAATGCGGGCAGATCGTCCAGACCCTTTCCGGTGTCCGGCCCGCTTCCAAAGCAGGTCTGGCCGCCCTCCGCGCGCCCGTCTGGGACCAAGGCACAGGGCCTGGCCCGCTCCGCGCCGTTGACCGCCCCGGCCGCGCAGCGAGCGCGTGCCTGAGGGCATCGTGATGTTGCTGGGCACGTTCACGGTGCCGGCGTTCGTGCAAAACCGGTGTACGGACGTACGCGCCGCCAATGACGCGGCCGTCGCCCTGTCTCCACACCTGGCACCGGAAGTCAACCGACTCCGGGCGCTGTTCACTGATCCTGTCGCCCGTGAGCTTCACATGGACTGGGAACAGGGCACCGCGGGGATCGTCGCCCAGCTGCGTGCCGCGACCGGGAGCGACACGGACGATCCGCGACTGACTCAGCTCATTGGTGAGCTGTTGCTCAAAAGTCATCGCTGTCGCCAGTTGTGGGCCCGTCACGACGTGCGCCGCTGGGAGTCGGCCACGACCCGGCTGATGCACCCTCAGGTCGGCGAGCTGCGTCTGCGACGCGAGAAACTGGCCATCGCCGGTCCCGAGGGCTTGCTTCTCGTCGTCCATCGCGCCGAGCCAGGTACGCCTTCGGCGCAGGCGCCGGCGCTTCTCGGCTCACTGACGGCCACCGACCGAGGAGGGACCACGAAGAATGGGAAGCCCCCACGCTCGCATGAAACGCGGGGCCTTGGAACCAGCGACTGAGCCTTCCTGTGGGGCTGATGCCAACGGGCCATGATGTGTGTTCCACGTCGAGGACTCTGCCTTCGACGTTCCTCTCAGGGCCGGCATGACGACCGAGGCTGAGTTCACGGACTCACCGTCGGCGGCCAGAAGGCCGACGACGCCCTGCTGACCGCGCTGGTCACAGCGCGGAGACGACGATGCGGGTGGCACCCGTGAAGCACCCGAGCCAACGGTCCGGGGCTCCCGGCCGCTCTCGGCGGCCGGGAGCCCCGGGCGGGTTCATGCCGTCGGCATCAGGGGGCCGGAGCCTTCCGACTCCAAGGGGTCGGCTTCCTCGTCCGACCCGAGCCGCATCTCAGGGGCCGGGCGCCGGAAGCCCTTGGTGATCACAGCGAGCCAGACGATGCCGATGACCAGCCAGCCGAGGCCGAGCCGGACGGCGGTGCCGCCGAGCTGGGTGATCAGGTAGACGTCGACCGCGGCGCCGGCGGCCGGTAGCACGAAGTACCGCACGGGGGAGTGCCGGGTTCCGGAGCGCCACTGCCGCACGGCGTAGGCGATCACGCAGATGTTGACGAGGGTGAAGCCCAGGAACGCGCCGAAGTTGATGAAGGAGGTGGCGTCGGCCAGCGAAAGGTTCATGGCCAGCAGGCCGACGGCGCCGATGACCAGCACGTTGACGACCGGGGTGAGCAGCTTGCGGTGCAGGCGCCCGAAGACGCGGCGCGGCAGGGCCCCGTCGCGGCCCATGACGAACATCAGGCGGCTGGTGCTGGCCTGGATGGCCACGCAGGAGGCGAACCCGCCCAGCATGCCGACGATGTTGGCGACGTCGGCGAAGGTCTTCCCGCCGACGGTGGTGGCCAGCAGGTATCCGGCGGAGTTCTCGTCGGGGAATGACCCGCCCGGGTGGGCCCACTGCATCAGGAAGGAGATGACCACGAAGACGGTGCCGCGTGTCAGCACGGTCAGGACGATGCTGCGCGGGATGGTGCGCTGCGGGTCGCGCACCTCCTCGCTGAGGGTGCTGACCGCGTCGAAGCCGAGGAAGGCGTAGGCGGCGACGGCGGCCGCCGCGGTGACGGCGGACAGGCTGGTGGCGCCGTTCCAGAAGGCCTGCCCGGCCGCGGGGGCGCCGCCGTGGCCGAGTCCGTAGTGCACGCAGAGCACCGCGAGCACGACGAGGACGGCGGTGACGCCGACCAGCAGTACTCGGTTGACCCGGTCGGCGACCTTCAGCCCGATCACGTTGATGGCTGTGGCGAGGACGACGTTGATGACCAGCCACGCCCACTCCGGGACGGCCGGGAACTGAGCGTGCAGGTAGATGGCCTGGAGCAGCCAGGCGACCATCGGCAGGAAGAGGTAGTCCAGCAGCAGGGCCCAGCCGGACAGGAATCCGATGCGGGAGTCGAGTTCCTTGCGGGCGTAGGTGTACACGGAGCCGGAGCTGGGGTGCACCTTGGCCATCTTGGCGTAGCTGAGGCCGGTCAGCAGCATGGCACCGGTGGCGATCACGTAGGCGGTGGCCGCAGCACCCTTGCTGGCGGCGGCGATGACGCCGAAGATCGAGGTGACGACGGCGGGGGCCATGTAGGCGACGCCGAAGGCGACCACGGAGACCAGTCCGAGGTCTCCGCGCATGCGGGTGGGCTGGTCCGTCACGGTGTCCTCTCTTCCCCGAGAGCGCGGCGGCTGTCGGTGGGGACGTGCGGGAAGGGGGCCGGGGCGGTGGCGCCGGCCCAGGTGGAGGGGTCGATCCTGCCTTGGTAGAGGGGCAGGGCGAGGGGTTCGTCGTCGGGGCGGAACTGCTGCCACGGCCGGTTGAGGGCGGCGGTGCCGAGACGGCGGACGTTGGCGACCTCGTCGAGGTCGATCACGTCGGTGAGCGTGGTGTCGCTGTCGGCAGCGGCCTCGGAACGCACGTTTCCCTGAGGGTCCACGAGCATGCTGCGGCCGGTGCCGGCGGGCGCGGCGCAGTTGACGCTGGCGACGAACACCTGGTTGACGATGGCGTTGGCGCGGGCCAGCACGGTCTCCTGGGCGCGGTCGCTGCCGGAGGTCAGTACGCAGTTCAGTACCAGCTCGGCGCCCATCCAGGCCAGGTGGCGGGTGGTCTCCGGGAACCATGCGTCGTAGCAGATCGACAGGCCCACGCGGCCGATGCCGTCGAGGTCGACGACGGTGAACTCGGCGCCGGGTGCGACGGTCTCGTAGGGGCGCCACGGGAAGATCTTGCGGTAGGTGGCGATCCGTTCGCCGTGCGGCGAGTACACGGGGGCGGTGTTGTACACGCGTCCGTCGGCTGCGCGCTCGTAGACGCTGCCCGGGGCGAGCCAGACACCCAGGTCGCCGGCGAGTTCGGCCAGAGCGCGGTCGCGCGGGCCGTTCATGGCTTCGGCGAGGGCTTCGGGCAGTTCGGCGGGTGTGAGCGTGGCACCGCCCGCTGGGGCGCCCAGGTGCAGCTCGGGATAGACGACCAGCGGTGCGGCCGGCAGCCCCGACGTGCGCCTTCGAACGTCGGCGGCCAGGCCGTCCAGATCGTCGGCGGTGCGCTGGGCTGCCTGGGCCATCACCAGGGGGAGGGGTCGGGACATGGGACACCAGGTCTGGACTCGGGGATTAGTTAAACGAAATTTAGTTAACGAATGGTGGGTGGTCAATGGGTCCGCGTAAGCGAATACAGGCGGCGTCCGGCGGTATGCGAGCATGTCGACCATGGCCCGACCCAAGAACCAGGCGGAACGCCGCGCCCAGCTGATCGACGCGACCGCCAGGACCGTGGTGGAACTCGGGGCCACCGCCACCAAGCTGCGGGACGTCGCCAGGGTCGCCGGCGTCACCCCCGCCTCGGTGCTCTACTACTACGCCGACATCCAGGAACTGTTCGCCGCCGTGTTCGAGCGCAGCGCCGCGACGTACTTCGTCAGCCGCGAGCGTGCCATCGCGGAAGCCGAAGGGCCGGTGGCGCGGTTGCGTGCCTGCGTCCGCAGCGGCGTGCCCTGGCCCGGTGAAGGCGAGCAGAGCACCCGGCTGCTCTTCGAGCTGTTCCCGGTGGCCCTGCGCAACGAGGGCGCCGCCGACCGGCAGCGCACCTTCGTGCACCAGCAGACCGAGCTCTACCGCCAGGTCCTCGAACTCGGCCAGAAAAGCGGCGAGTTCACGCTGATCGGCGACGCCTTGGCCCTCGGACGCTCCTTCGTGGCACTCGAGGACGGCTACGCGATGGACCTGCTGGTCGGCGACGCGACCGCCCAGGACATCGAGGACCGCCTGCTCGACCACGCCCGCATCGTCACGGGCAATCCGGCCTTCGGCCGGAGCGGATGACCGGGCAGCACCCCGAATACCGTGCCGCGCCGCGGCCGGCACCGGCACCGGAGCACGACTCGGGGAGCCGATTGATGCCGGACCGTCTTGGTGATGGCGTCGCCCCCTGCCGGCGGTGAGGCGCGGAGCCCTGGCGGCGTCGGGGATGCGCATGCTGGCGGCAATCCTGGTCGCCGGGTGATTGCACACGTGTGAGGAACTCGGGGGGGATAGGGCGCGGTGTTGACGGCAACGGCGGACGAGATCAAGCAGCAGGCCGCCGCCAAGGCCGGGCAGCTGAAGGTCAGGCAGCTAGGGTGGCGCCCCAGGTGCGGGACAAGATGCCCGTCCCAGTGAAGGACAAGGCCGCGGCCGATGCCAGGCAGTCGAGGGCCAAGGCGGCGCAGGCCTCCCACCTGCTGAGGGACAAGGCCCCCGAACCGTTGCGGCCCAACGCGCCTTGAGGTCACGGGTTCGTGCCTGGGCTGTGCCACGTTGGTGCGCATGTCAGATGCTGTGTACGGGCTGTTGGGAGTTCTTGGCGGATCCTTGTTGACTGCTGCGGTCGCATACTGGGGTCCGCTGCATCAGCAACGGACTGCCCACGAGCAGGCGAAGGAGGCACGCAGGCGCGAGGAAACCCAGGCAGAGATCGAACGCCTGGTTGACGTGCGTTCATCGCTTCGCACCTAGCAGCTCGTTCTGGACAACGCCTGTACGGAGATGCAGCTGCTGGGCACCCTCGACGTGAACCGGTTCAGGGAGGAAGAGCGGGAGGCGACAGCGCGAGGCCTGCGAGCCCCGGACGAGCTGATGCACGATGACTGGTACGTGGCCATCTCGGACTACGGCGACCCTCATGAACCCTCCGATGAGTCGACGCACGACGCCTCGGCGCACGGGCATCCGGTGGAGACGCTGAATGACTACGGCGCACGCATCCGAGCGCCTGCGGTGACAGGCCGCGCAGCCTCGGATGGTGAAAAGCTCGAACTCGACGCGCTGCGCAAGCCAGCCACGAACGGGGCGAGATGAGCGAAATCATCGAACGGCGCCTGGAACACATCGTCAACGATCTCCCTCGCGACGCGACCACACGCTGACGACGTCACGGCCACGTGTCCGCGGTCCAGGTGCCGATTGCCATGAGGCGCTTTGATGCCAAGGTGGTGAACTGGACGCGGATGCGCGACTGCTACGGGGTTGTCGATCGCGTCCCCGTGCTTCTGGAACAGGTGGAGTTCGAGGGCAACGCCGAAGCATGGGAGGAGCGGGGATTCCGACTGGTCCTGGAACACGACCTCGTCTTCCCCGCCAGCTTTGCCGCCCTGCGGCGCCTGGTGCAGTGCCGCATTGGTCTTGCGGGGGTCATGCGGCGTTGAGTGGTGTTCGGTGATAGGTCCAGTGGGAGGGTCGGGCCTCATCGTCGTAGGCGATGGCGAATTCGCGGATGTGGTGGATGAGGTCTTGGCGCGAGGTGAACTCACTGCGCCGCAGCAGCCGACGGGCCAGGTTCGGGAAGAAGATCTCGACCTTCCCCGCGCAGGCTCGCCCGGGTGCTGCTGACCAGGCTCGGCGACTTCAAGGCCGAGCAGCACGAGCTCCTGGCCAAGCTCACCGCCGCCTGCCCCGAGATGACCCGACTCGCAGCCGGTGTCAGGGGCTTGGCCCCGCTTCTTACGCCGCACGCCGACCACGCCGACGCTCACGCGCTGGATCGCCCGTCCGAGCAGCCGACCTGTCTCATCTGCACGCCTTCACCCGGGGCCTGGGGCCGAGACCTCGACGCCGTGATCGCGGGGCTCATCCTTCCGTACAGCAACGGCCCCGCCGAGGGCGTCAGCACCAAGACCAAGCGGATCGCGCGCCAGATGCACGGACGAGCAGGCTTCACCCTGCTCCGGCACCGCGTCCTCCTCGGATAACAGCACGCTCCGTCACCACCGAATGTGCGACAGGGCCGGTGGATTTGCACTCCCCTGAGCGGGGTGATGTCAGCAAACGCGGCTCTTCTGGCCGTTGCTGACGCCCTCGGTGGGTGCGGAGGGCGGGACCGGTTCGAACAGGGTCGGTGGCACGGGGGGCGCGGCAAGGAGGGCGGCGATCCTCGGGATCTGAGCCGCCACGTTCGCGCTGTGCTGCGTGAACGCCTCGATCGAGGCGAACACCTGGATGGCCAGCAGCGGTCCGTCCGCGTCGCCGCGCGCGCGGTGCACCGAGTAGTGCAGGCACCCAGGTTCGGCACGGATCTGCGGCGCGAGTGCGGCCAGCACCTCGACGAGGTCCTCACGTCGTCCGTTCTTGGCCTTCATCGTGGACACGGCAACGACCGTGCCGGTGCTGACGGGCTGGGCGCCTCGCAGCAGTGCCAGCGCCTGGTCCGCCTCGGCCCGACCGCGCAGCAGGATCTCCTGGCCGTCCACGGTTGCTGCGGATGAGACCGCGACGGCGATCGCACCTACTTGCTCGGCACTGACCCGGTCCGGATCGCCGGAGTCGGCCAGGCGGGTCTTGACCGGCCCGAGGACCAGGGCGAAGACACGCTGCCGTCCTGCGGCCTCGGCCTGGAGGACCCGCCGCATCATCAGCAGGGCGGCCTGCTCCATGCTGACCAAGCCACTGCCGGGTACCGGCGTGAGCGCGGATTCCCCGACGATCAGCGTGTAGGCGCCGCCGGCGTTCAGCCGGGGCAGGAAGGCCCGCAGGACGGCCACGTGCGCGGCGGCGAGCCCGACGAAGGCGCTCTGCCAGTCGCTCCCGTCGATCTCCCAGAGCCGCTTGCCGGCCCACCATCCACCGATCGGGGCCACGACGTCGTCGATGCCGCCGAGCCTGCGCTGCATCTCGTCGGCGAGCTGCTCGGCGCCGGCGAACGTCGTGTAGTCGTGGACCACCAGGTGCAGGCGGTCGGCCGCCGCGTCACCGAGCACGCGTCGGAACTCCTCCGCCCGCTCCTGGGTGCGGGTCGGGACGAGGACGTCCGCGCCGGCGGCGAGGTAGCTGCGGACGACACCCTCGCCTACGGCTCCGGTGCCGCCCGGAACGACAACCCGGCGCCCGGGCAGGTCGGGAAGTGTGGTGATGCTGTGCATGGGATTACTCCTCGGCAGCGGTGAGGGGCAGTGGACCGGCGATCCGCCATTGATCCCGCCCACGTGTTGGTCGAACCAACGTTGGCCTAGCCAACATAGCAGCATGTGTTGGGATGGCCAACAGTTAGGATGGGGGCATGGCGGACATGGAGCACGCATTGCAACCCCCGGCCCGACTGCGTGGGCTAGCCAGCTGGCAGGCGAGCAAGGTGTCGACGCTCGGCGCCCGGCTGACTGCGCGACGCATGCCGCTGGGCGCCCGCGGCGATTTCGCCGTACTGGCAGCCCTGGAGGAGTACGGAGCGCTCAGCCAGGCCGAGATCGGACGGCGCCTCGGCCTCGACCGCAACGACGTCAGCGGCATCCTCAACCGCCTGCAGGACTGCCACCGAGTGACCCGCCACGCCGACCCCACCAACCGGCGCCGCAACGTCGTCACCCTCACCACCGCCGGAAAGCGGCATCTCGAACAACTCCAACAGCACGCCGATGCCGTGCAGGCGGAACTCCTCGCCGGCCTCGACCCTGCAGAACAAAGCCAACTCCAGGCCCTGCTCGCCAAACTACTCGACAGCCACAAGCCACAACCGGCCTAGCCTCGGTCTTGCGTGAGGGTCCGTCAGCAAGCTGTCGCGCGAGCACACCGTGGCCCATCC
>NZ_JBTWMV010000111.1:0-8634 GCF_054850255.1 Streptomyces sp. 7R007 | reverse complement strand
CCGTCCCGGTAGCGGCGCACGACCCACTGGCCAGGCGGCCGCTCCCGGTTCCGGCGGCCGGGTCAGGCCACGACGGCCTGTGCGTACGGCACCAGGCGGACCGGGCCGACCAGGCCGTGGGCCTGGCGGGCGGTGGTGCCGAACACGGCCGGCTGGGCGACGCGCAGCCGGTTGATGAGCGGGGTCGCCACCTCGACCTCGACGGTGTTGTCACCGCGCCGCAGGTAGGGGCCGGCGTCGACGACGGGGTGCAGGCGGTCGACCGCGGGCAGGCGGCGGCCGTTGACGGTCACCCGGCAGGTGTCGCTGACCTGGCCGAGTTCGAGGACGGCGCCGTGTGCCGGGCTCCACTCGGACGGGAGGGTGACGGTGGTGCGGTAGGTGCCGATGCCGGCGGAGTCGGCGAGTTCGGCGATCTGGGACCAGGGCGCGAGGGTGTCCAGGGTGAGGGAGCGGCGTACGACGTCGGTCCGGGTCGGGTCCGACCCCGGGTACCAGTCCTCCACGTCCAGCTGCCAGCGGGCGGGGACGATCGGTTCCGGGACGGACGGCAGGGTCGTGGTGCGCGTACGGCCGTTGGACAGGCGGGTCGTGTACGTGCCCGCCGTGTACGCGCGGACGGTCAGGCCCGCGTCCGTGAACAGCACGTCGTCGGCGTCGGAGGCGACGGCGTGCGGCCGGTCGCCGAACTCGCCGGGGCGGGCCAGGGCGACGATCAGGGTCTCGCCCGGCTGGAGCGCGACGCGCAGGGTGATGTCGTCGCCGTCCTCCGTGTAGCGCGCGAGCCGTGTCGCCTGCCCCGTCCAGGCGTCGAGGACGTAGGGCACCGTGGCCCCGCGCCGGGTGCGGCGCACCGTCACCTCGTGGTCGATGGCGGCGACCGCCGGCTTGACGGTCTCGGCGTGCTTGCCGTTGCAGAAGTAGTAGAAGTCCGCCTCGTCGGTGGCCCGGTGGACGTTGAGGAGCGTGGACGAGGTGGCGTACCGGACGTCGGGGGTGACACCGAGCCTGGTCAGCGCGTCGCCGATGAGCGTCTTGTCGCCGACCAGGGCGACGTTGGGCAGGGCGAGCAGCCCGGCGAGCACGTCGTGCAGCCGGTCGGTCTCCCCGTCGGCGGGCACGCCGGGGGTGAGGGCCTGGTCGAAGGCGCCGTACAGGACCACGGGCAGGCCCGCCTGGGCCAGCTTCAGCAGCTTGCGGGCGTCGGCGACGGCGAGCGTGGGGGTGGAGCTGTAGAAGAAGTCTCCCTCGACGAACAGCGCCTTGTAGGCGGGGCCGTCGGGCGCGAGCCGGCCGCCGGAGACCGTGGCGCTGGGCAGATCGAGCAGCGGGCCGCTGAGGAACTGGTGGGTCCAGCCGAGCGGCACGCCGGTCGCGGTGAACCAGGAGGCACCGATGCCGGTGGCGGTGTAGCCGGTCTGCCGGAAGACGGCGACGTCCGCGCGGGCGGTGCCCGACTGCAGGACGTGGTGGACGCGGCCGAGGTAGCCGGAGATGTCCTCCATGTGCCGCCAGGTGGGCTGCCGCGGTCCCCAGGACTCGCCGTAGCCGGGGGCGCCGTTGTAGGGGCTGAACGCCGCGAAGCCGGGCCAGCTCACGCCGGGCGCGGTGGCGTAGGAGAAGCCGTGGACGACGGTCTGGTTGACGCCGGCCGCGTAGGCGCCGCCCATGGTCCGCAGGAAGCGGTCCCACGTCGTGCTGTACGCCGTGCCGTTGTAGGCGCCGGCCTCACAGGACAGCACCCGGCGCCCGGCCATGTCCCGGCCGCCGGCCAGGCAGCGGTAGTCGTCGAGGTTCTTGAAGCCGAGGGACTCGCCTTCGGGGATGTCGAGGATCGACGCCGACTGGATGGCGTCGGTCTGCAGTCCGTAGGGCTGGGCGCGCAGGACCATGTCCAGGGAGTGCGCCCAGTCGCCGAGGGCGCCCAGGTGGTTGCGGTTGAACAGGTCGGAGACGGTCTGCCAGAAGTCGTGCCGGATCTGCCGGGTGAGCTGGGCCTCGAAGGCGAAGACCTGGTTGCTGTTGTCCAGCACGACGGCGGGCAGGTACGGCAGCAGCGGGCGCCCGGTGCGCTTCTCGAACTCCTCGGGCAGCCGCGAGGTCCACACCAGGCCCTTGGTCTCCAACTCCACGGAGTCCTCGAAGAAGGCGCCGCCCGCCGCCCTCAGCAGGACCTTCAGGGCCGGGGTCAGCATCGAGTCCCAGTGGCCGGTGATCGCGGCGGTGCCGGCCGGGCTGAAGTGGTCGACGACGTAGGCGAGGGGCGAGGTGTGCGGGCCGGACTCGGGCTGCTGGGCCGAGCCGCGCTGCCAGTAGGAGATCAGCATCCAGGTGCCGTCGGCGGGCGCGGTCCAGGTGAGGCTGCCGTCGGTGACGGCGCCGGTGAGGTCGACAACGCTGTCGGCGTCGAGACCGGTCTCCTTGCGGGTGGAGTTCGCGGTGTTGACGCGGGCGGCCTGGACGGCGACCAGGCGCCGGCGGGTGACCCCGGAGGCGGCCGCGTACACGGGCTCGGGGACCGGACCCCGGTAGGTGGCCCCGCCGGTCAGCGATGCCTTGCCGTAGGCGAGTTCCTGGGCGGCGGCCTCGTCGTCGGGGGTGACGCCCGGGACGGCGACGGGCCAGCTGGGGCCGAGGGTGAGGTCGACGGTCAGGCCGCGCCGCACGGCCCGGCGCAGCGCCGCCTCCACACCGTCCAGCCAGGGTCTGCTGCCCCACCCGTGGTGCGCGGTGTCGAGGACCGACTTGTCCTTGATGCTGTGGTGGACGCCTGCGACCTCCACGCCGCCGAAGCCGGCGTCCGCGATCTGGTCGATCTCGCGGGCGATCTCGTCCGGGTCGACGAGGCCGTCCGGCCACCACCAGCGGAACCTGGGGCGCACGGCACGCGTGGGATCCGCGAGCCAGCCGGGGACCGCCGGCCCGCCGCCGCTGGTGGTCGATACGGCCGCCGCGGGCGACGCGGCTCCGACGGCCGCCACGGCGCCGACGGCCAGCCCGGCGGCCAGGACCGTGCGCCGGGACATCCCGCCGCGCTGCGAGACGAGTTCATGCATGGTGCGCCCCAGGAGAGGTAGTGACGAAGGGATTGAATCGTTTCAATCACTCTCAAACGCCGGAACGTTAAGCCTGGCGATCTCGGAGGGTCAAGAGGTGTGCAGCGCGCACTTTCCCCGGCGGCGGGGAACGCACCGACGCGTCCGGCGTCACCGGTCCGCGGCGTTCGGGCTGGTCAGCCGCGTACGGCGGCCAGGCACTCGTCGTAGAGATCCATGAGGTCGCCCTCGCCGGCGTTCTCGACCCACGCCATCGACGCGGCGTCCAGGCACGCGAACGCCGTCGCGATCACCGCGCGGGCCTTGGCGCGCGCGGTGCCGCCGGTCGCGTCCAGGCGCGGCTCGACGAGCGGCAGCAGATCCTCCTGGAACCGCAGCCGCTTCTCGAGCCAACCGGCGCGCAGCGAGGCGGTGTTGTGCAGGAGGCGGAACCGCTTCAGCGCCTCCTCGCGGCTGTCGTGCAAGGTCAGTACGGCGGCGATCCCCGCACGCAGGGACTCCCAGGCGCCGACCTCGGTCGGCAGCGCGCCGATCGTCTCGGCCAGGACCGGCCCGAAGCGCTCCTGGCCGCCGCCGAGCAGGTCCTCCTTGGTGCCGAAGTAGCGGAAGAGGGTGCGCTGGGAGACGCCGGCCTCGCGGGCGATCTGGGCGATGGTCGTCTCGTCGTAGCCCTGCTCGCTGAACAGGCGCAGGGCCGTGGCCAGGATCTCCTGCGACGCCAGCTGCCGCGTCCGGTCCCACAACGTGGTCGCGACGCCCTCGCCCGCCTTGCCCTCCTGCTTCATGCGACCAGGTTAGCCGAGCACTGCCAGGTCGGCATCCACACGAAGCTTGGCAGTCGCTGCCAGCTAGGCGTACGCTGCCAAACGTCTCTCCCGAAACCACGCAGAGGAACACGCATGTCCGCACCCACAGCTCTGATCACCGGCGGAACCAGCGGCATCGGCAAGGCGACCGCCGAACTGCTCCACGCCCGCGGCCACCGCGTGATGGTGACCGGTCTGGGCCATGTCGCCGACGCCGGACTTCCCGACGACGTCCTGGTGGTCCGGGCCGACGCACGGTCCCTGCCGGACCTCGACCGGGCGGTGGACGAGGCGCGCCGGCACTTCGGCTCCCTCGACCTGCTCTTCCTCAACGCGGGCGTCTCCCGCCCCGGCCCGATCGAGTCGACCGACGAAGAGGCCTTCGACGCCGTGTTCGACATCAACGTCAAGGGCGGCTTCTTCACCCTGCAGAAGGCGCTCCCGCTCCTCGAGGAGGGTGCGTCGGTGGTGTTCACCGTGGGTGCCGGCGAAGGGATCGGAGCCGCCACGACCGCCGCGAAGGGCGCCCTGCTGCCCTTGGTGCGCTCCCTCGCCCTCGAACTCGCCCCGCGCCGCATCCGCGTCAACGCCGTCAGCCCCGGACTGATCGACACCCCTGCCTACGCCAGGCTGGGCGTCTCCCAGGACATGATCGCCACCTGGGCGCAGGACGTCCCGCTCGGCCGCGCCGGCAGCCCCGCCGACATCGCCGAAGCCGTGGCGTTCCTCGCCTCGGACGCCGCCGGTTACATCACCGGCGACAACCTCACCGTCTCCGGAGGCATGGGCGTGCACGCCCGCCCCTGACCGCCCTTCTCGGCCGGTCCGCGCCGCCAGCCTCCGCCCCGGCACCGGCCGTTGCTTCCCGAGGCGGCGACGCCGCGGGGCGGGCCGGCGATACGTGCCGTCCCGCCCCGCGGTCGCCTCTCGGCTACCTTCCTCTGGTCCTCAGCCACGCTTTCCGCACGCCCCATCCCAGGGCGCAGCCGGCGAGCCCGCCGATCACGACGGTGGCGATCTCGGCGGAGTCCGGGAACGACCTGCCGGACGCGAGTGACGCGATGGTCGCTCCCACCAGCGCGGACAGGATGAACACCGGGTACTTCTTCCAGGACATGCGGCCGCTCTCCTTCTGCTTCGGACGCGTCACGTTCGTCACGCGTACCACCACCCGGCGAAGTGGACGCGGATGCGATACGTCGTCCACCAGTGATGGCTTCCCGGCCAACGCGCCCGGAACAGGAAGTACTTGGCGCGCGGATGCCAGGCGTCCCCGACGACGCTGCTGATGACGCCCGCGATGATGCCGACGATCACGGCACACAGGATGCCACCGCAGGCGGCGACGATCCCACCGGCGAGGCCCCAGATGGCCCCCTGGGCCACGGCTCGCTGAATGGTCGCCCCGACGTAGAGCATCAGCCAGTACGAACCGCCGTACTTCCACGTCCACATGTGAAACGTGCCGCCGATGTCCCGCACGTTCACCGGGTCCTGGGCCGCGTAGTCGTAGGCGTTCAGGCTGCCGCCGAGCACCGGGTCCGTGGACAGGAACCGGCCCAGGGCCGGGGAGTAGGCCCTGACTCCCATGAGGGTGATGCCGGACAGCGTGCCGCCGGCCCTCATCTGTGTGCCGAGCCAGCCGTAGGTGACGGCGGCGGTGGAGTCGAGGGCGTTGCCGTACTCGTCGTACTGCAGGACGGTGCTGGCCACCGAGGTGTCCAGGGGCTGCTGGACCGTCACGTCGCCGTGGATGTCGGCGAGTTGCAGGACCGTGTCGCCGGACGCAGAGGTGGTGGCGGCCAGCGTGCCGGTCAGATCCCGGACGTTGCGGCTGACGGAGCTTCCGCTGACGCTCCAGGTGGGGCTGTCCCCGCCGTTGCCGTAATGGCTGGTCGTCGTGGACGAGGTCGTCCAGCTCCCGTCGCCGCCCTGGGACTGGGAGGTCTGCACGGCCAGGCGTCCTGCGGCGTCCAGGGACCAGGTGGTGCGTCCGGCGCCCACCGTCTCCGACGCGACCAGGTCGTTGGTGTAGTACGCCAGCGTCGTGTCACCGCTGGTGGTGGTGCGGCCGAACGCATCGTAGGCGTAGCCGGAGTTGACCAGGCGGTCCGCCGAGTCGTAGGTGTACGACGCGGTGGTGGTCGTCGTGTCGGAGGTGCTGCTGTCGCAGTCGTCCGAACTCGTGGTCAGAGCCGTCCGGTTGCTGCTCGCGTCGAAGGTGTAGGCGCGGGTCGTGCAGCCGGTGCCGGTGGTGTCGGTGGCCCGGGTGAGGCGTCCGGCACTGTCGTAGGCGTAGTCGGTGTCGGTGGTCGAACCGCTCGTGTCGGTGTGCCCGGCCTGTTTGCCGGTGACCGTGTAGCCGGCGGTGTCGGAGGCGACCGCGGTGCCGTCCGAGGCGGTGTACTGGCGGCCGGTTTCCAGACCGGTCGGGTCGGTGGTGACGGCCAGGGTGTAGCCGCCTGGCAGGGCTTCGGAGGTGAGGGTGCCGTCGGCGTCGTAGGTGCCGGTGAAGGTGCCCGCGACCGAGTCGGTGAGCGTCTTCAGGTCGCCCGCGGTGCTGTAGGCGTACGTCACCGTGGAGGGAGCCGAGTCGGTGGACTTCACCGGGCGGTTCAGGGTGTCGTACGCCGTGGTGGTGGTGTTGCCCGCGCCGTCGTCGTACGAGGTCTGGCGGCCCAGGTCGTCGTAACCGTAGGCGATGGTCTGGCCGTTGGACGTCTGGGTGGCCGGCTGACCGTTGGACTCGTCGTACGTGACCGTGGTGGACGGGGTCGTCGTGCCCGAGCCGCCGGTGACCGCGGTCCTGGTCGGGCGGCCCGCCGCGTCCGTCGTGATCGTGGTGGTGCGGGTCACGCTGTTCGCGGTCTCCGCCTTGGTGGCGATCCGGCCCCAGCGGTCGTACGTGTACACCGTGGTGACCGCGTCGGTCGGATTGCTGCCGCCGTTGGTGATCGAGGCCGCGGGCGCGGTCCTGCACAGCAGGCCGTCCCACACGACGGAGGCGCAGGTGCCGACGGCGTTCGCGTCGTAGTACGTGTAGACGAGGGTGCTCGCGTCCGAGCCGGACGAGCCCGCGGAGCGGGTGGTGGCGATCTGGCCGGCGGCGTCGTAGGTCGTCACCAGCGCGTCCGTGTCGCTGCCGCCCGTGGTCGCCTTCTCCTGCCCGGTGGACCAGTCGTAGGTCGTGGTCACCGTGGTGGTGTCGGCGTCCGTCGCGTAGCCGGGTATCGCCGCGCCGGTCACCGTGGAGGTGACCAGACCCGAAACGGCCGCGCCGGTCGGCCTGTTCTCGTCGTAGGTGTACGCGGTGTGGGTGCGGGCCGGGACGACGGTGCCCGCGGCCAGCGTGGACTCGGTCGTGGCGCCCGTGAGTTCCTTGGTGAGCGTGACCTGGTGCAGCGGTCCGTACTCGTCGGTGAGGCGCTCGCCGTCCGCCGAGTACGCGGAGACCGTGGCCAGCCGCTGGGCACGGTCCGCCGTGGACAGGCCGTCCAGACCCAGCGCGGTCAGCGTGCCGGAGCTGCTGCTCAGCGCCAGCGCGCGGTTCGCGGCGGTCAGTTGGGTGACCGTGTTGCCGTACACGTCGTACTCGGTCGTGGTGATCGAGCCGCCGGGGCTCGCGGTGTTCGTGGCCTTTCCGTTGGCGTCGATGTAGGTGATCGTGGCGCGGTCGTACGCCGACGACGTCAGGCCGCCGCCGGTGGAGGAGGCGGGGACGCTGTCGGCCGGGAAGACGGCGGTGGCGTCGGTGGGTGCCTCGTCCTGCGCCCAGCCGGCGACCGTAGTGGCGTCCATCTGGTAGGGCGCGGTGCTGCCGGACAGCGGCACGTCGTAGACGACGGTGGTCGTCGCCGTGCCGGACGTGGTGGAGTCCGAGCCCTGCGCGAGGGCGGGGCGGGAGGCGCTGAGGAGCATGCCGGAGCCCGCGGTCAGGGCCGAGCCGGCCTTGCCGTAGGTGAACGTCCAGGGCAGCTCGCCCGGCGGGGTGAGGGTGGCGACCCGGCCGTCGGAGTCGTAGGTGTACTGCGTCTTGAGGGCCGGGCTGATCCGCGGGTCCCAGACCTGGCGGAGGCGTCCGTCGGAGGCGTACGCGTAGGAGGCGACGGTCTCGGCGGTCGCGGCCGAGGCACCCGGGTCGGTGGCCCACAGCTTGATCGCCTTGACCTGGCCCGCGTAGTCACCCGACGCCGAGCCGGTGGCCGTCGTGGTGTCCGCGTAGACGTACTCCAGGACCCGGCAGCCCTTCGTGGACGGCGTGGCCTGGCAGGTGGCCGCGGTGACCGCGCCGGTCGGCGAGATCACGTACTTCGGACGCGCCAGCGTCTGGCCGCCCGAGGTGACCGTCTCCGAGACGGTGGTGACCGTGGAGTCGTCCACGGAGGTGGCGGAGGAGGACAGCGTCCACGTGGTCGCCGCGCTCGCCGCCTTGGCGAACACCGTGGTGTTGGCGTCCGTGTCGGTCAGCGTGAACGTCGTACCGCTGAGCGTGCCCGTGAGGGTCAGGTCCTCGGCGCCGGTCTCCGGGGCCCAACTGCCGTCCGCGTTCGCGGTGAAGGCGACCGAACTGCCGTCGGCGCTCAGGAGTTCCACCGAGTAGTCGGAGGTCTTGCGGACCTGCGTGTAGTCACTCGACTGGGCCGAGACGGACGAGGTCCAGCCGGGGCCGAAGATCTGCGCCTGGCCTTCGGTGTCGGTGGTGTTGGCGCGGGACGAGTAGGTGCGGTCGACCGAGGCGTCGAACGCGGAGGCGTCCGTGGCCGACAGCGTGT
>NZ_JBTWMV010000110.1:0-9134 GCF_054850255.1 Streptomyces sp. 7R007 | reverse complement strand
CCACCGGACTGCGCCTGCCCCCGGCGCTGGTGTTCGACTACCCGCACGCGGCCGTGCTCGCCGACCATCTGCTCGGCCGGCTGAACCCGGACGGCGCGGCCGTCCCCCCGGCCGACACCGTGGAGCCGGTGCTGGCCGACCTCGGCCGGATCGAGAGCGCCCTCGGCGTGCTGGCGCTCGACCGGGAGGCCCGCGAGCGAGTCGGCCGCCGGCTGCGCGGACTGCTCGCGCGCTTCGACGCCGACCGGGCCGCGCCGGCGGCGGCCGACGTCGAGACCGCCTCGGACGAGGAGATGTTCGAGCTCATCGACAAGCAACTGCGATCGTCCTGACGGGGAACGAGGACTGATGTCGAGCACCGAGGACAAGCTGCGCCAGTACCTGAAGCGGGTGACGATCGACCTCGGGCAGGCCCAGCAGCGCCTGCGCGAGATGGAGGAGCGGCAGGCCGAACCGGTGGCCGTGGTGGGCATGGCGTGCCGGTTCCCCGGCGCGGTGGCCTCTCCGGAGGACCTGTGGGACGTCGTCGCGTCCGGACGTGACGTCATCGGCGGGTTCCCGGCCGACCGGGGCTGGGACCTGGAGGCGCTGTACCACCCCGATCCCGATCATCCGGGCACGTGTTACACCCGCCAGGGCGGTTTCCTCGACGGCGTGGACGCGTTCGACGCGGCGTTCTTCGGCATCAGTCCCCGCGAGGCGGCGGCGATGGAGCCGCAGCAGCGGCAGGTGCTGGAGACGGCGTGGGAGGCGCTGGAGCGGGCGGGCATCGACCCGCGCTCGCTGAACGCCACGCCGACCGGTGTCTTCGTCGGCGCGGGCCAGCCCGGCTTCGGCACCCCTCACCCGGACGAGGAGGCCGAGGGCCATCTCCTCACCGGCAGCGCGCTCAGCGTGCTGTCCGGCCGCGTCGCCTACACCCTGGGCCTGGAGGGCGCGGCGGTGACGGTGGACACGGCGTGCTCGTCCTCGCTGGTCGCGATCCATCTGGCGTGCCAGTCGCTGCGGCAGGGGGAGTCCAACCTCGCGCTGGCGGGCGGCGTCACCGTGATGGCCACCCCGGGCGGATTCACGGAGTTCTCCCGGCAGCGCGGGCTGGCGCCGGACGGCCGGTGCAAGTCCTTCGCGGCCGCCGCGGACGGCACCGGCTTCTCCGAGGGCGTGGGGCTGCTGGTACTGGAGCGGCTGTCGGACGCGCGGCGCAACGGACACCGGATCTGGGCCGTGGTCCGCGGTTCGGCGGTCAACCAGGACGGCGCGAGCAACGGCCTGACCGCGCCCAACGGCCCGTCCCAGCAGCGGGTGATCCGCGCGGCGCTGGCCAGTGCCGGTCTGTCCGCGTCGGACGTCGACGCGGTCGAGGCGCACGGGACCGGCACGACGCTCGGCGACCCGATCGAGGCGGACGTGCTGCTGGCCACCTACGGTCAGGGCCGCCCCGACGCCCGGCCGCTGTGGCTGGGGTCGGTCAAGTCCAACATCGGACACGCCCAGGGCGCGGCGGGTGTCGCGGGCGTGATCAAAATGGTGATGGCGCTGCGGAACGGGCGGCTGCCCGCCACCCTGCACGTGGACGCGCCCAGCCCTCATGTCGACTGGTCCGCGGGCGCCGTGCGGCTGCTGACCGAGCCGAGGGACTGGCCCGAGACGGGCCGGCCGCGCCGCGCCGGGATCTCGGCGTTCGGCATGTCCGGCACGAACGCCCATCTGATCCTCGAACAGGCCCCGGAGCCGGAGTCCGTCTCCCCGGCCGTGGCGGTGCCCGCGGTGGTGCCGTGGGTGCTGTCGGCGAAGTCGCCGGAAGCGTTACGGGCGCAGGCGCGGCGTCTGGCCGACCGGGTGGCCGTCGAGCCCGTTCCGTCCCCGGCGGAGACGAGCTGGTCGCTGCTGACGACCCGGACGGTCTTCGACCACCGCGCGGTCGCCGTCGGTGCCGATGCCCCGGCCCTGGTCGAGGGCCTGCGGGCGCTCGCCGAGGGGCAGCCCCACCCCGGCCTCGCGGCCCCCGGCGTCCCCGCGATCACCGGGCATCCCGGTCCGGTGTTCGTCTTCCCCGGGCAGGGCGCGCAGTGGGCCGGGATGGGGGCCCAACTCCTCACCGCGTGCCCCGCGTTCGCCGCGCGGGTGGCGGAGTGCGAGCGCGCGCTGGCACCCTACGTGGACTGGTCGCTGACCGACGTCCTGCGGGGCGGCGGGGAGGCGCTGGCCCGGGTGGACGTGGTGCAGCCGGTGCTGTGGGCGGTGATGGTGTCGCTGGCCGCGGTGTGGGCCGAGCACGGTGTGCGGCCCGCCGCGGTGGCGGGGCACTCGCAGGGTGAGATCGCCGCCGCTTGCGTGGCCGGGATCCTGACCCTCGACGACGCCGCCCGGGTCGTGGCCCTGCGCAGCCGGGCCCTGCGCGGGCTGTCCGGGCACGGCGCGATGGCGTCCATCGGCACGGACGAGAACCGTACGGCCCAACTCGTCGCGGAATCGCCCGGTGTCGCCGTCGCGGAATCGCCCGGTGTCGCCGTCGCGGCGCTCAACGGCCCGTCGTCGACGGTGATCAGCGGGCCGCCGGACGCGGTCGCGGCGGCGGTGGCCAGCGCGCGGGAGCAGGGGCTGCGGGCCCGGGTGATCGACGTCGACTACGCCTCCCACGGTCCCCAGATCGACCAGATCACCGACGAGCTCACCCGGACGCTGGCCGGCATCACCCCCGGCCGGGGAGACGTGGCGTTCTACTCCGCGGTCACCGGCCAACGCGCGGACGGTGCCGTACTGGACACCGACTACTGGGTGACCAACCTGCGCCGGCCGGTCCGCTTCGTCGACGCCGTCCACGCCCTGCTCGCCGACGGGCACCGCGTCTTCATCGAGGCCGGTCCTCACCCGATGCTGCTCCCGGGCATCGAGGAGTGCGCCGACCAGGCGGGCTGCCGGGCCGCCGCGCTGCCCACGCTGCGCCGTGGTCACGGCGACCTCGCCCAGCTCGCCCTCGCGCTCGCCCAGGCGTTCACCGCCGGCGTCGACGTCGACTGGACGCGTTGGTACGCCACCGAGCCGGCTCCCCGGATCGTCGACCTGCCGACCTACGCCTTCCAGCGGCAACGGTTCCCGCTGCGGGCCGGGCGCTGTGCCGGCGACCCGGCCGGCCTCGGTCTGGCCGCCGCCGGTCACCCGGTGCTCGTGGCCGCCGTACCGCAGGCCGGGACGGACGGCCGGCTGCTCACCGGGCGGGTGTCACGGCAGGTTCTGCCGTGGCTCGCCGACCACGAAGTAGCGGGGCACCGACTGGTGCCGGGCGCGGCGCTGGTGGAGTGGGCCCTGCGCGCGGCCGACGCCTCCGGCTGCGCGGCCGTCGAGGAACTCGTCCTGCACGCACCCACGGTGCTGCCCCCCTCCGGCGGCCTCACCGTCCAGGTGGCTGTCGGCGAGCCCGACGACGACGGGCGGCGCGAGGTACACGTGTACTCCCGGCCCGGCGACAGGGACGAGGACGGAGGCGGCGGGGACTGGCTGTGCCAGGCGAGCGGAATCCTGGGCGACACCGCCGCGGACCCGGCGGAGACGGCGGCGCGGGCCGAGGCGGAGTGGCCGCCGCCGGGCGCGGAACCGGTCAGCCCCGAGACGCTCTACGAACGGGCCACCGCCGCGGGATACCGGTACGGCCCGGCGTTCCAGGGCGTCCGCGCGCTGTGGCGCCGTGGCCACGAGCTGTTCGCCGAGGTGCGGCTGCCGGACGTCGCGGGCGCGCCCCGCGGGTTCGGCATCCACCCCGCGCTGCTCGACGCCGCCCTCCATCCCCTCCTGCTGCTGGCCCGGCCCGACGACGGCCGGCCCGCGCTGCCGTTCAGCTGGAACGACGTGTCGCTGCGGGCGAGCGGGACGACCTCACTCCGGGTGACGCTGTCCGCCCTGGGAACCGGCGAGGCGTTCCGGCTGTCGGCGACCGATCCGGCGGGCGCGCCGGTCGTCGACGTGGGACGGGTGACGGTACGCCCGGCCGACCCGCGGGAGATGCAGACCGCCGGGGGCGCCGCGCGCGGGCTGTTCACCCTGGAGTGGACGCCTTGCGCGCCGACCCGGCAACTGCCCGACCGCGACTGGCTGGAGCTGGACGACGCCCTCGCCTCCCTCCAGGCCGGCGCCACCGCCCCCTCGACCGTCGTCGCCTCGGTCGACACCGCAGGCCCCAGCCCCTCGGACGGCGAACCGGCCCCCTCCGACGCCGCCCGCGCACTCGCCTCCGTGGAGCGGACCCTCGTACTGCTGCAGACGTGGCTGGCCGACGAACGGCTCGCCGACACCCGGCTGGTGCTCCTCACCCAGGGAGCCGTGGCGGACGCCGACCCCGACCCGGGCGGTGCGGCGGTGTGGGGTCTGGTGCGCAGCGCGCAGGCCGAACACCCCGGCCGGTTCACGCTGGTCGACGTCGAAGAGGGCACCGGCGCCGAGACGGCCGTAGCACTCCTCGACCCCGCCGAGCCGCAGCTGGCGATCCGGCAGGGCACACCGCTGGTGCCCCGGCTCCGGCGGATCACTCCGGCCACGGAGACCGGCACCCCCCTGGCGCCCGACCCGGCGGGCACCGTGCTGATCGTCGGTGGCACCGGCGTCCTCGGCGGCGCCGTCGCCGAGCACCTCGTACGCTCAGGACGGGCCGGCCGGCTCCTGCTCGCGAGCCGGCGGGGCGCCGACGCCCCCGGCGCGGCCGACCTGGTGGCGCGGCTCGCCGCCCTGGGCGCCGACGTCGAGATCACCGCGCTCGACGTCACCGACCCGGCCGCGGTGAGCGACCTGGTCGCCGGCATCGACCCCGCCCACCCGCTGACCGGCGTCGTCCACGCCGCCGGCCGGCTCGGGGACGCCGTGATCACCTCCCTGACACCGGAGGAACTGGCCCGCACCTGGGCGGTGAAGGCCGCCGGAGCGGCCCACCTGCGCGCCGCGACGGCGCACCTGCCGGTGCGCATGTTCGTCGTGTTCTCCTCCGCGGCCGCCCTGCTCGGCAGCCCCGGCCAGGCCGGCTACGCGGCGGCGAACGCGTTCTGCGACGCCCTTGCCGCCCGCCGCGACGGGCCTCCCGCGCTGTCCGTGGCCTGGGGTCTGTGGGCCGACTCCAGTGGCCTGACGGCGGCTCTCACCGAGACCGACCTCGCCCGCATGCGCCGCGCCGGCATCACCCCGCTGAGCCGGGACCGGGCACTGACCCTGTTCGAGGCCGCCACCCGGTCGGCCAGGCCGTACGTGCTGGCGGCGGGCCTCGACCCCCGCGCGATCCCCGGCGACGTACCGGCGGTCCTGCGGGGCCTGGCCGGGCCGCGCCGTCCGCCGGCGGCCACCGACGCCGCGCAGGCCGACCGCTTCGCGGGACTGGCGCCAAAGCGGCGCCGCGAGGTGCTGACCGAGCTGGTCAGGACCAGGGTGGCGGCGGTCCTCGGGCACGCCTCGCCGGACGGCGTCGGCGCGGAGGCCACGTTCAAGGACCTCGGCCTGGACTCGCTCACCGCCGTGGAGCTGCGCAACCACCTGGCGGGCGCGACCGGTCTGCGCCTGCCCGCGACGCTGGTCTTCGACCACCCCACCCCGCAGGCCCTCGGCGCCCACCTGGCCTCCCGGTTCGAGCGGCCCACCCGGGCGACGGCCCCGGCGCGGGTCACCGCCCGGCCGGACGAGCCGGTCGCGATCGTCTCCATGGCCTGCCGCTACCCCGGCGGCGTGTCCTCGCCCGAGGACCTGTGGCGGCTGGTGTCGACGGCGCAGGACGCGATCGGGGAGTTCCCCGCCGACCGCGGCTGGGACCTCGGCGGGCTCTACCACCCCGACCCCGGCCACCCGGGCACCACCTACGTCCGCCACGGCGGGTTCCTGACCGGCGCCATGGACTTCGACGCCGGGTTCTTCGGCGTCAACCCGCGCGAAGCGCTGGCCACCGATCCGCAGCAGAGGCTGCTGCTGGAGGCCGCCTGGGAGCTGTTCGAACGGGCGGGCATCGCCCCCGCCGCACTCAAGGGCTCACCGACGGGCGTGTACACGGGCGTGATGTACCACGACTACGGCGCCGGCACGGCCCCCCGCGACCCTCGGCTGGAGGGCTACGGCTGGCTGGCCGGCTCCGGAAGCCTGCTCTCCGGCCGGACCGCCTTCACCTTCGGCCTGGAGGGGCCGGCGGTGACCGTGGACACCGCGTGCTCGTC
This sequence comes from Streptomyces sp. 7R007, assembly GCF_054850255.1. Taxonomy (NCBI): domain Bacteria; kingdom Bacillati; phylum Actinomycetota; class Actinomycetes; order Kitasatosporales; family Streptomycetaceae; genus Streptomyces; species Streptomyces sp. 7R007. The sequence goes on along the minus strand of NZ_JBTWMV010000110.1, from coordinate 2,955 downwards.
GTCGCTGGTGGCGATGCACCTGGCCTGCCAGGCGCTGCGGCAGGGCGAGTGCGACCTCGCGCTGGCGGGTGGCGTGACCGTCATGGCCACGCCCGGCGCGTTCGTCGACTTCGCCCGGCAGCGGGGCCTGGCCGGCGACGGCCGGTGCAAGGCGTTCGCGGCGGGCGCCGACGGCACCAGCCTGTCCGAGGGCGTCGGCCTGGTGCTGCTGGAACGGCTCTCCGACGCCCGGCGCCGCGGCCACCGTGTGCTGGCGCTGGTCCGCGGGTCCGCGGTCAACCAGGACGGGGCGAGCAACGGCCTGACCGCGCCCAACGGCGTGGCCCAGGAACGCCTGATCAGGACCGCCCTCGCGGCGGCCGGGGTGCGCGCCGCCGACGTGGACGCCGTCGAGGCGCACGGCACCGGAACCACGCTCGGCGACCCGATCGAGGCGGGCGCCCTGCTGGCGGCGTACGGCGAGGACCGGCCCGCCGACCGCCCGCTGTGGCTCGGGTCGGTCAAGTCCAACCTCGGCCACACCCAGGCGGCGGCCGGCGTCGCCGGAGTGATCAAGATGGTCATGGCCATGCGCCACGGCGTCCTGCCGCCCACCCTGCACGCCGACGAACCCTCCCCGCACGTCGACTGGTCGTCCGGGGCCCTGCGCCTGCTGACCGAACCGACGCCCTGGGACGGCAACGGCCGCCCCCGACGCGCCGGCATCTCCTCCTTCGGCGCGTCCGGGACGAACGCGCACCTCGTCGTGGAACAGGCCCCCCAGGAACCCCCGCGCGAGGCAGCGCCCGAACCGGCCGCCGACCCCGCGGCCCCGGTGCCGTGGGTGGTGTCGGCGAAGACCGACGCGGCGCTGCGCGCACAGGTACGGCGGCTGCGCGAGCACGTCGCCGCCGATACACGCCTCTCGCCCGTCGACGTGGGCTGGTCGCTGCTCACCACGCGGCAGCCGCTCGAGCGCCGCATCGCGGTCGTGGGCGGCTCACGGGAGGAACTGCTGGCCGCACTGGACACGGCCGCACCGCAGACGTCCGCCGCCGACGGACAGGTGTGGCTGTTCAGCGGCCAGGGCAGCCAGCGCGCCCGCATGGGAGCGGGCCTGCACGAACGGTTCCCCGCGTTCGCCGCGGCCTTCGACGAGGTGTGCGCCCTGCTCGACCCCCACCTGGAGCACGACCTGGCCTCCGTCGTCCTCGCCGGGCGCCCCGACCTCGTCGACCACACCACCTACGCGCAGACCGGGCTCTTCGCGCTCCAGGTCGCACTGGCACGGCTGCTCTCCGCCATGGGCCTCACCCCCCGGGCGGTCATCGGTCACTCGGTCGGCGAGATAGCCGCCGCGCACGTCGCCGGCGTACTCGACCTCCCCGACGCCTGCCGACTGGTGGCCGCCCGCGCCACCCTGATGGGACGGCTGCCGGCCGGCGGCGCGATGGCCGCGATCCAGGCGGACCCGGCCGAACTGGCCGCCACCCTGCCCGAACCGGTGAGCGTCGCCACGCTCAACACCCCCGGCAGCACCGTCGTCTCGGGCCCGCGGGACCTGGTCGACCAGGTGGCGGAGCACTGGGCGGCCCAGGGCCGCAAGACCAGGCGCCTCGTGGTCAGCCACGCCTTCCACTCGGCGCTGATGGAACCGATGCTGGACGACTTCGCCGCCGCCCTCGACGGCCTGTCGTTCCACCAGCCGGCCCTGCCGTTCGTCAGCACGCTGACCGGACAGACCGCCGACGAACTGATCACCACACCCGACTACTGGGTACGGCAGGTGCGCGAACCGGTCCGCTTCCACGCCGCCGTCGAACACGCCGCGGCCGGCCGCACCTCCACCCGCCCCGACGCCTTCGTCGAACTCGGCCCGGCCCCCGTCCTGGTCACCGCCACGCAGCACATCCTCGACGACGCGCCGACCGTCCCCGCGCTCGACCCCGGCCGACCCGACACGCACGCCCTCGGCCAGGCCCTCTCCCGGCTGCACGGCGCCGGCATCACCGTCGACTGGACCCCCTGGTTCCCGGCCGACCCCGCTCCCCGCGCCGTCGACCTGCCCACCTACGCCTTCCAGCACGAACGGTTCTGGCTCGACGGCCACGCGTCCGCCGGCGTCGACACCGTGCTGGAACAGGCGGACGGCGGCTGCCTGCTGACCGGGGAGATCTCCGCGGCCGGCGGCGGCTGGCCGACCGACCACGTCATCGGCGGAACGACCCTGCTGCCCGGGACCGCGCTGCTCGGGTGGGCGCTGCGCGCGGCGGACGAGACCGGCAGCACCCGGGTGGAGGAGCTCAGCCTGGAGGCACCCCTGGTCCTGCCCCCGACGGGAGCACTCCGGATACAGGTGGCGGTGTCGGCGCCCGACGACACCGGCCGACGCGACCTGCACATCCACTCACGGCAGGACGGCGGCTGGCTGCGCCACGCCTCCGGCGCGCTGACCACCGAACCGCCCTCCACCCCCGCGCCGTCCGGTGACCGGTGGCCGCCGGCCGGCGCGGTCCCGCTGGACGTGGCCGGCCTGTACGACGCCGCCGCCACCGCCGGGTACGCCTACGGACCGTCGTTCCGGGGACTCCGCGCCGCCTGGAGGCACGGCGAGGACCTGCTCGCCGACGTGGTGCTGCCCGAGACCGCAGGCGAGGCGCCCGGCCACGGCCTGCACCCGGCGCTGCTCGACGCGGCTCTGCACCCGCTGCTGGCCGACCAGTTGAACAAGGGCACGCTGTGGCTGCCGTTCACCTGGAACGGCGTGACGCTGCACGCGGTCGACGCGACCGCGGTCCGCGTCCGGTTGTCCAGGGACGGCGAACAGGTGAGGCTCGTGATCACCGACCCCGAGGGCGAACCGGTCCTGACGGCCGAATCGGTCCGCATGCGCCCGGCCGACCCCGACCGCTTCCGCGTCGCCGTGCCCGGCCTCTATGCCGTCGAGTGGGTGCCTGCTGTGGAGGGGGTGGGTGT
>NZ_JBTWMV010000011.1:0-252926 GCF_054850255.1 Streptomyces sp. 7R007 | reverse complement strand
CCCCGACTGGGTGATGCTCTACCAGTACGGCAACCCCGACAACGCCGGCGCCCACTACGCCACGACCGGCCCCGAGATCCTCGCCGACCTGCCCTCCATCACCCACTTCGTCGCCGGCCTCGGCACCACCGGCACCCTGATGGGCGTGGGCCGCTACCTGCGCGAGAACAAGCCGGACGTCAAGGTCGTCGCCGCCGAACCGCGCTACGACGACCTGGTGTACGGCCTGCGCAACCTCGACGAGGGCTTCGTACCGGAGCTGTACGACGCGTCCGTGCTGACCACCCGCTTCTCCGTCGGCTCCGCGGACGCGGTCACCCGCACCCGGGAGCTCCTCCAGCAGGAGGGCATCTTCGCGGGCATCTCCACGGGCGCGGCCCTGCACGCGGCGATCGGCGTCGGCCGCAAGGCCCTGAAGGCGGGGGAGCCGGCCGACATCGTGTTCGTGGTGGCGGACGGCGGCTGGAAGTACCTGTCGACGGGCGTGTACACGGCAGCGACGACGGAAGAGGCGATCGAGACGCTGCAGGGCCAGCTCTGGGCGTGAGCCCCGCCTACGTCGCCAGGTGACGGACCTGGTCCCACAGGACCGGGTCCACCACACCCACCCTCCGCCGGAACTCCCACACCGGCACCTCGCGCAGCTCGTCCGTCTCCAGGAAGCTCGCGCGTCCCCGGGCGTCGCCCACCGCTCCCGGCGGCAGCGGGATCACCCCGGCCCGCTCGTCGTGGTACCTGCTGGTGATCTTCGCGACCGTCGCCCGCTCCCCGTGCACCACCAGCACCAGACAGGGCCGGTCCTTCCCGCCGGGCCCGTCCTCGAACGGCACGTTCGCCCACCAGATCTCCGCCGGCCGCGGCCGCGCCCGCCCCCGCTCACCCGGCCGTCCCGGCGGACGCGTACGCCGCCCCTGGGGCCGCCGCCCCCGCCCCCAGCCGTCGACGAGCGTGGCGACCAGCGCGAGCAGTACCACCGCCGCGAGCGCCAGCCACCAGGACGTGTCCATGGAGACGACGTTACCGGCGCGCACCCCGCACCGCGCGCCCTCTCCCGCGCCTCACCCGCCCCACTTCCAGCCGAACCGGTGACACCACAGGTGAGTTCGCCCACAACAGCCCTTGGCGGAGGAGCGACCGGGGCTTTTGCGCCTTACGCTCGACGGACCGCACGACCCCCGACGCACCCAGTTTCTCGTTCCCGCCAGCGGAGGTTTCTGCTCCATGAAGCTCACCGTCGTCGGCTGCTCGGGGTCGTTCCCGTCCGCGGAATCGGCCTGTTCGAGCTACCTCGTCGAGGCCGACGGCTTCCGGCTGCTCCTCGACATGGGCAACGGCGCCCTTGGCGAGCTGCAGCGCCACTGCGGTCTCTACGACCTCGACGCGATCTTCCTCAGCCATCTGCACGCCGACCACTGCATCGACATGTGCGCGTACTTCGTCGCGCGCTACTACCGCCACGACGGCGGCCGCTGCGACCCGATCCCGGTCTACGGCCCCGAGGGCACCGAGCACCGTCTGACCACGGCCTACGCCGACACCCCCACCGCCTCCTCGATGAGCGAGGTCTTCGACTTCCACACGGTCAAGCCCTCCACCTTCGAGGTCGGCCCGTTCACGGTGCACACGGAACGCGTGGCCCATCCGGTGGAGGCGTACGGCATCCGCGTCGAGCACGGCGGGAAGTCCCTGACGTACTCCGGCGACACGGGCGTGACCTCCGCCCTGGACGAACTCGCCCGGGACACCGACCTGTTCCTGTGCGAGGCCGCGTTCACGCACGGCAAGGAGAACATCCCCGACCTGCACCTCAACGGCCGTGAGGCGGGCGAGACGGCGGCCCGCGCGGGCGCCCGCCGCCTGGTCCTCACCCACATCCCGCCGTGGACCGACCCGCAGGCCAACCTGACCGACGCGCGCGCGGTGTTCGACGGGCCGGTGGAGCTGGCGGCGCCGAGGGTGACGTACGAGATCTGACCGCTACGACAGCCCGAAGGCCCCGGCACCTTCCCGGTGCCGGGGCCTTCGTCATGCCGTACGACGGAGACGGAGCCTCACGCCTTCGTGAGGTCCTCGACCTCCTCCTCGGGCTCGCGGCCCGGGGTGGGGAGGTTCCACTTGGTGATGGCGAAGCGGAAGACGACGTAGTAGACCGCGCCGAAGACCAGGCCGATCGGGATGATCAGCCAGGGCTTGGTGGCGAGGTTCCAGTTGAGGGCGTAGTCGATGAAGCCCGCGGAGAAGGTGAAGCCCGCGTGCACGCCGAGCGCCCAGGTGATCGCCATGGACAGGGCGGTCAGCACCGCGTGGATCGCGTACAGGACCGGGGCGATGAACATGAACGAGAACTCGATCGGCTCGGTCACGCCGGTGACGAACGAGGTCAGCGCCAGGGAGATCATCATGCCCAGCACGGCCTTGCGGCGCTCGGGGCGGGCGGAGTGCGCGATCGCGATCGCGGCGGCCGGCAGACCGAACATCATGATCGGGAAGAAGCCGGACATGAACTGTCCGGCGCTGCCGTCACCGGCGAAGAAGCGGGTCAGGTCACCGTGGACGACGGCACCGGAGGCGTCCTTGAAGTCGCCGATCTGGAACCAGGCGACGGAGTTGACGAACTGGTGCATGCCGACCGGGATCAGCGCGCGGTTGATGAGACCGAACAGACCGGCACCGAAGGCGCCGAGGCCGGTGATCCACTCGCCGAAGTCCGAGATGCCCTCACCGATCGGCTTCCAGACCAGGCCGAAGAAGACGCCCATGGCGGTGCCGACGAACGCCATGATGATCGGCACCAGCCGACGGCCGTTGAAGAAGCCGAGCCAGTCCACCAGCTTCTTGCGGTGGTAGCGCTGCCACAGCACCGCGGAGAGCAGGCCCATCAGGATGCCGCCGAGCACCCCGGGGTTGTTGTAGGTCGCGGCGATGTCCGCGCCCTTCTGGATCTTCGCCTCGGTGACCGGGAACGCCTTGAGGACGTTGCTGTACACCAGGAAGCCGACGAGCGCGGCGAGAGCGGTGGAGCCGTCCGACTTCTTGGCGAAGCCGATCGCGACGCCTATGCAGAACAGCAGCGGCAGATTGTCGAAGATCGCCCCACCGGCCGTGGCGAAGACCGCCGTGACCTTGTCGGGCAGGTTCAGCTTGTCGTGGATGTCCTGCTGGCCGAGGCGCAGCAGGATGCCCGCCGCCGGGAGCACGGCGATCGGGAGCTGCAGGCTGCGTCCTACCTTCTGCAGGCCCTGGAACAGGCCTGATCCCCACTTCTTCGTGGGGGCCGCCGTGGGCGCGGTGGCGGTGCTCATAGACTTCCTCCATCGGGTGGTGGTCTACACCACTCAGTGGTGTAGACCTGTTGTAGCACGATGAAGGCGGGATAAGGAACCGTCGATTCCAAGGCGTGACAAAGGGCCCTGGGACCGGGGTCCGAGGGCCCTTTTCCGGGATGTCGAGTGGCTACGAGGTGCAGACCTTCGTCAGCTCGCCGGCCGCGTCCGTCACCGGGCTGACGTCCGGTGTGTCGTCGCCGTTCCTCACGGCCGTACGGACGTTGTCCACGGCCTTGCCCAGGTCGTCGACTGCCTTGTTGACGTCGGCGTTGTCGGTCTTGTCGCCGATCTTGTCGAGGTTGCTGTCGATCGAGGCGAGCGACTCGTCGAGCCGGGTCGGGTCGTTGGAGGCGTTCTCCACGGCCTGCTGGAGGTCGGTGACGCTGTCCGCGATGGTGTCCGCGGTCTGGACGCAGTCCAGGGCCTTGTCGACGGCGTCACAACCGGTGGTCAGCCCCGCCGTCAGCCCGAACGCGGCGACGGCCGCGAACGAGACGGCGATACGACGGCCACGACGGCCCCGGCTCACGGCCATGACTGCGGTCCCTCCCTGTCCCGGCCCGAAGGCCCCGTGCTCGTAGGGACGCGCGGGCGGTCCGCGAGGTTGCCCGCACGACCGCCCCTGCTCTTGGCGTCCCCTTTACCTTTCCAGGACCGTATCAAGCGCCTCGCGCTGCAGGACAGCGAGTTCCGTGCAGCCGGCCACGGCGAGACCCAGCAGCGCGTCGAGCTCCTCGCGCGCGAACGGCTCGGCCTCCGCGGTGCCCTGGACCTCGACGAAGCGGCCGTCGCCCGTGCAGACGACGTTCATGTCGGTGTCGGCCTTGACGTCCTCCTCGTAGCAGAGGTCGAGGAGCGGGACGCCGCCGACGATGCCCACCGAGACGGCCGAGACCGTCCCGGTCAGCGGCTGCCGGCCGGCCTTGATCAGCTTCTTGCCCCGCGCCCAGGCGACGGCGTCGGCCAGCGCCACGTACGCGCCCGTGATGGCCGCCGTCCGCGTGCCGCCGTCGGCCTGCAGGACGTCGCAGTCCAGGACGATCGTGTTCTCGCCCAGCGCCTTGTAGTCGATGACCGCGCGCAGGGAACGGCCGATCAGGCGGGAGATCTCGTGCGTACGACCGCCGATGCGGCCCTTGACGGACTCGCGGTCGCCGCGGGTGTTGGTGGCGCGGGGCAGCATGGCGTACTCCGCGGTGACCCAGCCCTCGCCGCTGCCCTTGCGCCAGCGCGGGACTCCTTCGGTGACCGAGGCGGTGCAGAAGACCTTGGTGTCGCCGAAGGAGACGAGGACGGAGCCCTCGGCGTGCTTGCTCCAGCCGCGTTCGATGGTGACCGGGCGGAGCTGTTCGGGGGTGCGGCCGTCGATTCGAGACATGCGCGAAGCCTAGTCGCAGGAGCGGAACGGGCCCCTCCCGCGGGGGGAAGGGGCCCGGAACCGGTGAACGCGCGGCAGCGTGGCCGCGCCGCTCACATCATGTCCTCGATCTCCGCGGCGATCGGGTCGGCGTCCGTGCCGATGACGACCTGGATGGCCGTGCCCATCTTGACGACGCCGTGCGCGCCGGCGGCCTTCAGGGCCGCCTCGTCGACCTTGGCCGCGTCCACTACCTCGGTCCGCAGGCGGGTGATGCAGCCCTCGACCTCTTCGATGTTGTCGATGCCGCCGAGCCCGGCGACGATCTTCTCCGCTTTGGTGGCCATGTCGGTCTCCTCACGCACAGTTGGCCCAACTTCGCGAGCGATTGCGCCGAACGTACCGAAAGATGACGTCACAGCAACCCAATCGTCCGTAACTGGTCTACACCACCTGACAGGCGGTCGCCAACTCATGAGTGCCGAAACGGAGATCCCGCCCGCCCGACAGCGCTGGAACACCCTCTTCCAGGGACTGCAGAAGATGGGCCGCAGCCTCCAGCTGCCCATCGCCGTCCTGCCGGCCGCCGGCATCCTCAACCGCCTCGGCCAGCCCGACGTGTTCGGCGACGACGGCCTCGGCTGGACCGACGTCTCCAAGGTGATGGCCGGCGCGGGCGGCGCCCTCCTCGACGGCTCCCTCGGCCTGCCCCTGCTGTTCTGCGTCGGCGTCGCCATCGGCATGGCCAAGAAGGCCGACGGCTCCACCGCCCTCGCCGCGCTCGCGGGCTTCCTCGTCTACTTCAACGTGCTGCGCCAGTTCCCCAAGGACTGCCCGGCCGGCGCGAAGGTGGTCGTCACCGGCTGCCAGGCGGCCGACGGCACGGTCACGGCGTTCACCTACCAGAACCCGGGCGTCTTCGGCGGCATTGTCATGGGCCTGCTCGCCGCCTTCTTCTGGGCCCGCTACCACCGCACCAAGCTCGTCGACTGGCTCGGCTTCTTCAACGGCCGGCGGCTCGTCCCGATCATCATGGCCTTCGTCGCGATCGTCTTCGCCGCGCTGTGCCTGTGGATCTGGCCGCCCATCGGCGACGGCCTGGAGAGCTTCTCCAACTGGCTCAGCGACCTGGGCGCCTGGGGCGCCGGCGTCTTCGGCGTCGCCAACCGCGCGCTGCTCGTCGTAGGGCTGCACCAGTTCCTCAACGTGCCCATCTGGTTCCAGTTCGGCAGCTACACCAAGCCCGACGGCACCGTCGTGCACGGCGACATCAACATGTTCCTGGCCGGCGACCCGAACGCGGGCCAGTTCACCTCCGGCTTCTTCCCGATCATGATGTTCGCGCTGCCCGCGGCGGCCCTGGCGATCACCCACTGCGCCAAACCGCACCGCCGCAAGGAGGTCGGCGGCCTGATGCTCTCGGTCGCCCTGACCTCCTTCGTCACCGGCATCACCGAACCCATCGAGTACTCGTTCCTGTTCATCGCCCCGCTCCTGTACGCCGTCCACGCCCTGCTCACGGGCGTGTCGATGGCGGTGACCTGGGGCCTCGGCGTCCACGACGGCTTCAGCTTCTCGGCCGGCCTGATCGACTACATCATCAACTGGAACCTCGCCACGAAACCCTGGGCGATCATCCCGATCGGCCTGTGCTTCGCCGCCGTCTACTACGCCGTCTTCCGCTTCGCCATCACGAAGTTCGACCTGAAGACCCCGGGCCGCGAGCCCGAGGAGGAGGTCGAGGACGTGACGAAGGTCTAGCCGACGCCACCCCGGATACCGGGGGAATACTGGGGCCCATGACCCGCTTGATCCTCGCCACGCGCAACGCCGGAAAGATCACCGAGCTCAGGGCGATCCTGGCCGCGGCCGGCCTGCCCCACGAACTCGTCGGTGCCGACGCCTACCCCGACATCCCCGACGTCAAGGAGACCGGCGTCACCTTCGCCGAGAACGCGTTGCTCAAGGCCCACGCCCTGGCCCGGGCCACCGGTCTGCCCGCCGTCGCCGACGACTCCGGCCTGTGCGTCGACGTCCTGGGCGGCGCGCCCGGCATCTTCTCCGCCCGCTGGGCCGGCCGCCACGGCGACGACAAGGCCAACCTCGACCTCCTCCTCGCCCAGCTCGCCGACATCGACGACGCCCACCGGGCCGCCCACTTCGCCTGCGCGGCGGCCCTCGCCCTGCCGGACGGCACGGAACGGGTGGTCGAGGGCCGGCTACGAGGGGTCCTGCGCCACGCACCGTCCGGCACGAACGGCTTCGGCTACGACCCGGTCCTCCAGCCGGAGGGCGAGAACCGGACGTGCGCCGAGCTGACCCCGGAGGAGAAGAACGCGATCAGCCACCGCGGCAAGGCGTTCCGGGCGTTGGTGCCGGTGGTGCGGGAACTGCTGGGCTGAGGAACATGGGGGAGCGCGGCGCCCGGTGGGGAGCCGCGCTCTACACGTGGGGCCGACGAGACTCGAACTCGCACTGTCCACTACCTAAAAGTGGTGCCTCCTGCCAGTTGGGCTACGGCCCCGCGTACACCTTACTGGTACTCGGCGAGTGATCGCCGATTGCCTCCTCTGCACCAGGTGTTGGTGATTGCGTGACAGCTGGGGAACAGCAACCGCAGATTCTCCCGCCGGTCGTCGCTCCGGTCCCCGTTGATGTGATCGACCTCCAGCGTCATCGGTTTGCCGAGCCGCCGATATCCCGGAGAGCGCGACGGAGCAGCGCGGTGCGTGTTCGGCGCTTGCCCTCGTGGCGGACCAGGATGTTTTCGGGCTCTTTGGCGTTGTGGCTCCGCTTCCCGCGCCTGTGCCCCTGCCCCAGGAAGTGCGCGGTCGAGATGCCCTCTCCGACGATCCATTGGCGCAGCAGCACCTCTGTGAGGGAAGACGACCCGGCAACCGCCCTACGCAGTTCGTCGTCCGTGGGGCGCGGGCGCCTGCCGTACGGGCTGAGATGCGAGATATCCATGCCGAAGGCGGTGAAACGCCTCCAGCCGCTCGCGGCTGTACTGCACACCACCGCTCAATGGACACCCCTGCCACGACCGTCGGGCCCCCCTGTCGGCCTGTTCGACGAGCAGTTCCTCGGGCGTCCGGCGGCGCCGGGGCTCGCCGCGCCGGTCCGGCACCCGTAAGTGCGAGACGTCGATGCCGTACGCCTTGATCCTCGAAGCCGAAACCGCTTCCTGGAGGATCTCCCTGGTCCACTTGACCTCAGCCGCCGCATCCGCTCCAGCACGTACCGCCTCCTCCAGTCGCTCCTTGGTGTACGCGCTGGTCCCCACCGAGCCCCCTTCCGTTCCGGCCGCACGTTCGCAGCTCGTACGGAGTAACGAATGGCTCATCGGACGGTCACGCTCTGGATGTGAAGAGGCTCGCACCGCGCGCCGGTGCGAGCCGTCGGTTCAGGGGAGAACGGGCCCTCAGATTCCCAGGTCCTTGATGATCTTGGCCACGTGGCCTGTCGCGCGGACGTTGTACAGGGCGCGTTCCACCTTGCCCTGTTCGTCCACGATGATCGTGGAGCGGATGACGCCCATGTAGGTCTTGCCGTAGTTCTTCTTCTCGCCGTACGCGCCGTAGGCCTCGGTGACCTTCTTGTCGGGGTCGGCCAGGAGGGTGACCTTCAGGGACTCCTTCTCACGGAACTTCGCCAGCTTCTCCGGCTGGTCGGGGGAGATGCCGATGACGTCGTAGCCCGCGCCGGCCAGCAGGTCGAGGTTGTCCGTGAAGTCGCACGCCTGCTTCGTGCAGCCCGGCGTGAGGGCCGCCGGGTAGAAGTAGACGATGACCTTGCGGCCCCGGTGGGACGACAGGGACACCTCGGTGCCGTCGGCGTCGGGGAGGGTGAAGTCGGGGGCCACGTCCCCGGGCTGGAGTCGCTCGCTCATCTGGCTAGCGTAACGGGGGGTCCTGACAGTGCGGCGGCGCGCGGAGCTGACAGACTGTCCAGAACAGCATCAGCTTCAGTTCGGAGGCCGTACGGTGGCGGACACGTCGGACACGAGAACCCCGGCGCAGATCGAGGCGGACATCAGGCGCCGCCGCGAGGTGCTGGCCGAGACGCTCGACGAGATCGGGGTGCGGGTGCACCCCAAGACGATCGTCGGCGACGCCAAGGCCAAGGTCGTGTCGCATATCGATCACACGCTCGGACGGGCGTACGTCGGCGTCAACAAGGCCGTCACCGACGTCAGGGCGCAGTTCGTGGACGAGGAGGGCGCGCCCCGGCTGGAGCGCATCGTGCCGGTCGCGCTCGTCGCGGTCGGCCTCGTGGGCCTGCTCGCCCTCGGTACCCGACGGCGCAAGAGCTGACGGAGAGCTGTAGGTTCAAGGCGTGAGCGCCAAGAGAAACGAGCACAGTACCGCCCCGCACGACAAGCTGCCCATCCGGATGCTGCACGACCGGGTTCTGGTCAAGCAGGAGACCGGCGAGGGTGAGCGCCGCTCGGGCGGGGGCATCCTGATTCCCGCCACCGCGGCGGTCGGCCGGCGGCTGGCCTGGGCCGAGGTCGTCGCCGTCGGGCAGAACGTGCGGACGGTGGAGCCGGGTGACCGGGTCCTGTACGACCCGGAGGACCGTGCCGAGGTGGAGGTGCGGGGCGTGGCGTACGTGCTGATGCGCGAGCGCGACCTGCACGCCGTGGCCGCGGACCGGTTCGAGGGCTCGGAGGACTCGACGGGCCTGTATCTCTGACCCGGCGCGAAGGGGCTGGTGACCGTCGTCACCAGCCCCTTCGTCGGTGCCGTGTCACTGTCTGCGGCTCGTGGCCTGGGGGCCCGCCGTGGTCCCCGTCGTCGTCCCGCCGGTGTCGGTGCCCGTGGTCGCGCCGCCGGTCGTGTCCCCGGCGGTGGTGCCCGTCGTCGTGCCGGCGTCGGTGGTGCCGCCGTTGGCCGTGCCGCCCGTGCCGGTGGAGCCGTCCGTGGTCGTGCCGCCGTTGGTCGTGCCGCCGGTGGTGGTGGAGCCGTCGGTCGTCGTGCCGCCGTCGGTGGCGGTGCCGCCCGTCGTCGGGGTGCCGCCGGTGGTCGTGTCGCCGCCGGTGGGGCCGCCCGTGGTGCCGCCGGTCGTGGCGCCGCCGTCGTCCTGGCCGCCCGTGCCCGGAGCGGTCGGCTGCGTGCTCGGCGTCTCGCTCTGCTCGGCGCCCGCCTGGAGCTGGAGGTCGAAGTCGGTCACCGCCTTCCCCTTCAGGGCCTCCTTCGTGTACTGGGCCCAGATCTCGGCCGGCGGGCCGCCGCCGTTGACGCGCTGCAGGCCCATCGCGCCGTAGAGCGACTTGTGCGCGGCCGTCACCGGGTCCTGGCCCATGACGGAGACGACGGTGGCGAGGTCGGGGGTGTAGCCGGCGAACCAGGCGGCGGTGTCCTCCTCCGCGGTGCCGGTCTTGCCGGCGGCGGGGCGGCCGGCGCCCTGCGCGGCGGTCGCGGTGCCGTTGTCGACGACGCTCTGCAGGACGGAGGTCGTGGTGTCGGCGGCCTCCCGGCTGACGGCCTGCGCGCTGGTGTCCTTCGGCAGGTCGACGACGTCCTTGCCGTCCTTGGTGACCGAGTCGATCATCGTGTACGCGTGCCTCTCGCCGTGGTTGGCGAGCGTGGCGTAGGCCTCCGCCATGTCGAGGACGCTGGCCCGCGCCACGCCGAGCGCGATGGAGGGGTAGGCGGACAGCTCCGGGGTGTCGGAGGGGATGCCGAGGTCGATCGCGGTCTGCTTCACCTTCGCCGGGCCGACGTCGACGGCCATCTGCGCGTACACCGCGTTGACGGACTTGTCGGTGGCGGTGCGCACGGTGATGTCGCCGTAGGAGACGTCGTCCTCGTTGGCGGGGGCGTAGCTGCCGCTCCAGCCCTGTACGGGGCGCTTGTTGGTGCCGTCGTAGTAGGTGTTGGGGGTGATGACCTCGCCGTCCTGGGTCTCGGAGTGGTTCTGGACGGCCGAGGTGAACACGAACGGCTTGAAGGTGGAGCCGACCTGGAAGTCCTCGCGGGTGGCGCCGTTGGTGTACTGCTTGACGTAGTCGATGCCGCCGTACATCGCGACGATCTTGCCGGTCCTGGGGTCGACGGAGGCGCCGCCCGCGCGGACGTAGGTGTCGACCTTGCGGTTCTTCTTGTCGAGTTTGGACATCACCTGGTCGTCGACGGCCTTGACGAAGGCGTCCTGCTTGCTCTTGTCCAGGGTGGTGGTGATGCGGTAGCCGCCGGCGTCGAGCTCGTCCGAGGTGACGATCTTGTTCTTGATGAGGTAGTTCTTGACCGCGTCGACGATGTAGCCGCGCTGCCCGGACATGCCGGTGGAGAGGGTCTGCTCCTTCGGCATGGGGAACGTCAGTCCGGCCCGCTTGCCCTCGCTCAGCCAGCCCTTCTTGACCATGCCGTCCAGGACGTAGTTCCAGCGGGCGACGGCGGCCGCCTTGTTCTCGGGGTGGGCGACGACGTCGTACTCGCTGGGCGCGTTGACCAGCGCGGCGAGGTAGGCGGCGCGGGCCGGGTCGAGGTCGGTGGCGTCCATGCCGTAGTAGGCCTGGGCGGCGGCCTGGATGCCGTAGGCGTTGCGGCCGAAGTAGCTGGTGTTGAGGTAGCCCTCCAGGATCTCGTTCTTGGACTTCTCCCGGTCGAGCTTGATCGCGATGAAGAACTCCTTCACCTTGCGGGTGACGGTCTGCTCCTGCGCCAGGTAGTAGTTCTTCACGTACTGCTGGGTGATGGTGGAGCCGGACTGCTTGCCCTTGCCGGTCGCGGTGTTCCACGCGGCGCGCAGCATCGCCTTGGGGTCGACGGCGGACTCGGTGTAGAAGTCCCGGTCCTCGGCGGCCAGTACGGCGTGCTGGGCGTCCTTGGAGACCTGGGCGAGCGTCACGTTCTCCCGGTTGACGTCACCGTCGCGGGCGATCTGGGAACCGTCGGCGTACAGGTAGACGTTGGCCTGCTTGGTGGCGAGGGCGTTGGCCGGCGGGATCTTGACCAGCGAGTAGCCGAGGTAGAACAGGCCGATCAGCAGCAGCACGCCGATCACGAAGGTGCCCAGCAGCATGCGCCAGGTCGGAATCAGCCGGCGCCAGCCGGTGCGCCTGGGCCGCTTCGGTTTCGTGCCCTGGGTCGGCTGCTGCGGCTGTGGCTGCGGCTCGTCGCTCATGTGGTGCCCGGACTCCTGTTTTCGCATCGTACGTTCCGTACGTCCTCGTACGCCTTCTGCGCCCCTGTTGAAGACTCTCGCACCAAGCGTTCCGTTCCCGGATCACGGCACGCGTCGGGTCGGAAAATGCGTGGCGTGCGTCACCACCAGGCCAGTAGGCTCCTGCGCTTCGGTGTCGGGCCGGGCTGGGAGGACTGTGAGGTGGGCGCGGGGCGGTTGTACGGCGCCGTCGCGGTGGGCGGATTCAGACGGTATGCCACGTACCGGGCGGCGACGGCGGCGGGGGTGTTCACCAACACCGTCTTCGGGGTGATCCTCGTCTACACGTATCTGGCGCTGTGGGACGAGAAACCCCATCTCGGGGGGTACGACCAGGCGCAGGCCGTCACCTATGTGTGGGTGGGGCAGTGCCTGTACGCGACGCTGGCGATCCAGGGCGGGGGGTTCGAGACGGACCTGATGGCCCGGATCCGCACGGGAGACGTGGCCGTCGACCTGTACCGGCCGGCCGACCTCCAACTGTGGTGGATGGCGAGCGACCTGGGGCGGGCGTTGTTCCAGATCCTGGGGCGGGGCGTGATCCCGTTCCTGTTCGGCGCGCTGTTCTTCCCGATGGCGCTGCCCTCGGACGTGACCACCTGGGCGGCGTTCACGGTCGCGCTGCTGCTGGCGATGGTCGTCAGCTTCGCGCTGCGGTACCTGGCGGCGCTGAGCGTGTTCTGGCTGATGGACGGCATGGGCGTCACGCAGGCGGTGATGATCGCCGGCGTCTTCTTCTCGGGCATCGTGCTGCCGCTGAACGCCTTCCCGGGCGCGATCGGCGACGTCGTACGGGTGCTGCCCTGGGCGGCGCAGATCCAGATGCCGGCGGACGTGCTGATGGGGGAGACCGGGCCGCTCGGGGCGTACGTCTTCCAGGCGGCCTGGGCGGTGGTGCTGCTGGCGGCGGGACGGCTGCTGCAGTCGGCGGCGACACGGCGGGTGGTGGTGCAGGGTGGCTGAGCGCGGTGCCGTGACCGAGGGGCTGCGGGCCTACCGGCTGATCGCCGGGATGTGGGTGCGCTCCAGCATGGCCTACCGGACCTCCTTCGTCGTCACGATGGTCGGCAACCTGACGATGACCGCCATGGACTTCGTGGCGATCCTGCTGATGTTCGCCCAGGTCGACTCGCTGGGCGGCTGGTCGCTGCCCGAGATCGCCTTCCTGTACGGGCTGTCGGCGACGTCCTTCGGGATCGCCGACCTGGTGCTCGGCTCGATGGACGTGCTGGGCTCCCGGATCCGGGACGGCTCCTTCGACGTCCTGCTGGTGCGGCCCGCGCCGGTGCTCGCCCAGATCGGCGCCGACCGTTTCGCCGTGCGCCGCCTGGGCCGGATCACGCAGGGCGCGGTGGTGCTGGGCTGGGCGCTGGTGTCGGTCGACGTCGACTGGAGCGCGGTGAAGGTGCTGCTGGTGCCGGTGATGGTGGTCAGCGGTGCGGCGATCTTCAGTGCGCTGTTCGTGGCGGGCGCCGCCTTCCAGATCGTCGCCCAGGACGCCTCCGAGGTGCAGAACGCCTTCACCTACGGCGGCACCACGCTGCTGCAGTACCCGCCGACCGTCTTCGGCAGGGAGCTGGTGCGCGGGGTGACCTTCCTGCTGCCCCTCGCCTTCGTCAACTGGGTGCCCGCCGCCTACGTGCTGGGGCGGCCGTATCCCGTCGGGCTGCCGCACTGGGCGGCCTTCGCGCCGCCGCCGGTGGCGGCGGGGTTCTGCGCGCTCGCCGGTCTGCTCTGGCGCGCGAGTCTCAGGTCGTACCGGAGCACAGGGAGTTGACCGTGGACGACGCCTTCATCGAACTGGACCGCGTGGAGAAGGTCTTCGAGGTGCGCAGGAAGACCGGCTTCCTGAAGCGGGAGCGCCGGCAGGTCCGGGCCGTCGACTGCCTCTCCTTCACCGTGGGCCGCGGCGAGATGGTCGGCTACATCGGCCCGAACGGCGCCGGCAAGTCGACCACCGTCAAGATGCTCACCGGCATCCTCACCCCCTCCGGTGGCCGGCTGCGCGTCGCCGGCATCGACCCCTCCCGTGAGCGCACCCGCCTCGCCCACCGCATCGGCGTCGTCTTCGGGCAGCGCACGACGCTGTGGTGGGACCTGCCGCTGATCGACTCCTACAAGCTGATGCACCGCATGTACCGCATCCCGGACGCCCGTTACCGCGAGAACCTCGACCGCTGCGTCGAACTCCTGGAGCTCTCCGGCCTGTTGGACGTCCCCGTACGGCAGCTCTCGCTCGGCCAGCGCATGCGCGGCGACATCGCGGCGGCGCTGCTGCACGACCCGGAGGTGCTGTACCTGGACGAGCCGACCATCGGGCTCGACGTGATCTCGAAGGCCAAGGTGCGGGAGTTCCTGCGGGAGTTGAACGCCGAGCGCGCCACCACGGTCCTGCTCACCACGCACGACCTGCAGGACATCGAGCAGGTGTGCTCCCGCGTGATGGTCATCGACCACGGGCGTCTGATGTACGACGGCCCGCTGACCGGCCTGCACGCGGCGGGCGCCGGCGAGCGCACCCTGGTGGTGGACCTGGAGCGGGAGCTGCCGCCGATCGAGATCCCGGGCGCCCGGGTGGTACGGGTGGAGGGGCCGCGCCAGTCGCTCGCGTTCCCGGCGGGGCAGTCGGCGGCCCCGCTGGTGGCGCGGATCGCGGCGGAGTACCCGCTGGTGGACCTGTCCGTGCGCGAGCCGGACATCGAGGACGTCATCGCGAAGATGTACGCCGGGAAAACGGTCTCGTAGGCTGCTGTCATGACCGACGACGCAGTCCCGGAGCTCCGTGCTTCCGACGCCGATCGTGAACGAGTCGCCGAGGTCCTGCGGGACGCCCTGGCCGAGGGCCGTCTCGACATGGCGGAGTTCGAGGAACGGCTGGAGGCGACGTACAAGGCGCGGACGTACGGCGAGCTGACGCCGCTCACCCGTGACCTGCCGGTGGCGGGCGTCACCCCGCCGGCGCCGGTCTCCTTCACCAAGGAGCCCGCCGAGGACGGGAGTTGGGCGGGGCGGATCGTCGGTGGCGAGGGCACGTCGAGCTGGGCCGTCGCGGTGATGTCCGGCTTCGAGCGCAAGGGCCGCTGGACGGTGCCCAAGCGGTTCAACTGCTTCGCCTTCATGGGCGGCGGCGAGCTGGACCTGCGCGAGGCGAACTTCGCCGACCACGAGGTGGAGATCAACTGCGTGGCGATCATGGGCGGGATGAACGTCATCGTGCCGCCCGGCGTCGAGGTCGTGGTGCGCGGCATCGGGATCATGGGCGGCTTCGACCACCGCGAGGAGGGGGTGCCCGCAGAGCCGGGGGCGCCCCGGGTGGTCGTCACCGGGTTCGCCTTCTGGGGCGGCGTCGGCGTCGAGCGCAAGCTCACCCGGCAGGAGCGGCGCCGGCTGAAGGAGGAGCGCCGCCAGGAGCGGCTGGAGCGCGGGTCCCGGCCGCCGCTGGGCGATGCCCTCGACGACCACCGGCGGATGCTGGAGGACCACCGCGAGTGGCGCCGCGAGCTGCGCGAGGAGCGCCGGGAACGGCACGAGGAGCGTCGCCGGGAGCGGGACCGGCGGCGCGAGGGCTACTGACCGCCGCCGCTCAGAGCCGGGCCGGCGCCGACCCCTGGAGGTCGTCCGGGTCCAGGACCTCCGCCATCCTGCGGTACCCCTTGTCGCTGGGGTGCAGATGGTCGCCCGAGTCGTAGTCCGCGCGCAGCCTGCGCGGGTTGTAGGGGTCCCTCAGCGCCTTGTCGAAGTCGACGACGGCGTCGTACACCTTGCCCGCCCGGATCTGGGCGTTGATCCGCTCCCGTACCGCCTCGCGCGCCGGGGAGTAGCCCTGGTGGCCCTGGAAGGGCATCAGGGTGGCCCCGACGACCTTGACGCCGCGGGCGTGGGCGCGGTCGACCAGGGTGCGCAGGCCGGTGAGGATCCGGTCGGGGTCGG
Organism: Streptomyces sp. 7R007; assembly: GCF_054850255.1. Lineage (NCBI taxonomy): Bacteria > Bacillati > Actinomycetota > Actinomycetes > Kitasatosporales > Streptomycetaceae > Streptomyces > Streptomyces sp. 7R007. Next base: position 237,146 of record NZ_JBTWMV010000011.1, on the reverse strand, counting down.
CGAGCCGCGGATTGCGCAGGATGTCGTTGACGCCGAGGTCGACGACGACGACCTTGACGTTCGTACGGTCCAGCACGTCCCGCGCGAAGCGGTCCAGCCCGGCCGGGTTGTCGGCCGGGCGGCCCCGCCCGCTCGCGAGGACCTGGTTGCCGCTGATGCCCTCGTTGACGACGCTGTAGCGCGGCACCTTCCGGCCGGACCCGACCGCCGTGCGCAGCCGGTCCATGAGGTAGTCCGGCCAGCGGTGGTTGGCGTTCTGGGTGGAGGTGACCCCGTCGGTGAGCGAGTCGCCGAAGGCGACCACGGTGCCGTCCGACTCGTTGCTCAGCACGTCCAGCGCGGTCAGGTACCGCCAGTACGCGACCTGCCCGGTGTACCCGGTGCCGGTCACGTCGTCGGTGAGGTCGCCCTCGCCGACGTAGGAGATCTGGCGGGCGCGCGGGTGGTAGGTGACCGGGCCGGACGGGGTGGGGGAGTAGGTGGTGACCAGGACGTCGCTGTCGCGCGGGATCAGGATGCGCACGGCGTCGCTGAGCACCTGGCCGCCGGCGGGTACGACGACCGTGGGGGCGCCGTCGAAGGTCAGCCGCGTCATCGTCCCGGCTGACGCCGCCGCCGTCCCGGCACCGGCCGCCACGGCGATGGTGGCATGGGTGACGGTCAGCGCGGTCGAGCCGTAGAGGTTGGAGAGGGTGATGCGGGCACTCGTACCGCCGACGCTCGCGTGCACGACGTTGCGGACGGAGCGGCCGGCCAGTCCGTCCGTCTCGGTGCCGGGCTCGGCGCCGGCCGGGGAGGCGGACCAGGCGCCGACCCAGGTGCCGGTGGAGGCGGGGGCGGCGGAACCGCGCTGTCCGCCGCCTTGGGCGAGGGCGTTGGTGGTGGTGCTGCCGTCGTCGGCGGCGACACCGACGTACAGGGCGGCCGAAAGGCCCACGATCAGGGCGATGATCGCCGAAAGCAGGGCATAACCGTGTTTCCTGGTCATGCGGTGCGTGACTCCTCGGACAAGCGGGAGCCCGAGGCTCCGATGTGATCATCCCAATGATGCGGCATGGGATGAGGGGTAGTTGAACAGGACCCCCCTTTGGGCCGCCGGAGTTTTCCGGGAGTTACCCCATCCGACAGACGCCGGGAACTCCTGTTCCGTTCCAGGAGTCGGTCAGGAAGGGACAATGTGTGCAGGGGATCACGAACGGGTGGAGTGGATGGAACGCACTGAACCGGAACAAAAAGGGATAAGCGGAGCGGAGGGGTCTGCCGGGTCGGCCCGCCGCACCGTCCCCGCCGCGGCCGCGCGCGCGATGACCACCTTCAGCGCCGCCGACATCGAGAAGCAGCGCGGAGTGCGCCGGATGAAGCTCACCGCGACCGGCCTGCTGCTGTTCGTGGCGCTGGTGTACGTCCTGGCCAAGTGGGCCTCGCACGCGGGCGCCGGCGCCTGGGCGGACTACGTCGCCGCGGCCACCGAGGCCGGCATGGTCGGCGCGCTGGCGGACTGGTTCGCCGTCACCGCCCTCTTCCGCCACCCCCTCGGCCTGCCCATCCCGCACACCGCGATCATCCCCACCAAGAAGGACCAGCTCGGCGTCTCCCTGGGCGAGTTCGTCGGCGAGAACTTCCTGTCCGAGGACGTCGTACGCCAGCGGCTGCGCGCCGTCGGCATCGGCAGCCGGCTGGGCGCCTGGCTCGCCGACCCCGACCACGCCGACCGCGTCACCGCCGAACTGTCCGCCGCCCTGCGCGGCGCCCTCACCGTGCTGCGCGACTCCGACGTCCAGGCGGTCGTCGGCGAGGCGATCACCCGGCGCGCCGACGCCCAGGAGATCGCGCCCGGCATCGGCAAGATGCTGGAGAAGATCGTCGGCGACGGCGGCCACAAACGGGTCGTCGACCTGATCGTCACCCGCGCGCACGACTGGCTGGTGCTGCACAGCGACTCCGTGATGGACGCCGTCCAGGGCGGGGCGCCCGGCTGGACCCCCCGGTTCGTGGACAAGCGGGTCGGCGAGCGCGTCTACAAGGAACTGCTGCGCTTCGTCACCGAGATGCGCGACATGCCCTCCCACCCCGCCCGCGGCGCCCTCGACCGCTTCCTCACCGACTTCGCCTCCGACCTGCAATCCGACACCGACACCCGGGCGCGTGTCGAGCGGCTCAAGGGCGAGGTGCTGGGCCGCGGCGAGGTCCAGGACCTGATCGCCTCCGCCTGGACCTCCGTACGCTCCATGATCGTCTCGGCCGCCGAGGACGAGCGCAGCGAACTCAGGCTGCGCGTGCGCGCCTCGCTGCTGTCGCTGGGGGCGCGGATGGCCGCCGACCCGAAGGTGCAGGCCAAGGTGGACCGCTGGGTGGAGGGCGCGGCGGTGTACGTCGTCACCACCTACCGCAAGGAGATCACCTCCCTGATCACGGACACCGTGGCCGGCTGGGACGCCGAGCACACGACGAGGAAGATCGAGGCGCACATCGGCCGCGACCTGCAGTTCATCCGGATCAACGGCACGGTGGTCGGCTCGCTTGCGGGCCTGGTGATCTACACGGTGTCGCGGGCGCTGGGGGCGTGAGGGGAGCGCGGTGCGGCGCGGCCGGGGCGTGAGCGCGAGGGCGTAATCCGGTCGGCCCGGGGCACCCGATCGGCGTTCGCTCGATGAGGAGGGAGCCCATGACCACCGCAGAGGCCGAGACCGGCCGTACCGTCACCACCGACATCCCCGCCCGTCTCGACCGCCTCCCGTGGTCACGCTGGCACTGGACGATCGTCATCGGGCTGGGGACCGTGTGGATCCTCGACGGCCTGGAGGTGACGGTCGTCGGCAACATCGCCAGCCGCCTCTCCGAGCCCGGCAGCGGCCTGCCCATCACCTCCGGCGAGGTCACCGGCCTCGCGGCCGCCCTCTACGTGGCCGGAGCCTGCGTCGGCGCCCTGTTCTGGGGCCGGCTGACCGACCGCTGGGGCCGCAAGAAACTCTTCATGATCACGCTCGCGGTCTATCTGGCCGCGACCGCACTGACCGCGGTCTCCTTCTCCAGCTGGTGGTTCTTCGCCTTCCGCTTCCTGACCGGCTTCGGCATCGGCGGCGAGTACGCGGCCATCAACTCCGCGATCGACGAGCTGATCCCGGCGCAGTTCCGCGGCCGGGTCGACCTGATCATCAACGGCAGCTTCTGGATCGGCGCGGTCGGCGGCTCCCTGCTGTCGATCGTCGCCCTGAACACCGCCGTCCTGCCCGAGAACACGGGCTGGCGGCTGACGTTCGCCCTCGGCGCGCTGCTCGCCTTCGTGATCCTCCTGGTACGGCGCCACGTCCCGGAGAGCCCGCGCTGGCTGCTGATCCACGGCAGGGAGGAGGAGGCGGAACAGGTCGTCTCCTCGATCGAACGGCAGGTGGAGGCCGAGAAGGCCGCGCCGCTGCCGCGGCCCGAGGGCGAGATCACCATCCACCAGCGCCGCAGCGTCTCCTTCGTGGAGATCGCGCGCACGCTGTTCGCCGACTACCGCAGGCGTTCCGTCCTCGGCTTCGCCCTGTTCATCGGCCAGGCCTTCCTCTACAACGCCATCACCTTCGGCTTCGGCGCCATCCTGACCAAGTTCTTCGACGTGCCGACCGGTGACACCGGTTACTACTTCGCCGTCATCGCCATCGGCAACTTCTGCGGCCCGCTGCTGCTGGGCAAGCTCTTCGACACGGTCGGCCGCCGGGTGATGATCTCCTCGACGTACCTGCTCTCCGGGCTGCTGCTGTTCGGCACGGCCTGGCTGTTCGGCCAGGGCTCGCTGAACGCGACGACCCTGACGGCCTGTTGGTGCGCGGTGCTGTTCTTCGCGTCGGCGGGCGCGTCCAGCGCGTACCTGACGGTCTCCGAGGTCTTCCCGATGGAGACGCGGGCCATGTCGATCGCGTTCTTCTACGCCCTCGGCACGGCGGCCGGCGGCATCAGCGGACCGCTCCTGTTCGCCGACCTCACCGGCACGGGCAAGGTCGGCGACACGGTCCTCGCCTTCCAGATCGGCGCGGCGCTGATGTGCGCGGCGGGCCTGGTGGCGGCGGCCCTGGCGGTACGGGCCGAGCGCCGCTCCCTGGAGGACATCGCCAAGCCGCTGACGGCGGTGGCGGCCAGGGCGAAGGGCACGAAGGACGGCCGCGAGTCCCAGGGCCGGTCCCGACCGGCAACGGCGTAGGGCGGCCGGTCCGTCCGTGGCGGCGCAGGGCGGTCGGTGCGTTAGTTGCGGGGTAGGGCGGCCGGTCCGTCCATTGCGGTGTAGGGCGGTCGGTGCGTTAGTTGCGGTGTAGGGCGGTCGGTGCGTTGCGGCGTAGGGCGTCCGGTCCGTTCGGGGTAGGGCGGTCGGTCCGTGTTACGGGGTAGGGCGTCCGGTCCGTTACGGGGTAGGCGGTCGGTCCGTCACGGCGTAGGGCGGCCGGTTTCCGTCACGGCGTAGGGCGGCCGGTCCCGGCTCACCGGACGCCCTCGCCGCGCACGCGGATTGGCGAGGGACTGGACGGGCCGTCGCCTGCGACCTGCCCGTCCGCCCCCACCGACTGCGGCGCCGGCCCCCTGCCCGTCACCGCGTTCCGGCGCTCACGCCTGCCGGTCGGCCACCGCCCACGAGGCGAGGGCGACGGCGCCCGCGACTCCGAACACCGCCGGCCAGGCGCCCACCTTCTTGGCCAGCGGATGCGACCCGGCGAAGGCGGCGACGTACGTGGCCGTCAGCGCGCCCGCGGCCCTCCCGCCGGCCCGCTGCCGCCACTGCCGCGCTGCCGCGGCCCCCGCGACGGCCAGCACGGCCCCGCCCAGCTGCCGCTTCTTCGTCCAGCGAGCCACGCCGTACCCGCCGACCAGCCCGCTCGCGGCGACCACCGCGCTGGGAACCCCGGCCATGCCTGCCTCCTGCTCCTGCGATCTGCTCAGCTGCTCCTGAGATCTCCGAGTCCTGCGCCCGAGGCTAACCCGCCCGACTTTCCCGGCCTCGGACCTGAGTCGATGCTTGTCAACTTTCCTCTCCGGAGTTATATAAGAAGCCGTAAGGGCATCGCACCCGGACACAGAGAACGCCTGTTGAGAGGAGTGACCTGTGATGCTCATGCGCACCGACCCGTTCCGCGAGTTCGACCGGCTCGCGCAGCAGGTCTTCGGCTCCACCGGCCGCCCCGCCGCGATGGCCATGGACGCCTACCGCTCCGGTGACGACTTCATCGTCCACTTCGACCTCCCCGGCATCGACCCCGAGACGATCGACCTGGACGTCGAGCGCAACGTCCTCAACGTCCGTGCCGAGCGCCGCAGCCCGGCCCCGGAGAACGCGGAGATGATCGTCGCCGAGCGCCCGACGGGCTCCTTCACCCGTCAGCTCTTCCTGGGCGACACCCTCGACACGGAACGCATCGACGCCTCGTACGACGCGGGCGTCCTGACCCTGCGCATCCCCGTCGCCGAGCAGGCCAAGCCGCGCCGGATCCAGATCACGGGCGGCGGTGGCCGCAAGGAGATCGGCAAGTAGTCGTACGAAGGAGTCAAACGAAGAAAAGCGGTAAACAGCCGTACATAGAGACGGTACGCAGCCGTAGATCCAGACCGGCGGACAGCCGTCCCCGCGACACCGACGTCCCGCAGGCCGCGCCCCATGCCTGCGGGACGCCGCACGCGCCCGCGCAGAGCCGCGCGCCATCGAGGAGGAGCAGACATGACCGCGCCGACCATGACGCCGACCACGACGACCGTGCCGACCGTATCGGCCCCGACGTCCGTGCCGTCCGTGCCGACCCCGACGGCCGTACCGGCCATGACGACCGTGCCGGCGCCCGCCGCGCCCGCCGTCACCTGGCCCGAACTGATCGAGAAGGTACGGGACTGCGGCCAGTACCCGACCCGGACGGAGGCGGAACGGGTCACCCGTATCGTCCTCTCCGCCCTCGGCGGCCACGTCACCGGCGACGAACGCGTGGCCCTGGCCCGCGCCCTCCCCGAGGAGGCGGCGAGGGTGATCGCCGACCAGATCCCGGCGACCCGCCCGCTGACGGCGGCGGAGTTCGTCGACCAGGTGGCGCTGCGGATCGAGGACGCGACGCCGGCGACGGCGCGTTGGGACGTCAGCTCGGTGCTGAGCGTGCTGCCGCAGCTGATCGGCGACGACCTGGTGGACCGCATCCTGGCCGAACTGCCCTCGGGCTACGCCCTGTTGTTCGGCAGGGCGGAACTCGCGCGGACGGCGTAGCACGGCCTCCCGCACCACACGGCCTCCCGCACCACACGGCCTCCCGCACCACACCGCACCGGCCACCGCCCGTACGAAGACCCGCGGGCGGTGGCCGGTGCGGTGTGCCGGGCCGGTCGTCAGAACGGCGACAGCGTGAGCGTGAAGCCGGTCGGGTTGGTGTCCTGGATGTAGGAGGCGAAGTCGGCGACGTCGTCGAAGGCGAAGCCGTAGGCCTTGCCGTCCTCGGTCGCAGCGTGGATCGCCTTGGCGTAGTGGTTGGTCAGCTCGCCCTGGTAGAAGGCGGCCGGGTCGGTGGCGGGCTGGGCGGTGACGGTCAGCAGCGTCGAGCGGTTGAAGCCCGCGCCGAGGACGGCGGCGACGGGACCGGTGGTGCCGTCGTTGGGCGCGGCGAGGTTGCCGTCGCAGAACAGGACGTCGCGGGTCGAGGGCTTGGCGAAGGACACGGACGCCGGCCCGTCGAAGGTGAACCGCTCCCCGCGCACCCGGCCGGTGAAGGTCCCGGCGTTGGTGGTGACGGTGAGGTCCTTGCCGGTGTAGGTGCTCCACACCTCGTCGATGTACGGGGCGAAGTAGTCCGCGGGGAACAGGCCGGCCTCCAGGCCGTGGCCCGGAGCGATGACGCGGGTGTCGTCCACGACCAGCCGGGCGAACTCCTCGACCTGACGCACGGCGGTGAAGGCGGCGGCGCGCCCGCCCTCGCGCAGGGTCCCCGTGGTCTGGTCCTTGTCGCCGGTGAGCCGGATGCTCATCGGCACGCTGAACATGTCGACCATCGTGGTGTTGCAGAACATGCCGGACGCGTTGTACGTGAACTCGGCGCAGTCGTGCAGGACGCCGTAGTTGGGGTCCGAGGCGACCCAGCCGGCCGGGTACTGCAGGGCCGCGTTGCCGTTGCCGTCGGTGACGGCCTTGAACTTGAGCTTCTCGCCGAGCGAGACGTAGATGCGGCCCGACATGTAGGGCAGGGACAGCTTCGTCTCGCCGCTGCCCGCCAGGGGGATGGCGTAGTCGGTGTAGCCGTCGGCGCCGTTGTCCGACAGGGCGATGGGGGCGACGGTGCCGTCCGGGGTGAGCCGTACCTGCTTGCCGTCGAGGTTGCCGACGACGTACAGGTGCACGGAGGTGTTGGCGAACGAGCCGCTGTTGTTGACGACGGTCACCGGGAGCGCGTCACTCGCCGAGGTGCCGTCCTGGCTCGCGAGGGCGTACGGGGCGACGGCCGCGATCGCCGGGACGCCGACGGCCGCGCCGCCGAGGGCGAACAGCATCTTGCGCCGGGTGAGGTTGCGCTGGTGGCGGGGTGCCATGGGTACTCCTTGGGGTGCGGGGTCTCAGCCGACGGTCCACTTCTGGTTGGCGGCGCCGGTGCACGTCCAGATCTGCAGGCGGGTGCCGTCGGCCGAGGAGTTGTCCTTGGCGTCGAGGCACTTGTCGGCGCCGGTGTTGGTCAGGTCGTGGGCGGCGGTGTACGTCCACTGCTGGGCCGACGTGCCGTTGCAGGTGTAGAGCTGTACGACCGCGCCGTCGTCGTGCGAGGCGGCCTTGACGTCCAGGCACTTGCCGAGGGCGCGTACGGTGCCGTCGCTGCCGAGGGTCCACTGCTGGGCGTCGTTGCCGGTGCAGTCGTGCAGCTGGACGGGGGTGCCGTCGGCGGTGGCGGCGCCCGCGACGTCGACGCACATGCCGCCGATGCCCTTGATGGCGCCGGTGCGGGTCGTGCCGCCGGTGGCGCCCGTCCCGCCGGTGGCGCCGCTGTCCGAGGTGGTGACGTGGACGTAGTCGACGGTCATCGTCTGCGGGAAGGAGGTGCCGGCGTCCGGGCTGCCGGGCCAGTCACCGCCGACCGCGAAGTTGAGGATGACGAAGAACGGGTGGTCGTAGACCCACTTGTTGCCGCCCACGTCGGCGGGGGTGCGGGTCTCGTAGGCGTGGCCGTCCACGGACCAGGTGATCGCCGACGGGCTCCAGTCGACGGCGAAGACGTGGAAGTCGTCGGCGAAGGAGGCGCCGTTCGGCAGCGTGTACGCGGCGCCGATGCCGCTCGAACCGGAGTAGCCGGGGCCGTGGATGGTGCCGTGGACGGTGCCGGGCTCGCTGCCGACGTTCTCCATGACGTCGATCTCGCCGCTGTTCGGCCAGCCGGCGCTGCCGAGGTCGTCGCCCAGCATCCAGAACGCCGGCCAGACGCCCTGGCCGCGCGGGATCTTGATACGGGACTCGAAGTGGCCGTACTTCTGCGTGAAGGTCCTGGCGGTGTTCAGCCGCGCCGAGGTGTACTGACAGGTGCCGTACCAGCACTGCAGGCCGGAGTCGCTGTTCTTGCGGGCGGTGATGACCAGGTGGCCGTCGCCGTCGAGCGCGGCGTTGCCGGTGCTGTTCGTGTAGTACTGCAACTCGTGGTTGCCGTTGCCGCCGCCGCCCGTCTCCAGGGTCCACTTTGAGGAGTCGGGCGCGCTGCCGGCGGCGCCGTCGAAGTCGTCGGACCACGTCTGCGCCGCGGCGGCGTTCGCCCGGTTCGTGGCCGGACCGGACGTGGTGAAGAGGACGGCGCCGGCGAGGGCGGCGGTGATGAGGAACACCAGCCCTCCGAACGACCATCGGCGGGCGCGATGAGCTGCCATGGCGGGAACACACCTCGTCTGGGGGGAAGTTGACGTGGGGCACCGGACAGGCACGTCGGACGCGCTTCTGAGAGGGCCGAGAGTGCGGAGACTGCGGAGAGTGCGGAACGTCCGCTGAGAGCGCTCTCAGATGCGCGCCGGGGTGCCGCCGGTGGGCCATGACGATACGCACGATCACGGGCCCCGCCAACCGGAACGCGAATCCCCAAATCCCGCTGACCTGCGCTTACTTGGAGGAGCGCGCCGAACCGAAGAACGCTTAAGCCTCGTTTAAAGCTCACTTAACACGTCGGTCACGGACGGTGATCCGGGCGTGGCGGGGCGCATCAGAGCACAGTGCCGGTCACAGCTGCCCCTCGATGAGGGCGAAGGTGGCCTCCGGCTGCTCGATCTGCGGCAGGTGCCCGGCCTCGGGGACGACGTCGAGCCGCCCGTCCGCGAACGCGTCGGCGTAGGCGGCCCCGTAGGCGGGCGTGACGATCCGGTCGCTCGCGCCCCACACGAGCAGGGCGGGCTGCCGGACGCCGCCCAGCCGCCGCAGCAGCTTCGGGTCGTGCATGTACGGATCGCCGGCGAGCACCCGCATGGTGGCCATGTTGGCCTGCCGCACGGCGAGTTGGTCACCGGGAAGGTCGGCGGGATCGACGTGGTACCGATCCGCCTGATGCCAGGACAACTCCGCGGCGGCACGCGGATCGAGGGCGAAGTAGTCGGCGATCGGCTCGGCCTCGACGTACACGCCGACGGCGTCGACGAGTACGAGCCCCGTGACGAAGTGCGCGCCGGGATCGCGTACGGCCATCTCGGCGGCGATCCACCCGCCGAGCGAGGACCCGACGAGGAGCACGTCGTGCAGGTCGCGTTCGCGCAGGAGCCGGAGATAGGCGAGGGCGAGATCGTCGACGCCGGTCAACCAGTCGGGGCGGGGAGTGCGGTCCCAGCCGGGGTGGGTGGGCGTGAGGGTGTGGGCGCCCTTGCCGGCGGCGAGGTGCCGGGCGATGCCGGCGACGGTGCCGGGTCCGCCGCCGCCGTGCAGGACGAGAACGGGACGGCCGGTGGCGGGGCCGTGCTCGGCAAGGGTGAGGGTCAGGTCGGAAGTCATGCCGACGACTGTAACTAAAGATGCTTATTTAAGCTAGCTTAGTTGGGAGGCTAAACTTCCCCCATGCATGGTGACCAGCAACTCCAGCGCCTCGGCCGAGCGGTCAAGCAGGCCCAGTACCGCCAACACCGCGCCCTGGACAGCGCGTTGGCGTCGGTCGGCACGACCCTGGCCCAGTGGGACGCCCTCCGCGCGATCAGCCGCACCCCGGGCGCCTCGGCCCGCGAACTGGCGACGGCCACCTTCCAGACGGAACAGTCCTTCGGCACCCTGGCGACCCGCCTCTCGACCCAGGGCCTGATCGACCGCCGCCCGGGCCGGGGACGGCGCATCGAGCACCATCTGACACCGGCGGGGAAGCGGGTACTGGAGGCGGGACACGAGGTGGCGGACGGGGTGCTGGGGGAGTGCTTCGGGGGGTTGGGGGCGGGGGAACGGGCGATGTTGCTGTCCTTGCTGGATCGGTTGAACGGCGCGGACTGATCGCGCGTGGGCGAGAGTTGGCCTGATCAAGCAACTTGGGTGACATAAGCGATCACCTCGCGTCAGTATGGTCCGATGGGAGAGCGAGTCATCGGCCACATAGAAGGCGTCGTGCCCGGGGAGGTCTTCCCTCGGCGGACAGATGTGAGGAATGCCCATCTGCACGGCGACACCATGCGAGGAATATCTCGACTGAAGGACTATGACGGTCTCTACGTCGCCGACGCCATCGTGCTCAACGGTGGCTACGTGGATGACGAGGACGGTTGGACCTGGGTCCAGTACACAGGTGCCTCTCCTGATGAAGACAAAGCGCCGGGCGGCAAGACCCTTCTTCGTAGTCAATCGTGGGAATACCGCGACAATGCGGCACTGAAGCTCAGCTACGAGCGGGGCTACCATATTCGCATTATTCGCGGCCCTAAAGGTGACCCGCGCTACTCACTCAAAGAGGGCTACAGGTACGACGGTCTGTATCAGATCACGGCCATACGCACGGCGACGTCGAAATCTCCTGCCCCTCATGGCTCGGCCATCGACATCTGCCAGTTCCACTTGGAGCGCCTGCCGCAACCAGAGCAAGAGCTGACGCCGATGGAGCGCAGAGTTGCCGAGGTGCTCGTGCAGCAAGAAGAGCTGCTCGATGGGAAAGCTGGCACCACGTCCGGTGGTGCAGCGGACCAGCCCTTCGCGGAAGATGAGAAATTCCCCGTAACCCGCGCCGCGCGCATTCAGCGCATCGTGCGGGATGCTGCGGCAGCAAGGCGGGTCAAGGAGCTCTATGACCATGAGTGCCAGATCTGTGGCCTGCGCTTGGTAGGTGCAGACGGGAAGCCGTACAGCGAGGGTGCACACATAAAGCCCTTGGGGAAGCCGCATGAGGGCCCGGACGTGGAACGCAATATCCTCTGCCTCTGCCCCAACTGTCACGTCAGCTTGGACATAGGGGCGATAGTCATCGAGGATGACTGGTCAATCGTCGTACGCACTGGATTGTTTGGCGGGAACGTGCGCAGACAGCTCAAACGGCATAAGAAGCACAACGTGCATGAGGAGTACGTGCGTTATCACCGCAGGCAGTGGCAGCACTCGAGCGGCCCCAGCACGCTCTAGGCCGGGGCGCACTCCACGCGGCTTACCGATTGAGCGGGGTTGAGCTGACTCGTTGCGCTGACTACTGAGCCCCGTGGCACCCTTCGTAAACCCGCCCCGACCCACACCAACAAGCCGTCCCCCGCTGTGGCGGCCACTCCACCGCTCGTCCCCGGGCCGCCAGGGTCGTCGCGTACTGCGGGAGCAGGTCCGTGTCTGCGGGGGACGTGCTCTCCGAGGCTGCGAAGGCCTCGTAGGACGGGACCGTGCCGGTGACGATGCCGAGGTTCGGGGTGCCGGAGGCGGCCAGTTCGCGGAGGGACGCCTCTATCGTCGCCAGGTGCTCCTCGTGGGAGGGGTACTCCGCGGCCAGGCTGGGGTACGCCTCCACCAGTTCCGCCAGTTCGTCCGCCGGCCAGTGCAGGACCGCCACCGGGAAGGGGCGGGAGAGGGCCTCGCGGTAGGTGCCCAGTTCCGCGCGCAGGCGGCTGATCTCCGCGGCCAGTTCGGCGGGGTTGTCCGAACCGAGGGACCAGATGCGCTTCGGGTCGTGGAGTTCGTCCAGGGAGACCGGCGAGGAGTGCAGAGAGTCGGCCAGGGTGTCCCACTCGTCGTGGGCCGCGCCCAGCATGCGGCGGACGCGGTGGCGGCCGTAGAGGAGGGGATGCGTCGAGTACGGGGGCTCCGGCACGTCCGTCAGGAGCAGGCGGGCCGCCTCCGTGAACGTCTTCTCCGCCGCCTCCAGCTCGTCGTGCGACTCCAGCGCCTCCGCCACGATCACCCAGGGCGCCGGATCGCGCGGGGACGCCGTGCGGACGCCCTCGATGATTGCCCGGGCCTCGGCCTCGTGGCCGTACTCCCAGAGGTTGGAAGCCTTCAGGGCGCGGATCAGGTAGGGGTTCTCCAGGCCGTCCGCGGAGGACAGCAGGCGGTCGTAGAGCGCGGTCGCGGCGGGACGGTCGCCGGCCAGTTCCAGGTGGGCCGCGGCCTGGAGGAGGAGGGCCTCGGCGTCCTCGGGGTAGAGGCCGGCGGTTCGCTCCAGGCGGGCCGCTTCGGCGGTGTGGTCGACGTTCTCGGCAGGCGTGTCGGGGCGCATGGGGGACACCGTACTGCCGACCGGTGACAGAGAGGAGATATACGCAGGCCAGGGGTGGCGGGAGTGCTACGGCTCTACGCTGACCGGCATGGGCGACAGCGACTTCGCGGATCTTCGGGGTACGGAGTTCGAGCGGGTCGACATGGCGGGTGCGCGGTTCACCTCCGTGGGGCTCAGGGGGGCCGTCTTCCGGTCCTGCGAGCTCGGCGGGGTGGTGATGCGCGGCGTGGAGATGGCCGACGCCAGCATCGACGGGGAGGTGCGGAACCTCGTCGTCAACGGGGTCGACGTGGTGCCGTTCGTCGAGGCGGAGCTGGACCGGCGGTATCCGGAGCGGGTGAAGTTCCGGCCGGTCGACGCGGACGGGTTCCGGGAGGCCTGGGACGTCGACGAGCGGCTGTGGGAGGCGACCGTGGCGCGGGCCCGGCGGCTCCCGGAGGAGGCACTGCACGCCTCGGTGGGCGGCGAGTGGTCCTTCGTGCAGACCTTGCGGCACCTCGTGTTCGCCAGTCAGGCGTGGGTCGTGCGGTGCGTGCTCGGCCAGGCGCGGCCCTGGCATCCGCTGTCCCTGCCGTGGGACGAGATGAGCCCGCGCGAGGGCGTGCCGCACGACCGTGACGTGCGGGCCCCGCTGGCGGAGGTGCTCGCCCTGCGCTCGGAGGTCATGGGAGTCGTCCGGGGCGTGATCGACGGGCTGAGCGACGAGAAGCTCGACCGGCGGACCGAGCCGGCCGTGGGGCCGGGGTGGCCGGACGAGGGGGCGAGTTTCACCGTGCGGGAGTGTCTGCTCGTCGTACTCAACGAGGAGTGGTGGCACCGGCGGTTCGCCGAGCGGGATCTGGACGCCCTGGAGGGGCGGGGCTGATGGATCTTGTCTTCACCGGGCGGGTGATCGAGTGGCGGGGACCCGCGCCGTACTACTTCGTGCCCGTGCCGGTAGCGGAGTCCGCCGACATACGGGAGGTCGCCGCCCTGGCCAGCTACGGGTGGGGGGTGGTGCCGGTCGCCGCGCGGCTGGGGGGAGCCGCCTTCGATACGTCCCTGTTCCCGAAGGACGGCGGCTATCTGCTGCCGCTGAAGGCGGCCCTGCGGAGGGCGGCGGGGGTGGAGGCGGGGGAGGTCGTGCGGGTGGAGATGACCGTACGGCTGTAGGGGTGGCCAGGGTACGGCCGTGGAGGGGGCTGCCAGGGTACGGCTGTGGAGGGGCGGCGCCCGGTCCGTTCGGTCCATTGGTCCGTCAGTCCGATCGGTGCGTCCGGTGCGTTCGCCGCCGTCCCACCGGGCCCCGCCCTCTGATCCGTACGCCACTCAGATCGTCACGCCGTCGATCTGCAATGTCTGTACCGACTTCGCCGGGAACTGCACCGCCACCGACTTGCCGGAGAGGTAGGTGTCCGAGTACGCCCTGTATCGGTCGCCGCCCGTCGTCACGGTGCACCAGCGTGGGACCAGGCCGCCCGAACCGCCGGTCACCGTGGTGAAGTCGGAGAGGTTGAAGGTGAGGGTCTGGGCGGACGTGGCGGTGTTGAGGGCGACGATCACCAGGCGCTTGGCGCTCGCGTCGTAGGCCGCCACCGCGTAGCTGACGCCCGTGTCGAGGATGGTCATGCCGGGGCGGATGTGCCGGCTGAACTGGGCCATCGTGTAGTACTTCGTCTGCACCGCGCCCGCGGTCAGCGTGTCGGCGTCGTACGCGATCATCGCCCAGTTCGTGGACGGGTCCATGACCTGCCAGTAGACCCACGCGGTGGGGTGCAGCCAGCGGAAGTCGTAGAGCAGGTTGAAGGCGAGGGTGTAGCCGGTGCCGTCGTTGTCGCCGGTCTCGGAGTTCCACAGCGCCTTGCCGGCCGTGGTCACCACGTCCGTGTAGAGGAGGTCGCGGCGGCCGCCGGAGCCCTGGTAGCCGTGGACGTTGACGCGGTTGACGTACCCCTTCGTGGTCGAGCTGAAGGAGTTCCAGGTGGTGCGGGCGAGGTCGTAACTGGTCTCGTCGGACGCGGAGATCTTCGTGCTCGTCAGGCCGCGGCTGTCCAACTCGCTGCGCAGATACGGCAGTACGGCGGCCTGGACCGTCGCGTCGATGTGGCAGCCCTCCTGCGTGCCGGTGGCCGTCCACCAGCTGGAGCTGGGCTCGTTGAAGGCCTCGACGGTCGAGAAGTTCACGCCCCAGTTGTTCTTGGCGTGCAGGGCCACGGCGGCGAGGTGGGAGGCGTGCTGGCGGTAGTTCCAGGACTGGAGGTTGTTGCCGCCGTCGGCGGCGCCGGACGGGTTGTGGTTGTAACACATCCACCACATGGGGGAGTTGGCGAACAGCTCGCTGATGGCGCCGCGCTGGGTCGCCTTCACCAGCATCGCCCGCTGGGTGGCGTCGGCCGTCCAGTCCCAGGCCGAGGAGGTGGGGTCCTCGTTGTTCCAGTCCTGCCAGTACCCCTCGATCTGCTTGAACGCGGGGATGTTGGGAGAGGCGACCATGCTCTCGCCGCCCACGGTGTTCCCACTGCACGCGCCGAGGTTGTAGCGGGCGATGTTCAGGCCCAGGCCGGGCAGTGACGTGCCGTTGTAGGTCGTCGACTTGGTGGTGAAGAAGATGTCGGCGAAGTCGTCCCGTGCGCCGAACACGTTGGCCCACCAGGCCAGGGAGGTGCCCCAGCCCTCCCAAGTGCCGTATTTCGTACCGGGGTTGACGGAGACCGTGGCGTCCGCGTGCGCGGTGCCGGTCGCGAGGGCGCTGCCGAGGAGGGTGCCGCCGGCCGCGGCCAGCAGGGTTCTGCGTCGGATCATGGCTTCTCCGATGTGGTGGCCTGTCCCGTTCATGCCACGAGGAAGCATCGGGCGTGACGCGTGGGGTTGTCGAGGGTTGCGACAGCCCTTTCTCAAACCTATGTACGAAGTACCGGACAGGGCGGACGAGGCGCTGTGGGACTGGTGAGTTGAGGGACGGGCGCTTATCGTGCGGGCGGCCCGGGAGGAGGTGGGCGGGATGCGCACGCGGGTGCCCGTCGTCCAGCACAGCAGCCGGCGAAGGCTCGCCCGGCGCCGGCGCGCGCTGTGGACCGGCGGCGAACTCCTCGTCACCGCGGGGGTCGTGCTGCTGCTCCTCGTCGTCCACCAGCTGTGGTGGACGAACCGGGAGGCGAAGCGGGGTGCGGAGCGCAGGGTGGAGGCGCTGGAGCGGGAGTGGCGGGCGGGGGTGGGGGACGGGGATGGCGGCGGACGTACGGCGGTTCCGGCTCCGGACGGGTCAGCCGACCCGCACTCCGGCACCGCCGCGCACCGGGCGACGAGCGGCACCGGCCGGCAGACGCCCGCCCTCTCCCAGGCCTACGCCATCCTCACCATCCCCCGCCTCGGCGTCCGCGCCCCCGTCGCCGAGGGCGTCAGCAAGCGGGACGTCCTAAACAAGGGCTACGTCGGCCACTACCGCGGCACCCAACAGCCGGGGCAGCTCGGCAACTTCGCCCTCGCCGGTCACCGCAACACCCACGGCGAGCCCTTCCGGTACATCAACCGGCTGCGGGCGAAGGACGTCGTGGAGGTGGAGACCAGAACCGCCGTCTACACGTACGCCGTCGACAAGACGCTGCCGCAGACGTCGTCGCGCGACGCGGGCGTGATCCGCCCGATCCCCCGCTCGACCCTGAAGCCGTCGTACGGCTACACGACCCCCGGCCGCTACATCACCCTCACCACCTGCACCCCGGAGTACACGTCGAGGTACCGCCTGGTGGTGTGGGGAAGACTCGTCTCCACCCACCCGCGGTCGTGAACCGGCGGAAGGGCGAAGGGGGGTGGGGAGGAATGAACGCAGCCGGCATGGCGTCCGGGCCGGGTCGTCCACGTGGTGCCGGGCCTTGGTCCGTGGCACTGCGTCGGCCTACGACCGGTGGGTCGCCCCTCGTTCCCGCAGTACCACCACTCCCACCGCCGCCAGCAGTGCCAGTCCCGCGGAGACCAGTAGGGCGGTGTTCGAGCCGTGGCCGAGGCCGTCGCTTGATGACGTGACGATGGCGATCGTGAGGGCGACGCCGGCGCAGGAGCCGATGTAGCGGAAGGTCTGCTGGGCGCCGGAGCCCATCGCGGCCCGGGCCGGCGGGACGGACTCGACGGAGAGGAGGGGGAGCGCGGCGTTCAGGAGGCCGCTGCCGACGCCGCCGAGGATCAGGCCGGGCAGGAGGCGGTGCCAGGAGCCGGAGTCGATCGCGCCGAGCATGGTCAGGACGCCGGCCGCGTGGAGGGCGAAGCCGACGGCCAGTTGGTGGCGGGGCGGCACCCGGCCGGCCAGCCGCTTGGCCTGGAGGGCGACCGCGAAGGAGAGGCCGGACCACAGGAGGAAGAGCCAGGCCGTGTCCATCGGGGACAGGCCGAGGACCTGCTGGAAGAGCACCGGCAGGAAGCTGAAGAGGCCGATCACCGCCAGGCCCGTGAACAGGCCGCCCACGGAGGACGCCAGGAAGCCCGGGCGGCGCAGCAGGCTCAGGTCGATCATCGGGGTCGGCGTCCGTCGCTCCAGCACGGCGAAGAGGGCGAGGAGCAGTACCGTCGCCAGGAACAGGCCGCCCACCTCCGCGCGCAGCCAGCCGTCCCGGCCCAGGGTGAGGGCGGCCACCAGGGACACCAGCGCCAGCCCGAACGTCAGCGCGCCCGGGATGTCCGGGCGGCCACCCCGCGGCGAACGGGACTCCGTCAGCGGGCGGACGGAGAGCGCCGCCACCAGCAGCGCCGCCGCGCCCAGCACGCCGTACGCCACCCGCCAGTCCGGCATCGCGCCCGCCAGCAGCGGACCGGCCGCGATGCCGCCGCTGACGAAGGCGCCCCACACGCCGGTGGCGTGCAGCCGGCCGCGCGGAGAGGGGAACGCCTGCACCAGCAGGCCCAGGCTGCTCGCCAGGATCGCCGCGCTCGCCGCTCCCTGCGCGATGCGGGTCAGCGTGAACAGCCAGGTGGAGGAGGCCAGCGCGCTCAGGGCGGTGGTGATGCCGAGGGTCAGCGTGCCGGCCAGGAAGATCCGGCGGCGGCCGTAGTCGTCGGCGAGGCTGCCGGCGACCAGGAGGACGGCGGCGAGGCCGAGCGGGGTGCCGTTGATGAGCCACGCCTGCGCGGAGAGCGGGGTGTGCAGGGCGGCGGCGGTGTCGCGGAGGGTGACGACCGGCGCGGTGTACGTCATCAGGGTGACGGCGGTGGCCGCGCTGGTCAGGGCGAGGGTGGCGCGCGGGTGGCCGGGCGCCGGGTGGGGGTGCGCCGGGGGTGTGGGGGTGGCGGAGGAGGTGGAGGAGACGCCGGAAGAGGCGCCGGAAGAGGCGCCGGCAGGAGTCGTGGGGGCGGGGGCGGGGGCGGAGGACGGGGGGAGAGTTCGTTCATTGAACCTTGGCATGTGTAGCACCGTAGCACTGTCGGTTCGGTGATTGAACCAAGGTGGTGGAAAGTGGTTACAGTGGAGGGCATGGCACTCGGCAAGGACTACGCGACACAGGAGTGCTCCATCGCCCGCGCGCTGGAGATCATCGGCGAGCGGTGGACCCTGCTCGTCGTCCGCGACGCGCTCTACGGCGTCCGGCGCTACAACGACTTCCTCAACCACCTCGGCATCCCCCGGGCCGTCCTCTCCACCCGCCTGCAGATGCTGACCGCCGAGGGCATCCTCGAAAAGCGGCGCTACCAGCAGTCGCCGCCCCGGGACGAGTACGTGCTCACCGACCGCGGCACCGCCCTGTGGCCGACCCTGCGCTCCCTGGGCGTGTGGGGCCGCGAGCACTTCGGCGAGACGAAACTGCGCGTCTTCCGCCACGCCGACTGCGGCACCGAACTCGGCTCGTACGGCGAATGCCCCGCGTGCGCAGCCGTCGTACCCGTCCAGGACGTCGTGATGGCACCGGGCCCCGGGCTCGACCCCCACCCCGTCGACCCCGTCAGCCGGGCCCTGCTGCGGCCGAAGCGGCTCCTGGAGCCGATCGACATCGACGCGACCCGGTCACCGGGGGAGTGAGCGGCCGGCGGCTACGGTCCAGTACGTGAACCGGGTATTGCGGAGTGCCCGTTGAGCTTGGAGGATCGACCAGTCCTCCGATGGCTGCACCCATCGGTGGGGCGCCCGCGATCGAGGGAGACTGGGATCATGAAGCTGCTGCGAGTCGGACCGGTGGGAGCGGAGACGCCCGCGCTGCTCGACGGCGAGGGGGTGCTGCGGGACCTGACGGGCGTCGTGGCCGACATCGACGGGACGGTGCTCGCCGACGACGCGGCGCTCGGCCGGATCCGCGCCGCCGCCGACGCCGGTGAGCTGCCCGCGCTGGACGCGACGGGGCTGCGGATCGGGCCGCCGCTGGGGCGGATCGGCAAGGTCGTGTGCATCGGCCTCAACTACCACGACCACGCCCGCGAGACGGGCGCCGAGCCGCCGTCCGAGCCGGTCGTCTTCTTCAAGGCCGCGGACACGGTGGTCGGGCCGAACGACACGGTGCTCGTCCCGCGCGGCTCGGTGAAGACCGACTGGGAGGTCGAACTGGCCGTCGTCATCGGACGTACGGCCCGCTACCTGGAGTCCGCCGAGGCCGCGCTCGGACATGTCGCCGGGTACGCGGTCGCGCACGACGTGTCCGAGCGGGAGTTCCAGATCGAGCGGGGCGGGACCTGGGACAAGGGCAAGAACTGCGAGACGTTCAACCCGCTCGGCCCCTGGCTGGTCACCGCGGACGAGGTGCCCGACCCGCAGAACCTCTCCCTGAAGCTGTGGGTCAACGGCGAGTTGAAGCAGAACGGCACGACGGCCGAGCAGATCTTCCCGGTCGGCGAAGTGGTGCGCTACGTCAGCCAGTTCATGACCCTCTACCCCGGTGACGTCATCAACACCGGTACGCCGGCCGGGGTCGCGCTGGGACAGCCGGAGCCCAAGCCCTTCCTCCGCGCGGGGGACGTGGTGGAGCTGGAGATCGAAGGGCTCGGGCGGCAGCGCCAGGAACTCAAGGACGCCTGAGTGTTCGTGAGGGCCCGAGCCCTCGAGTACGCCCGAGCCCTCAGCGCTTGAGGAACTCCTCCAGCGCCTCGACCACGAACCGGTGGTCCTGCAACTGCGGCAGCCCGCTTACCGTCACGGCGCCGATCACACCGACGCCCTCGACGGTGATCGGGAAGGAGCCGCCGTGCGCCGCGTACCGGTCGGGGTCGAGGCGCGAGGAGTCCTCGAACGTCGTGCCCTTGGCCCGGAACCGGGCGCCGACCAGGTAGGACGCCGAGCCGTAACGCTCCACCACCCGGCGCTTGCGGGCGATCCAGGCGTCGTTGTCCGGGGCCGAGCCGGGCAGCGCGGCGTGGAAGAGCTGCTGACCGGTGCGGTGGATGTCGATGGCGACCGGCGCCTGCCGCTCCCGCGCCAGCTCCACCATCAGCGAACCCAGCGCCCACGCGTCGTCGTAGGTGAACTGACGGAACACCAGGCGCCGTTCCTGCGCCTCCAGTTCCTCCAGCGGCGGGGTGATCTCGGGCTGGAACTTCGGGGTCAGCTCGGTGTTGTGCGTCACAGCGTCACCACCACTCCGTCGCGGGCCGACCGGCGGGCCGCCTCCAGCACGTCGAGGGCGGCCGCGGCCTCCACGGCGGTCACCGGGTTGGCACCGCCGTCGGTGAGGGCCCTGGTCACGGCCGCATAGTACGCGGGGTAGTCGCCGGGGAGGGTCGGCTCGGCGCGCCCGCCGCCGGTGACCGGGGACTCGCCGGAACCCACCCGGCCCCACAGCGCCTCGGGCTCCAGACCCCAGTCCGGCGGCCCCGGACGCCGGCCCTCCCGCAGGGCCGCCTCCTGGGGGTCGAGACCGTACTTGACGTAACCCGCCCGCGAGCCCAGCACCCGGAAACGCGGCCCGAGTTGGGCGGTCGTCGCGGAGACGTACAGGTGGGAGCGGACGCCGCTCGCGTGGGTGAGCGCGATGAACGTGTCGTCGTCGGCCTCGGCGCCGGGGCGGCGGACGTCGGACTCGGCGTAGACCTGCGCGGCGGGGCCGAAGAGGACCAGCGCCTGGTCGACGACGTGGCTGCCGAGGTCGTAGAGCAGACCTCCGATCTCTGCCGGATCGCCGGACTCCCGCCAGCCGCCCTTCGGTTGCGGCCGCCACCGCTCGAAACGGGACTCGAAACGCCATACGTCGCCCAGCTCGCCGTCGGCGAGGAGCTTGCGCAGGGTGAGGAAGTCGTTGTCCCAGCGGCGGTTCTGGAAGACGGAGAGGAGCAGTCCGCGCTCCTCGGCGAGGGCGGCGAGCTCGCGCGCCTCGGCCGCGGTGCCGGCGAGCGGCTTGTCGACGACGACCGGGAGCCCGGCCTTCAGGGCGGCGGTCGCGAGCGGGACGTGCGTCTTGTTGGGCGAGGCGACGACGACCAGGTCCAGTTCGCCGGCGCGGTCGAACAGCTCGTCCGCGGTGGCCGCCACGCGCACGCCGGGGTGCTCGGCGCGGGCCTGCCGCGCGCGCTCGGGGTTGGCGGTGACCACCGTGTCGAGGGCGAGGCCCTCGGTGGCGGCGATCAGCGGGGCGTGGAAGACGGATCCCGCGAGGCCGTAGCCGACGAGGCCGACACGGAGGGGGGTAGCAGTCATGCCGTCCACTTTGGCAACGCTGTTGCGGAAGTGCAAGTGTGGGGGAGAATGCCGGGGTGGAGCGAGTGCGGAGTGGTGAGCCGGGGCGGCAGCGGGCGGGCGCGGCGAATCTGCCGGCGGTGCGCAGTCACAACACCGCGCTCGTGCTCGACCTGCTGCGCACGGCCGGAGCGGAGGGCATCAGCCGGCTCGAACTCGCCGAGCTCACCGGGCTGACCCCGCAGGCCGTCAGCAAGATCACCGCACGGCTGCGGGCGCAGGGGCTCGCCACGGAGGCGGGGCACCGCGCGTCGACGGGCGGCAAGCCGCGCACGGTGCTGCGGCTGGTGCCGGGGGCCGGGTACGCGGTCGGCGTGCACCTGGACCGGGACGAGCTGCGGGCGGTGCTGGTGGATCTCACGGGGGCCGTGGTGGGGGAGCGGCGGGGGGCGGTGGATCTCGGGGCGGGGGCGGAGACGGTGCTGGGGGCGGTGGTACGGGAGACCGAGGCGCTGGCGGGGGAGGTGCGTGGCGCGCCCCCGCTTCCCGCGTCCGGTCCCACGTCCCTTCCCACGTCCGGCGTCACGTCCCTTCCCGCGTCCGGCGCCACTCCGCTTCCCGCGTCGGCCGCCACGCCCCTTCCCGTCTCCGGTGCGACCCTGCTTCCCGCGTCCGGCGGCACCCCGCTTCTCGGTGTGGGGATCGCCCTGCCCGGGCCCCTCGACCACACCCGCGGCGTTCTGCACCGCGTCACCGGATTTCCCGAGTGGGACGGCTTCCCGCTGCGGGACGCGCTGACGGAGCGGCTCGGGGTGCGGGTCGTCGTCGACAAGGACACCAACGCCGCCGCGCTGGGACTCGCCGTCGGCGGGGAGGCGGGGTCCTTCGCCTACCTGCATCTCGGGACGGGACTGGGCGCCGGGCTCGTCGTCGGCGGGGTCGTGCACCGGGGCGCGCGCACCGCGGCCGGGGAGTTCGGGCATCAGGTCGTCCAGCTGGACGGGCCGCCCTGCGGCTGCGGTGACCGCGGCTGCGTGGAGGCCCTGTGCCTGGCGGCCGTGGCTCGCGGCGACCTCGCGGAGGCGGCCCGTGTCCTGGGCGTGGCCGCCGGCAACCTGGTCGCCCTGCTCGACATCGACCTCGTCCTGCTGGGCGGCCGTACCGTGACCACCGACCCCGACGCCTTCGTACGGGGAGTCGCCACCGCCCTCACGGAACGCGCCCACCGCACGGGCGACCCACCGGTCCCGACCCGCCTCGCCACGGGGGGCGTCGCCGAGGGGGCCGCGCAACTGGTGCTGGGGCCGCTGTTCGGGCGCGGGGAGGGATGACGGGGGGCGCGTGACGGGGCGGGGCGCGGCGGACGGGTGGGATGCGTTGGAGGCGGGGGGATCAGCCGCTTACGCGGGGGCTGGCTGGGGTGTGCCGAGGTGCCGGAGGGGTCGGTGTACCGGACGGACCGGATGTGCTGGGCGGGCTGGACCTGCCGGGGGCGCCGAGGCGTCGTGTGCGCTGGACCTGCCGGGGGCGCCGAGGCGTCGTGTGCGCTGGACCTGCCGGAGGCGCCGAGGCGCCGCATGCGCCGGTCGAGTCGGTTGCCCCGGCGTCGCCGGTCGCGTCGGCACCGGGTGAGCCGGTCGCCGTCGAAACCGTCCTATGCCCGGTGGCCCCGCCTCATCCTGGCGGTCCTTGGCCCTACGTTCCGGCGGCCTCACCCCACCTCGGCGCTCCCGCCCCATCCCGGCGGCCCCGCCCCACCTCGACGCTCCTGCCTCGTCCCGGCGGCCCCGTCTCATCCTGGCGGTCCTTCGCCCTACGTCCGGCGGCCTCACCCCACCTCGGCGCTCCCGCCCCATCCCGGCGGCCCCGTCTCACGCCTGGCGGCAACGCCCCACCCCGGCGCTCCCGCCCCATCTCTGCCGTCCTCCTCCCCCAACGCCCGTCGGCGCCGCCCGTATCCGCTGATCGGGTGACCCCCCGCGCCCCCAGCGCGCGTCGGCGCCCGTCGTGTGCCCAGGCCCGGCATGATCACATGATCATGCGACTGTGCACGCCCCTGTCCCTCTGCCTAGCCGCAGCCGCCCTCCACCCCGCCTCGCCCGCGCAGGCGGCCGCCTCGCCGTCCCCGCCCCCCGCCGCCGGCTCCTCCTGCGCCGACGGCCCCCGCTTTCCCCTCACCACCCGCATCCACGGCGGCCCGGCGGTCTACGAAGCCGGGGGCGGGTACCGCACCTGGTATCTGGACCTCACCAACACCACCGCCCGGACCTGCGCGAACATCCACCCTGTTGTCGTGCTCGTCGACGAAGGGCACGCGCTCACCCCCGTCCAGCCGCGCCTGGAGTTCTACGACGGCTCCCGGCCGCACCCCGTCCGCCTGGAGACCACCGACGAGGACGAACTCGTGGGCGCCTTCGACGACGGCTTCCGCGGGTTCACCGTCGGCCCGCGCCGGACCGTCACCGTCAAGGTGCGGCTCGCGCTGGCCTCCGACGCCGTGCCGAACGAGGTCACCGCCAACGCGGCCGTCGTCCAGCGCCACGACGACGACGGCGACTGGGTGGGCCAGTCCAACGACTACCGCTTCCGCATCGAGGGCGGCCTCGACCCCGACACCGGTGCGGACACAGGTACCGGTATTCCTCCCAGCCCCGGGCCCTCCGCCACCGGCCCCGGCGGTCGCGGTGACTCCCTCGCCGCCGAGGTCGGCGAACTCGCCCGCACCGGCCTGGGCAGCCCCGGCCGTGCCCTCGCCGGCGCCGCCGCCCTGCTGGTCGCCGGCGGCGCCCTGCTGCTGGCACGCAGACGCCGCTGACCGCCGGGACCGGCACGGCGTCTCGCTCCTCGTACCGGACTGGACCGAGATCGACAGAACCCTCCAGGATGACGTCGACGACTGGAAATCCGCGACCGGAAACCGATCGCCGGATCGATAGTCTGAAGGTCACGCAGTACCGCGTACGTCAGGAGACGGCACCATGGCAGACCGCAAGCCCATCGAATCGTGGCTCACCGACATGGACGGTGTGCTCATCCACGAGGGCGTACCGATCCCCGGCGCCGACGCCTTCCTGAAGAAGCTGCGCGAGTCCGGCAAGCCGTTCCTGGTCCTCACCAACAACTCGATCTACACCCCGCGCGACCTGCACGCCCGGCTGAACCGCATGGGCCTGGAGGTGCCGATCGAGAACATCTGGACCTCGGCGCTGGCCACCGCCAAGTTCCTCGACGACCAGCGGCCGGGCGGCTCCGCGTACGTCATCGGCGAGGCCGGGCTGACCACCGCGCTGCACGACATCGGCTACATCCTCACCGACCACGAGCCGGACTACGTCGTCCTCGGCGAGACCCGCACGTACTCCTTCGAGGCCATGACCAAGGCCGTCCGGCTCATCAACGACGGCGCCCGTTTCATCTGCACCAACCCCGACGAGACGGGCCCCTCCACCGAGGGCCCGCTCCCGGCGACCGGCGCGGTGGCCGCCCTGATCACCAAGGCGACCGGCAAGAAGCCCTACTTCGCGGGCAAGCCGAACCCGCTGATGATGCGGACCGGCCTGAACGCGATCGGCGCCCACTCCGAGACCAGCGCGATGATCGGTGACCGCATGGACACCGACGTGCTGGCCGGCATGGAGGCCGGCATGCAGACGTTCCTCGTGCTCACCGGCCTGACCCGGCCCGGGCAGATCGAGGACTTCCCGTACCGGCCCTCCAAGGTCGTCGACTCGATCGCGGACCTGGTCGACCGGATCTGAAACCTCCCGTACGGCGATTTCGACCCGTTCGGAGCAGCCGGACCCCGCTGCGGATGCGGGGCCCGGCCTGCGGGAGGAGCCTCCAGATAACTGGAGGTTCACGATGGGTTCCATAAAAGTCACTCTCTGTGCTTCTCTCGGCGCGGCGGTGCTCGCCGCCGTCGCCGCCGCCGCACCGACGGCGTACGCGGGGGACGGGGGCGTCTCGGTCAGCCCGTCGTCCCCGGCGCCCGGCAGCGACGTGTCGCTGCGCGTGAGCGGCTGCGCGGAGAAGACCGCCACGGCCGTCTCCGCCGCCTTCGTGGCGGACGCGCGCCTGGTCGCCGCCGACGGCACCCTGGTCGGCGAGACCCGGGTCCGCACCTCGCTGGAGGTGGGCACCTACAGCGTGACGATCACCTGCGGCGGCTCCCGCACGCGGGGGACGATCACCGTCGCCGACGCCCCGGCGCACCCGACCGCGCCCGCCTCGCCCGTCGCCCCCGTCCACGCGGGCGGCGGCGGCACCGCGCACCTGGCGTCGGCGGACGCCCACGCCGCCGGTCCCGGCACGGCGCACGCGGTGACCGGCCTGGTGCTCGCCGCCCTCGCCGCGGGCGCCATCGCCCTGCGCGGCGGCCGCCGGAGCCGCGGGACGGACTGAGCCGCATGTCCGACCGTGAGCGTTCCTCCGGTTCCGCACGGCTGGTGACGGGCGTGGCCTGGGCGGTGCTGCTGCTCGGACTGTGGCTGTGGGGGCGGGAGGTGACCGGCCCGCCGGGCCTGTCCTCCCCGGCCACCGGTGACATGGCGGCCGTCGGACGCCCACCGGACGTGCAACTGCCGCCCGCGGTGCAGCCGTTGGGGAAGGCCGTGCCGCAGCGCCTGGACATTCCCGACCTGCGCGTGCAGGCGCCGGTGGTGGCGCGCGGCCTGGACGCGCAGGGGGCGATCGACCCGCCGCCCTTCGACCAGGCGGGAGTCGTCGGCTGGTACGCGGCCGGGGCGGCACCCGGGGCCGCCGGCACCGCGCTGATGGTCGGGCACGTCGACACCGAGACCCGGCCCGCCGTCTTCTACAAACTCAGCGCCCTCACACCCGGGGAGACCATCCGGGTCATCCGCGACGACGGCCGTGTGGCCGAGTTCACCGTCGATGACGTCCAGGTCCAGGCCCGCGACCACTTCGACGCCCGGCAGGCCTACGGCCCCCACCGCGCCGGCCGGGCCGAACTGCGGCTGATCACCTGCGGCGGCACCTACGACCGGACGACCCGCGGCTACACGGCCAACGTGATCGTGTCGGCGTACCTGACGGGTACCGGGATATAGAACTCCGGGGCAACTATCGGTGTCCGTCGGGTGTCTGAGGGGCTGACGGGGCGAACGGCGCCCCGTGGGAGGGGAACCCCGGATGATCAACCGCAGACGCGGGGCGCGGATGGCGCTGGCGGCCTGCGCGGCCGTCGCCGCCGCCTGGCTGCCCGGCACCTCCGCGCAGGCCGCCGACGGTCCGGTCGTACACATCGACGTGCTGCGCGACGAGGTCGGGCTGCCCGTGCCGCCGGACACCGACGATCCGCCGCAGATCAGCTGGGGCCTGGTCAACGACGGTCCCGGCACGGCCGAGGACGTCACCGTCAGCATGGACCTGAGCGAGGTCGCGAGCTGGGTCACCGTCAACGGCAAGGCGGCGCAGGACGTCTACACCTGGCCCACCATGGACGCCGTGCCCGAGGGCGACAACGCCGGCTACCTCGCCGACCTCAACGCCAAGCCCGGCACCCCGCTCGGCACCACCGGCACCGTGACCCTCAGCGGCACCTCCGCCAACGGCACCGTGGTCTCCACGACCGTCCAACTGACGGCCGGCACGACGGAGTTGAAGGTCAACAAGCTGACCGACCGCGCGGGCGACAAGCCCGGCTCCACCATCGAGACACCGGTCACGATCAGCAACACGGGCACGCTGCCCGCCGAGGGCGTCCAACTGCGGCTGCTCACCACGGCCGGGCTGTCGTACGCCGACCGCTTCGCCAACTGCGTCTACTCCACCGTCTCCCCGGACCCGGCCGAGTACGACGCGACCCGGCAGGCGCTGTGCACCTTCGACACGGTCGTCGAGCCCGGCAAGAGCTACCGGCTGGACCAGCCGGTCGGCCTGGACGTCACGGACCAGGCCCTGTTCGAGTTCTTCGACGACCAGGCCCTGCCCCTGACCGGCGCCGCCCCGCCGGCGGGCGACGGGCCGAGGCTCTCCCTGGTCGCCGCCGGTGACGCGACCGGTGACGTGACCGCCTCGGGCCGGCAGAAGATCGACGCCGACAACACCGCCGACATGGTCGCCGGCGGCGACACCGCCGAGGGCGCACCCGGCGACACGGTGTACGTGGACGTCTCCCTCGGCGACCAGGGCCCGGCCCGGGTCGACTACAGCGCCGGCGACGACCAGCCCGCGCTGCTGCTGACCGTGCCCACCGGCACCGAGGCCGTGGAGATCCCGGACCGGTGCAGCGTGTGGGACGACGAGGCGAAGGCCGGCACCGGCGAACGCACGCCCGGCGCACCGCAGTACCTGTGCAACCCGAGCCCGCGTGTCTTCGAGGCCGGCGACACCCGCACCTTCCGGTTCGGCCTGAAGATCCGCGCGAACGCCGGGACCACCACCGGCGAGGCCCGCGCCACCACGGCGTACGGCAACACCATGACGTTCGACGACCGCCACGACAACGACACCGCGGCCGTCACGGTCGAGGTCGAGGGCGGCGGCACGGACCCCTCGGCGAGCGCCTCGGCCTCGCCGTCCACCGCCGCCGCGGCGGGCGACGGCAACGATCCCCGGGCCCAGACGGTCTCCGACGCGGCCGCCACCGGCTCCCTCGCCGGCACCGGCGCCTCCGGCGTCCTGCCCGTGGCCGCCGCCACGGGCGCGGGGGCGCTGCTGCTGGGCGGTGCGCTGGTCCTCCTCGTCCGGCGCCGGCGGAGCTGACGGCCGGTTCCACCACCGGGCCACCTGGCCCGGTCGGCGGCCCGCTCCCCCCGAAACCGCCGACCGGGCTGGTCCTCGACCGCGCGCACGGGCTGCGGGAGTAACCCGGCGACCGGCGGGAGGCTTTGGACAGCCACAGTGGGGGATTGAGCGACCGGGGGCTGGGGTCGTCTGGAAACGACTCTAGAACGGATGAGCTCCCGGGCATAGAGGCCGATTGACGCCAAGTCCGGGACTGGTGGCCCTGCGTCATGACCGCAGGTGATACGCGATTCTACGAGCCCTCACCGGGCTCCGCCGCGTCCTGGCGCAGCGGCGCCCGGCCGTCCTCGGAACGCTCGACGACGGCCCGCGCGACCTCGTCCAGCGGCAGCCGGCTCCGGCGCGCGTACTTCCGCAGTGTCACGAACGCCTGGTCCGCCGTGGTGCTCCAGCGCTCGGCGAGCATGCCCTTGGCCTGCTCGATGCGCACCCGGCTGTACAGCGCCTGCTGCAACTGCCCGGACTGGTCCCGGTATTGGGTGTACTCACGGTGGTTCTGCAGTCCGACGGCCGCCGCGTCGGCGAGGTACTGGGCCACTTGCAGCTCCGGCGCGGTGCCCTCCGCCGTGCTGTCGGGCATGGTCGGCACGAACACGTTCAGCGCGCCCAGCAGCGTCTCGCGCCGGCGCAGCGGCACCGCGAAGGTGGCCGCGATGTCGTGGCTGAGGGCCCGTTCGGTGAAGTCCGGCCAGCGGGCGGCCGCGTGCGCCACCCGGATCGACACGGGCGGCACCGGCCGGCCGGAGCCGTAGCTCTCCAGACAGGGCCCGCCGCCGCTCTGGGCCTCCAGCAGTTCCAGCGCCACGCTCTCCTGCCGGCTGCTGCCCGCCAGCGACACCGTACCGCCGCCGTCGGCGAACATGATCCCGGCCGCCCGCGCCGCCAGCAGCTCCACGCAGTGGTCCGCCACGCGTCGCAGGTACCCCGTGGCGTCGAAGCCGTCCGTGAGCGTGTCCGCCGCTTCCACGAGAGCCGCCGCCAACCGCAGTTCCCGGGTGGAGTGTCGCATGACCGAGCACACCCTTTCCCAGCTCGCTCGCCTCCGTCGGACCCGCGCCCACCCCTCCAACGATCCTCGCTGTAACAGGTCCCCGACAAGCCCGCCGCGCCCTCGTGGCCCCACGCCGCGTATGTCAGGATTGAGCCTCGGACGGTACACCCGAGGGGGAGTGGATGTACGGCAGCTGGGGGGCCGGGGTACGGACGTCCGCGCTGGTGCTGGGGGCGGCACTGCTGGTCGCGGGATGCTCCTCCGGGGGCGGCGGCGACGACCGGGACGCCGGCGCGAAGATCACCCAACAACCCAAGGAAGCCGACCCGTTCTGGGTCAACCCGGACGGCAACGCGGCCCGTCAGGTCGCCGCCTACCTGAAGGCGGGCAAGGACGCCGACGCGGAGCAGATCCGCAAGATCGCCGAGCAGCCGACCGGCGAGTGGATCGGCCCGGAGAACCCCGAGCAGGAGGCGCAGGGCTTCACCGAGGCCGCCGAGCGGGCCGGCCGCACGGCCCTGCTCGTCCTCTACAACATCCCGCACCGCGACTGCGGCCAGTACTCCCAGGGCGGCGCCGCCGACGGCGACTCCTACCGGGCCTGGATCGACCAGGTCGCCCAGGGCATCGGCGACCGCGCGGCCACGGTGATCCTGGAACCGGACGCCGTACTGCACCTGGTCAACGGCTGTACGCCGGCCCGGTACCAGGAGGAGCGCTACGACCTGCTGCGCGGCGCGATCACCAAGCTCAAGTCCCTGAAGAACACGAAGGTGTACCTGGACGCGGGCAACGCCGGCTGGAGCCACCCGGACCAGATCTGGCAGCCGTTGCAGGAGGCCGGCATCGCGCAGGCGGACGGCTTCGCCGTGAACGTCTCCAACTTCTACTCCACGCAGGACTCCATCGCCTACGGCAGGCAGCTGGCCGCCAAGGTGGGCGGCAAGCACTTCGTCATCGACACCAGCCGCAACGGCAACGGCCCCTACACGGGCGGGAAGCCGGACGAGAACTGGTGCAACCCGCCCGGCCGGGCGCTGGGCGAGACCCCGACGACGAAGACGGCCGACCCCCTGGTCGACGCCTACCTGTGGGTCAAGCGCCCAGGGGAGTCGGACGGCGAGTGCAAGGGCGGCCCGAAGGCGGGGCAGTGGTGGGCGAGTTACGCACTCGCCCTTGCCAAGGCCAGCGACTAGTCACGGCACCTTGACCCACTGCGCCTTGCTCGGCGTCCCCTGGTCGTCGTCCACGAAGAGCATGTACCACCCCGAGGTCACCAGGTTCCGGTTCTTCGGCACCGTCACCGTGACCTTGTTCCCGGACGTCGTGAAGTCCAGCGCGACCGACCGCTGGTCCACGTCCGTGACGTGCGTCGAGGCGCTCGGCCGGATCAGCCGCACCTTCTTGATCGCGGAGGCCTGCGGAGACGTGAACGTTCCCGAACCGCCCCGCGCGATCGTCTGCGGACCGCCCGACAGCGACGGCCGCGAGTCCCGGTACAGGTACGGCGGGGTGTAGATCTCGATCCGCTGCTCGAAGCGGCCCGGCTTGGTGTTCGCCTTGTCCCCGTACAGCGAGTCCGACCCGAAGAACATCACCCGCCCGTCGGGCAGCAGGATCGACCCGGAGTGGTAGTTGCGGCCCACCAGGGGGTCGGCCACCCGCTCGAAGGTGTTCGTGTCCGGGTGGTAGATCCGCGCCTGACGGATGTTGGAGTCGCTGCGCCCGCGGTAGTCCTCCGAGCCCCCGGACACCAGCACCGTGTCGTCCGGCAGGATCGACGACTGCGGGTACCGCGTCCCCTTCTCCAGCGACGGCCCGTCCACGAAGCGCGGGTTGTCGTCCTTGAGGTCGATGATCCGCGTCTTGTTGCTGGACAGCTTGGACTCGCCGACCCCGCCCCCGCCGATCACCATGTACTTCTCGTCCTGCGCCGGGGGCAGCAGCACCGTGCCGGACGTCTCCATCATGTTCGGGTCGCTCAGCCCCGGCAGCTTGGTGAACTTGTTGGTGTCGACGTCCCAGATGCCCGGGTCACGGCCCACGTTGTCCGGCCCGTACCCGGCGTTCGACCCCGAGTAGAAGATCTTGCCGTTCTGCATGAGGAACAGCGCCGGGTAGGTCGGGAACTGCCGGATCTTGGAGGTGTACGTCCACTTCCTGGTCTTCGGGTCGAAGACCTCGTTCTTGCCCGGCACCAGCTGCCCGATGTCGTCGAGCCCGGAGACGCTGAGGATCTTGCCGTTGCTCAGGGTGGTGAGCGTCGGGTACCAGCGGGCCTCGTTCATCGGGTCGACCTTGATGTACTTCTCGGCGACCGGATCGAAC
Organism: Streptomyces sp. 7R007; assembly: GCF_054850255.1. Taxonomy (NCBI): domain Bacteria; kingdom Bacillati; phylum Actinomycetota; class Actinomycetes; order Kitasatosporales; family Streptomycetaceae; genus Streptomyces; species Streptomyces sp. 7R007. The sequence goes on along the minus strand of NZ_JBTWMV010000011.1, from coordinate 205,885 downwards.
TCGTAGGCGTTCCTGATGCCCTGGAAGTCCTTCTTGTCGAGCGCGAGCTTCTGCGCGATGCCGTACGTGTTGCGCGCGTCGGCGCCGGTCAGGCCCTGGACGGCGTAGTTGTCCTGGGTGCCGGTCTCGTACTTGGCGCCCTCCTTCTGCGCCTCGACGTAGATCCGGCCGAGACCGGGGTCGTTGCGCAGGAACTTCCCGGTCTTCGGGTCGAACACCTTCTTCGCGCGCGGCACCAGCACCGGGTCCTTGGAGACGAAGGTCTTGCCGTTCTCCTTGCCGGTGAAGCGGGTGCCCGCGGGCAGCGTGATCGGCTTGTCCGGGTTCTCGTTGTGGACGATCATCAGGCCGCCGGCCTTCTTCACGTCGCCCTTGAGCTTCTCGTACCGCTTGGTCCCGCCGGCGATCAGCAGGTTGCCGTTGGCCAGTTGGGTGTGCCCGGTGCAGAACAGGTCGGCCGGGGTCGGCACCTTCTTGATCGTGCCCTTGACCGGGTCCCAGATCCGGGTGTCGAACTTCTTCGCGTCGAAGTTGTCCTGGTTGTTGCCCGAGCCGGCGATCAGCAGCACCTTGCCGGTGCGCAGCAGGGCCGCGTGGATGGTGTCCTGGCGGTACTCCTTGGGGAACTCGATGATGTCCCAGTGCCCGTTGTCCGCTTTGTACTCGGGCTTGTTGATCTGGTACTGGTGATACTTCTCGGTCCCGACGCGGTACAGCCAGGGCCCGTTCATCCCGGCCAGCGCGAGCACCACCGCCGTACCGATCGCGAGTCGTCGGGCTCGGCGTCGGCCTGCACGGTCGTTCATTCCTTACGTCCCCCAAGTCCACCCAGTGCGATCTGCATCGTCTGCTCCCCCGTCGAACCCGCCGCGCCCGTCGGGCCGGTCGTGTCCGGCGCGACCCAGGCCGGCTTCTGCCCCGAACCGTGCGGGGCCGCCGCGTACTGCGCGGGCACCGCGTCCTGCGGTTCGGCCGCGGGCGGTGAGGTCCGGTGCTGCCGCAGCTGGTAGCGCCAGGCGAAGACGGGCGAGGCGGTGATCAGCAGGGCGAACGTGGCCCAGATGATCATCGCCGGGTGCGAGTGCCCGAGCACCAGACCGGCGGCGATCGAGCCGCCGAAGACCAGGATGAAGAACAGGTGGATGCGGAAGGTCCCGAACAGGGTGTCGGGGCTGGCCGAGTCGCCCTTGGGCGTCACCACGAACTTGCTCTTGCGGCGCAGTACGGCGTCCATCAGCGAGCGGGCGTAGATCGGCGCCGACAGCGCCGACATCACCATGCCCGCCACCCCGCCGGAGCCCTCCGGCTCGTGCGGGGAGACGTTGTGCCGGCGGTTCCAGACGTACAGGCCGATCTGCAGCGCGGACGCGTTGCCGTACAGCATCAGCCAGACGGTCGGGTCGATGTTCACACCCGAGGCGCCCAGGCCCAGGAACAGCGCACAACTCAGCGCCGCCAGGATCCAGTTGAGGGCCGACATCGGGTAGAAGATGATCATCATCGTGTAGTTGAAGAGCTTGCCCGGCGGCAGCGAGAACCAGCCCTTCCAGTACTGCTTCAGGATCGTCTCGTACGTCCCCCGCGACCACCGCAGCTGCTGCGTGAAGAAGTCCGTCCAGGCGGCCGGGCCCTCGCCGACGGCGAGCACGTCCGGCGTGTACACCGAGCGCCACTTGCGGCCCGTGGCCGGGTTGCGGTGCCGGTGCATCTCGAAGCCGGTGGCCATGTCCTCGGTGATCGAGTCGTACAGCCCGCCGATCTGCTTGATCGCCTTGATGCGTACGGCGTTCGACGTACCGACGAACATCGGGGCGCCGTAGCGGTTCCCGGCCCGCTGGATGAGCGCGTGGAAGAGGAACTGCTGGGACTCGGCGGCCTTGGTGATGGGGTTGTCGTAGTTGCCGTACACCTGCGGGCCGATGACGAAGCCGACGTCCGGGTCGCGGAAGAAGCCGAGCATCCGCTCCAGGTAGTTGGGCAGCGGCACGTGGTCGGTGTCGACGGAGGCGAAGAAGTCGTAGTCGTCGCCGTGCGCCTGGAGCCAGGCGTTGTAGTTGCCGTGCTTGGTCTTCGCGCGGTGCGGGCCCTTGGCCTGGTTCCACTGCGGGACGCCCTTGCGGGTGAAGTGGTGCACGCCGAGGCGCTCGCAGACCGCCTTCACCTCCGGGTCGTCGCCCTCGTCCAGCAGCCAGACGTGCAGCAGACCCCGGTGGCGCAGCCGGACGGCCGCCTCCAGGGTCTTCGTCACCATCTCCAGGGGTTCCTTGCCGGGCACGTACGTCGTGATGAACGCCACTCTGGTGCCGGTCTCCGGAACCACCGGGACGGGGTCGCGGGCGACCAGCGTGGCGTGCGCGTTGGACAGCACGTTCATGCAGCGGAAGAACTCGATCAGGCCGATCGAGACCAGCATCACGACGTCCAGCACGGGCAGGAAGTCGAAGGCGGGATAGTCGCGTTCGGTCCAGTGCTGCGGCTGGAGCAGCCAGGCCAGCAGGACCAGCGACAGCAGCGGGGCCGCGCCCAGCATCAGGGCGGCCCGGACGCGGTGCGGCTCCTGCGAGAGCAGCGAGCGGTACTGCACCCTGTACGGCTTGCCCGGGTCGGGCTGGGTGAGGGGACCCGCCAGCCGGCTGTAGTGCTCGTAGTCGTATCTCGGCAGGGTCTTCTTGATCCGGCGGAACTGGCCCGTGGTGCTATTGCGGTGCCCCGGCACCCGGAGCCGGGTGGTCTCGGACGGGTCGAAGTCGTGCCGGGCGCCCGTCGGCGTCGACGTCATGAGTCATCCCCCCACACGCGGGTGACCGCGTGTTGTGTCGGTCCTTGCCGCCCGCGCCGGTCCCCCTCGACCTTCACGGACGTGTCAGTGGTGGGCCTCAGTCACCACGCATCGCACACACAGAGACATGGGACCGAGCCCTTCCGGTTGCATCATGCCCCCCTCGGCATGGCCTCGTGAACGGGGCCCCCTATCCCCGCAGACCGGTGCAACCGCTTACTTGCCCCCCAACTGCCGCGAATCCGCAGCATCTTGGAGAACAGGGTTCTACGGTGTTCAGCATGATCGCAAGATGCGAAACGCGCTGTTTACCGGTCATACGCGCGCATTGTGGTGCCAGTGGGGGTGTCTTGTAGACACGTTGTGGACAGCCGTGCGCGGATGTTCCCGAAGTGCTTCCTTATGGCGTCCTCGGCCCGCACCGAGTCCCCGGAGCGCACCGCGTCCACGATCTCCCGGTGCTGCCGGCAGGTGACCCGGGGATCCTGCGGGGTGCCGCCGAGATCGGTGTGCACGCGGTGGAAGGCGTCCCAGAACGCCTCCAGGACCTCGCCGAGCAGCACGTTCCTCAGCCCCCGGTACAGGGTGGCGTGAAACGCGCGGTCGGTCTCGGCCAGCCCGGCGCCCCCCTGGGCCGCCTGCTCGTCCATCCGGTCCACCAGCGCGTCCAGCGCGGCGAGGTCGGACTCCGGGATGTGCCCCGCGAGCCGCGAGATCAGCCCCGTCTCCACCGCCTCGCGCAGCTCCAGCAACTGGAGCAGGGAGTCCTCGCCCCGGTAGTGCCCGGCGACCGTGCGGAAGGCCAGGCCCTCGATCATCGGGGCGAGGGACATCGGGCCGACGTAGGTCCCGAAGCCGTGCCGGATCTCCACGATGCCCATCGCCTGGAGCGCCTTGAGCGCCTCGCGCACCGAGTTCCGGCTCGCACCCAGGAACTCCATCAGTTCCGGCTCGGTCGGCAGCGGGGCCCCGGAGGCCAGCCTGCGGTCGACGATGAGCTTCTTGATCCGCTCCTGGAGGTCACGCGCTGCCATGGCCAGAGCGTATCCGGCCAAACACGGAGAAGGCCCCCCGCCGGGCGAGGGGCCTTTCCTGTCGTGCGCCGCCAGGGACTCGAACCCCGGACCCGCTGATTAAGAGTCAGCTGCTCTAACCAACTGAGCTAGCGGCGCCCGCTGACGTCGTAGACCTTAGCATCCTGATCGGCGGACGACGAAATCGATATCCGCACCGCCTGCCGGGCCGCCCGTACGGCCGCCCACAGCAGTACCTCCGGGCCCGGCAGCCACGGGTGGCGCGTGTCCGGGGCGACCAGCCAGCGCGCCGCGGCGGAGGGGGCGCCGCCCAGCAGCGCCGGGACGGTGACCGCGTCGCCGCTGCCGTGGCACAGCAGCGGGGGGATGTTCCCGCCGCGCCCGCCCCACTCCTCCCAGCGCATCAGCGACGGCAGCCGGGGCGCCGTACCCGGCGCGGCGAACAGCAGCATGCGGCCGCGGAACACCGCCACCGGCCCCGATCCGGGCCCCTCCTCCCACAGCCGGTCGACCATCCGGCGCCCGAACAGCGCGGGCACGCTGACGACGTCGAAGACCGAGCCGCAGGGCAGCACGACCGGGGCGTCCGGCCGCTCCTCCCAGAGCGCCAGGGTGCTGCGGGGATACGTTCCTGCCGAGGCGAGCCACGCGGCTCCGTCCGCGGTGACCCCGCAGACGTCGAGGGTGTCCGAGAACGGCTCCTGCACTTCGCTGCTCATGGCATCTACATCTACCTGTCGTGAGCGCTTCGTTCCGGAGGGTTGCGGAAATTCGGGACAACGCGGGGGCGGACGGGGTATCTTGCCCGCCTGGCATATGCCCCCGGGCTCACACCGGGTCGGCGGTGCCCGCCCCCTCGGCCCCGCTCATCAGGTCCCGCCCGAACTCGACCATCTTCTTGGCATAGTCCTCGGTCCACTCGGCGTGCTCCGCGATGTCCGCCGCGGTCAGCCGGTCGAACCGCCGCGGGTCCGCCAGCTGCGCCGCCGCCATCGCCTGGAACTCCACCGCCCGGTCCGCCGCCGCCCGGAACGCCTGCGCCAGCTCCGTGGCACGGGCCAGCAGCGCCCTCGGGTCGTCGATCGACTCCAGGTCGAAGAAGTGCTCCGGGTCGGCGGCCGCTTCCGCGGGCTCGAAGAGCAGGGGCGCGGGGCGTAGCCGCGGTTCGTTCCGACGCGGCGTGGGCTCCGCCATGTCTTCTCCTTCTCGTACGTCGCTGCCGACCCGTCGGTGAGTGGGCCACCGTCCATTGTCCCGCGACCGCGCAAGAGGGCGGCGAGTACGGTGATTCCGGCCCTTCCGCGCAGGTCATCCGGTACGCCGGCCTCCCCGCCCCCGACGACGGTCAGGGCCGCCAGCCCACCCGGTGCTCTGCGAGCCGTGCCAGCACCGCGTGGTTGGCCTCCCAGCCGTCCGGGAACTTCACCAGCGTGCCCAGCTGGACCGGTTCCGTGGACGGGTAGGCGTCCAGGAGGTCGCCGACGCCCGCTCGGCAGATCACGATGCACGCGTGCCGGTGCCGGGAGGCGAGGACGCACAGGCGGCCCGTCTCCAGGTGGAAGGCGGTGGCGTCGGGGCGGCCGGAGAGAGGGTGGAGGACGACCGTGACGTCGTACTCCCGCCCCTGAAGGCGGTTGGCCGTGTCCACCGTGACGTCCGTGACGCCCAGGTCAGCCAGGGCCGCTCGGATCGCCGCCGCCTGGTCGCGGTGCGCCGTGCCGACGGCGACGCGGTCGGCGGTGAGGGGGGTCGCCTCCGGTGCGCGTTCGGAGGTCGCCGCGCCCTTCCGGTCCAGCAGCCGCCGGACCACCGTCGCGACCGCGCCCACCGCCTCCGGGTCCGTGCGCGGGGTGTGGCCGGCCGGCAGCTCCAGCAGGCCCCAGCCGGACTCCGCCGCCGCGTCGATCACCTCGTCGGGCCCGCTGCCGTCGGACGGGACGGCGAAGGCGAGACGGCGGTCGTCGGGGCCGGTGCCGCTGCGAAACCGCGTGTACGGGTAGAAGGCGTCGGAGACCAGGGGCGCCGCGGAGGCCGGCAGCCGCCAGGAGACCGGCAGGCGGTGCTGGGGCAGCTCGGGGTTGTGGGCGAGCAGCGTGGTCACCGCGGAGGCGGACGGGTCGTAGCTCAGGCCCGCCCACTGCTCGCTGCCCACCAGGGAGAACGGGTCCAACTGGCCGGGGTCGCCCACGAACAGCGCCCGCTCGAACAGACCGGCCACGGCGAGCAGCGCGTCCGAGCGCATCTGGTACGCCTCGTCGACGATCGCGTGCGGCCAGGGCTCGTCGGTCCTGACGTGGGCCCACTTGGCGGCCGTCGAGATCACGACCGCGAGCCCGGCCAGATCCGCCGCCTTCGCCGACGTCCGGACGTTCGCCAGGCCGTCCAGCGCCTTGTCGTACGCGTCGGCGTCACTGCTGTGCAGTCGGCCCACCGGCAGCTCGGGGCTCTTCTCCGCGAGCCGCAGCACCAGGTCGTCGACCTGCGCGTTGGTCTGCGCGACGACCATCAACGGCCGCCCCGCGTCGGCCAGTTCGAGCGCCGCGCGCACCACGAGCGTGGACTTGCCGGCCCCCGGCGGGGAGTCGACGACCACTCCGCGGTGGCCGCCGTGCAGGGTGTCGCGGAGGATCTCGTCGGTGGCCCGCGCCGCCGCGGCACCGGGGTCGAAGACGGTGGTCACAGGACGTCCTCCGCGGTCACGGGATCGGCGGCCTCGGCGACGGCCTCGCCGGGCGGCCCGCCGTGCGTCCACGGCGTCTGCTCCGGGTCGGGCAGCTTCGGGCCGCCGCGCTGCTCGTGCTCGAAGAGCGTGAAGCAGACCCGGTCGCCCTTCTCCGGCACCGAACCGGGCTCGGGCTCCTTGCCGCGGCCCATCTTGTCGAGAATCCGCAGCACGACCAGACTGCCGTCGCCGTCGGGCGCGTCGTGGCCGACGAACTCCGCCGACTGCGGCTTGCCGCCCAGCGAGCGGTACACCTTGGCGCGCTCGCCCAGGTGCGGCCGGTCCTCGGTGCGGACGGTGACCAGCGGGCGGGGACTGGGCCGCTTGCTGTCGCTGTACGCCATGACGACGTCCGTGACCTCCCCGGCGAACGCCTCCCCGGCCAGCCGCCGCCCCGCCATCACCAGCGGGTCGTCCAGCGCCTCCTGCGCCTCCAGGCGGGCCTGCTCGCGCTCCCGCGCGGCCAGCTTGTTCGCGGCGGTGACCGCGTCGTCGCGGCGCGGCTGCGGCGGCTCGCCCGCGACGATCCGGTCCCGGTGGGCGGTGAACGACCAGCGGTCGCGCGTCCACCGCTCCTCGACGTGCGCGCCCTCGGGCAGGGTGCGCAGCAGGTCGAGGCCGTCCCAGACCCTCTCCCAGGTGGGCCGGGTGACGCGCGCGATCAGGGCGTGGATCTCCTGTTCGGCGGCGGTGACGTCACCGAGCCGGTCGTCCGCCTCCAGGCCGTCCTCGGCGGCGGCCAGGGCGGTCCGCGCGCGGTCGTAGCGCTCGATGGCGGGGGCGAGCAGCCTGTTGTCGAACGCCGGGTCGGTGGCCGGACCGGCCGGCGGGCACAGCAGCTGGCCGTCGGCGTCGCGGGCCAGTTCGGCGTGCAGGGCCGCCTCGGCGCCCGAGCTGCCCTCCGGCGGGGCGATCCAGGCGAGCAGGGCGCCCAGGTGCTGGTCCTCCAGAGTGGACTGGCCGGTGGCCCAGTGCCGGGACAGCAGGTCCGTCATCGCCAGCAGCAGACAGGAGCCGGGGACCCGGGCCCGCTCCCCGAAGTGGGTCAGCCACCGGCCGAGCAACGGCACGCGCGGAGGCGCCGGATGCGGGGACTCCGGGTCCTGCTCCGCCGTACGCCGGAACCGCATGGAGCGGCCGAGCAGGCGGACCAGCTCGATGCCCGCGCGGCTGGGCACGATCAGCTGCCCGGCGTCCGCGCACAGGTCGACCTCGACCTTGACCCGCTTGCCGGTCTCCGGATCGGTCTCGGTGCGCTCGGCGGCCTCCACCCGGTCGGTGAACGTCTCCAGGTACGGCAGGACGACGTCCGCCAGCTCGGCCAGGAACTGGAAGCGCAGCTCCCGGTCGCGCGGCTGCGGTACGACGAGCAGCCGCGGCGCGTCCCGGTCGGTGCCGACCAGCGCGCCGAGCGGGGCGCCGGCCTCGCCGGCCGTGGTGAGCGGCACCAGGACCAGCGGCCGGTCCGACAGATGGCGGTGACGGACGGTCGCGGCGGGCTGGGCGCGGCCGGTGCTGACGGCTTCGAGGCGGGCGAGGGTGGAGATCAGGGACATGCGGCCGCCCCTTCCCGCGCTGCCCGAAGTGCCTCGGCCCGCAGCCGGGCCGCCCGGCGCAGGGCCGCCACCGCGGGGTCGTCCGGGTCGCCGGCCTGACCGTACGCGGCGGCGAGGACGTCGGTGACCGTGGTCAGACCGCCCAGTTCCGCGCGCACCGGGCGGCCCAGCGAGGTCACCGCGCCGGCCGCGCGGGAGCGGGCGCGGCAGTGGAAGGCCAGCTCGCAGGCGGACAGGCACTCGGGCGCGTAGGTCGCCGGAACCGACTCCACGGCGGCCGTCAGCTCGGCGGCGGGCAGCTCGGGGGAGAAGCAGGTGCCCTCGGGCAGCGCGTCGGCGAGGTCCTGCAGACGGGTGAGGCGGGTCAGCTGGCGGCGGGTGACGGCGTGCTGCTTGCGGACGTCGACCGCCGAGGCGGTGGGCAGGTTGGAGAAGTCCTTGGGGCACACCAGCAGGACGCGGTGGCGCACCTCGGGGGGCTCCGGCAGCCGGGCGGCAACCTCCTCCAGGGCCAGCACGTAGACCGCCGCCTGGCGGGCCGCCGCGCCGACCTTCGCCGGGTCCGCGGAGCCGTCCAGCAGGGGGAACGACTTGATCTCGACGACCGTCCAGCCGCCGTCGGGGTGCACGACGACCGCGTCCGGCTCCAGGAAGGCGGGCGAGCCGGCCACCTCCAGCGCGAGCATCGGGTGGTCCAGGAGCGTCCAGGTGCCGGGTGCCTCGGCGGCCTCCCGCAGGGCGAGCGCCGTACGGGCCGCGCGGCCCTCGGGGCCGGTCGCCGTCAGGTCGGGCACGTGCGCGGCGGCCGGCGGCTCGGCGGCCGGGTCGAGCTTCTCGTGCGCCAGGCGCAGCAGTTCGGCGCCGCCGTCCGCCTTGACCCGGGCCTCGAAGGCGTTGCCCCGCACGAACGCGAACTGCGACTGGCCGAAGACCGGCGGCGCCCCCAGCGCGCCCGCCAGCGCGGCCTTGTCCACCCCGGCGCCGTCGAGGACCGCGCGGCGGCGGCAGCCCGGGTTGGCGGCGAGGGCGGCCAGGGCGCGCGCGTCCAGCGCCCGGGGCGGGACGCCGGGTCCGCGCAGCTCAGCGAGCCGCTGCCGGAGCGCCTTCGCCCGCGTCCGTAGGGGAGGCACCCGGCTCGGCTCCGGATCGGGTCCGGGACTCGCGCTGCGGTGGAAATCGTTCACCCGCGGAAGTCTGGCATCCGGCACTGACAATCGGGGAACCCGAGCCGCCCGGGGCGCGTGTGCCCAGCGGGACGACGGCCCGGATCCGGTCCGCGACACCCATCACGTACGGCGTCAGGAACAGGCCGGTGCCCATCACGCACGCCCCCGCGACCGCGTCGAGGAAGTAGTGGTTGGCGGTGCCCATGACCACGATCGTCGTCAGCAGCGGGTAGGCCACCGCCAGGACCCGCGTCGTACGCGTTCCGCCGTACTTCCACAGCATGACCCCGCACCACAGCGCCCAGCCCACGTGCAGACTCGGCATGGCCGCGTACTGGTTGGTCATGCCCCCGAGCCCCTTCGGGGCGCTGGCGGCGCCGCCCCACCACCCGTACGAGCTGTACTGGGCCATGGTGTCGACGAAGCCGTGGCCCGCGGAGAGGAGCCGGGGCGGGCAGGTGGGCAGCAGCGTGAAGCCGATCAGGCCGATGAAGGTGGACGTCATCAGCCAGGTGCGGGCCGCGCGGTAGTGGGGGGCGCGGAAGCGGAACAGCCACACGAGGATCGCGGGCGTGACCAGGTAGTGCAGCGACGCGTACCAGAAGTCGGCCGGCACGCCGAGCCACGCCTCGCGGGTGAAGAGCCGGTTGAGCGGGTGCTCGGCGTTGAGGTGCAGGAACTTCTCGATGCGCAGGATCGCCAGGCCGTGGTCGACGGCGCCGGCGGTGTCGCCGCGCGCGAGGAGCCGGCCGGCCGAGTAACAGCCGTAGACGAGGAGGATCAGGGGCAGCTCGGTCCACCAGCGCAGGCGCGTTCGCGGGGCTGCCTGGGTGCCCGGTGTATCGGTCTTCGGCATCCGATCGCCTCCCCCTTCATTGTCTCGCGCGCCCGGTGGTCGGGTCGTGTCACTTTACGGCGTACGTGCGCCTCCCGCCGGGGCGCCCCCGGCCCTCAAAGACGCAGAGATCGCCCGTCGGGTTGCCCCCGGCGGGCCCGGGTACGGGGGTACGCGATGATGGGGAGGTTCATCCCTGTTCCCGGAAAGGCCCCTTTTCATGGCACCGCGCATCCTGCTGGCCCGGCACGGACAGACCGAGTGGTCGCTGTCCGGCAAGCACACCGGCAGGACCGACGTGCCCCTTCTGGAGGAGGGCCGGCGCGGCGCGAAGCTGCTCGGCGAACGGCTGCACCGGGCGCCGTACGAGGGTCTGCCGGGCGTCGAGATACGCACCAGCCCGCTGGCACGCGCGCGTGAGACGTGCGAACTCGCCGGCTTCGGCGAGCGGGCCCGGCCCTGGGACACGCTCATGGAGTGGGACTACGGCGCCTACGAGGGCATGACCCCCGAGGAGATCCAGACCGTCCGGCCGGGCTGGCTGATCTGGCGCGACGGCGTCCCGGGAGGCGAGTCGCTCGCCGAGGTGACCGCGCGGGCCGACGAGGTGGTGGCCTGGGCGCGGGCGGCGGACCGGGACGTGCTCGTCTTCGCGCACGGGCACATCCTGCGGTCCATCGGCGCGCGCTGGCTGGGACTGCCCCTGGACTTCGCGGCGCGGATCAGGCTGAACCCGACCTCGCTGTCGGTGCTGGGCTGGGCCTACGGGGAGCCGGCCGTCGAGAGCTGGAACGACCTCGGTCACCTGCCCGGCTAGGGCCTGCTGCGAAAGTCCGGCCTGCCCCGCGACGCCCGGCACGCCCTGCCCTAGGCCGTTCTCGGCAGGCTCGCGTGGCGTTCCAGGAAGCCGCGGACGCCCGACGCCCGCCGGTGCGGCAGCAGGACGCGCGCGGTGCCGGCCAGCATGGTCTGGATGCGTGACGACTGGACCTGGTCCAGCAGGTCCAGTACGCGCAGGCCGGCCGCCGCCGCCTCGTCCGGGCGGCCGCCCCTGGCGAGGTCGTCCGCGAGTTCCGCGGTGTACAGGGCGATGTTGCGGGTGAAGTGCGGGTCCTGCAGACGCGCGGCGCGCCGGGCGTGCCGGGCCGCGCGCGGCCAGTCGCCCAGGGTGGACCAGCACTGCGCCTCCAGACCCTCCAGTTCCGCCTCCCCGTAGAAGCTCATCCACTCGGGGTCGGCGTCCGAGGGGCCGCGCTCGTACAGGGCCTGCGCGCGGGCCAGGGCCTGTTCGCAGCCGGTGCGGTCGGCGAGCCCCGCCCAGCCGCCCGCCTCGCGCAGCGCGAGCAGCGACATCAGCCGGGCCGAGCCCAGGCCCCGGGCGACCCGCTGGGCGGCCTGCGCGGCCCGCACCGCCTCGCGCGGGCGGCCGGCGTCGCGCGCGAGGAACGCCGTGTTGCAGAAGGCGTGCGCCTCCAGGGCGCGGTCGTCGGTCATCCGGGCGGTGGCGAGCGCCTCCGCGTAGTGCGAGCGGGCGTCGTCGTACCGCCCCGAGTCGTGCGCCAGCCAGCCCACCGAGATGGCGAGTTCGCCCGCGCCCGCGTGCAGGCGTTCGGTGGTCGTCTGCCGGGTGGCGCCGGCGTCCAGCAGTGCGTAGGCGGCGCGCAGCGGGGCGGCCGCGCGCCGGTACAGGCCGTCCGCGCCGTGCCGGTCGTCGAGCAGCCGGATGCGGCGGACGGCTTCTTCCAGGGCGCCCGCGTGGCTCGCCCCGGCGCGACGCGGGAGCCGGTCGGCGGCCGCAGCGTCGGGGGCGAACCCGAAGGGGCCCAGCGTGGCGGCGGCCACGGTGGCGCCTCCGCCGGTCATGAATGCGCGACGCAGCACGTCGCTCTCCTCGTGGTTCTCGTGGCTCTCGTGGCTCTCGCGATGCCGGAGCGGGTCGTAGGGGTCGTATTCCTGCGTGTCATACGGCTCGTCCGCCCCGCGCGTCTCACCTGGGGCATATGCCGGGATGGCGGTGAGCGCGGGGGGCGCGTCCTCGGCGGTGCGCGCCCCCCGTCCGCGGACGGAGGAGCGGGGCGCGAAGCCGAGGTCGGTGAGCGTGCGGCCGGGGAACATGTGCAGGAACACCCGTTCGTACGCGTAGTTGGGGCAGCGGATCTCACCCGCCTCGACCCGGCCGATGTAGCGCGCGTCGCAGCTGACCCGCTCCCCGATCTCGTGCGCGGCCCGGCGCACCACGGCGGCGAACTCGGCCGGCGAGCGCTGTCCGCGCAGGCGCCGGAAGGCGAGGTTCGGCCGCGGGGGCCGGGGGGAGGTGGACTGGGACGCTGTCACCCTTGACGACGCCATGGCCGGGTCCTCTCGTGCGAACCGTCGAACCATGCCGGATTCACGGTGAGTTGTATGTGTCACGCCCTGTTTCCGGCGGGCAAGAAGGTACCCGCTGTGTCGGACCCGCCACGCAGGGTTTGGCTACAAATCGGATATCTCCTACGGGATCCGCCATGAACTGCCATCCTTTGCGGCTGACTTTGCCCGTAGCCGTTGACGCGCCGAAGCGTTTAACCCAGTGGACCGGGAGCCGCCCGACTCCCGACCCGCTTCGTTCAAGGAGGGGCTGTCGTGGTGGAGGCCGGGATGGAGATTCGTCAGAGCGTCGCTGCCGGCGTGGTGGCCGGATCGCCGCCCCCGACCGGGCCGTCGGCGGGCGCGTGCGACCTCGTGACCGTGCCGGCCCGGCAGGGCCTGGAAGCGGTCGACATCCTGCGCCGCGGCGCCGGCGACGCGGTCGGCCCGGTGCTGCACGACGACGGCGGCGACACCCTCGGCTTCCTGGTCCCGCCCGGCACGGCCGCCGCCTGGGACGTGCCCGGCAGCACCTGCACCGAGACCGACGGACGCGGTCTGAGCCTCGCCCCCGCGCCCCCGGTGGAGGGCTCCGACTGGCTCCTCCCGCCCGGCGACGCCGACCTCGCGACCGACCCGGCGGTGCTGCGCGCGGCGCTGGGGGAGGCGGCGCGGCTGATCGAGGCGGCGGACAACTGCCGGTGACCTCGGGCCGCGCGGGCGCGGTCACCGGGGGCCGCCGATAATGGCGGGATGGGAAAGTCCAGGAACCCTCGGCGCGGTGCCGTCGAAGCCGTCGTGGAGAGCGTCGACGGCGGGCTCGCCGAGCTGATCCCGGACCGGGACCGGGCGCGCGCCTGGACGCTGCTGATCGACGGGGCGCCGCAGTCGCACGTCGACCTCGACGACCCCGCGCATCTCTCCTTCGAGTACCAGCGCCGCCTCGGCCACGTCATCGACCTCGTCGCGCCGCCCGGAAAGCCGGTGCACGCCGTGCACCTCGGCGGCGGCGCCCTCACCCTCGCCCGCTACGTGGCCGCCACCCGCCCCCGCTCCACCCAGCAGGTCGTGGAGTGGGACGCGGCGCTGGTCCGACTGGTGCGCCGCGCGCTGCCGTTGGATCCGAACGCGCGGATCCGCGTGCGCTCCGCGGACGCCCGCGAAGGACTCGCCAAGGTGCTCGACGGGTGGGCCGACCTCGTCGTCGCCGACGTCTTCAGCGGCGCCCGCACCCCCGCCCACCTCACCTCGACGGAGTTCCTCGACGAGGTCCGCCGCACCCTGCGCCCCGGCGGCGTCTACGCCGCCAACCTCGCCGACGGCCCGCCGCTGGCCCATCTGCGCGGCCAGATCGCCACCGCCGCCGCCCGCTTCCCCGAACTCGCCCTGCTCGCCGACCCGGCCGTGCTGCGCGGCAAACGCTTCGGCAACGCCGTCCTCGTCGCCTCCGACGCCCCGCTGCCGCTCGCCGAGCTCACCCGCAGGGCCGCCTCCGACCCGCACCCGGGCCGCGTCGAACACGGCCGCGCCCTGCGGGACTTCACCGGCGGCGCGCCCGCGGTCACGGACGCGGCGGCGACCGCCTCGCCGGCACCGCCGCCCTCGGTGTTCCGCTAGCGCACGCCTCGACCACCGTACGCGTTCTAGTAGTTGCCGATCTCCACATGCGGCGGCCCGTCGTGCCAGGTGCAGATGACCGACACCTTGTCCGTGCCCGAGGTGAACTCCACCCGAATCCAGGTGTCCGTCTTCCACGTCTGCATCGACCAGCCGGTGGCCGGCGTCGCCATCACCAGCGTCGCCGAGGACTCACCGAGGTCGAAGACCGCGCGGCCGCCCGCGGTGTCGTAGCTCTTGACCTCACCGGAGGCGGAAGCGGTGGGGGACGGGGTGGGACGGGCGGTCGGGGTCTTCGACGGCGTGGGAGTGGGCGTGGGCGAGGGAGTGCTGCGGACACTCTTCGACGGGGCCGGGGAGGGGCTTTCCGTCGCCGTGGCCAGCGGCTTCGCCTCCTGCGTGGTCGGGTCGGCCGCCGTGATGGGCAGGGCGCGCGGCGGGTCGTAGGCCGTGCCCGCCATCACCGTGTGGACGCCCCACCACGACAGCGTGACCGCCGCGCCCGTGGCGAGCGACCAAGCGAGTACGTGTACGAGTCCTCTGCGCATCGCGGCCATACTGCCTCACGCGCCCCGGAGGCCGCACCCGACCCCGGGTTGTCCACAGGGAGTTGTCCACAGGCTCCGCTGCCGCTCGCCCGCATGGCGTACGGTGCCGCGCATGGCAAGTGTGCTCGTGGTCGAGGACGACCAGTTCGTACGTTCGGCGCTGATCCGGCACCTGACCGAGGCCGCGCACACCGTGCGCAGTGTCGGGACGGCGCTGGAGGCGCTGCGCGAGGTCGCCCATTTCCGTTTCGACGTCGTCATCCTGGACCTCGGTCTGCCCGACCTGGACGGGTCCGAGGCGCTGAAGATGCTGCGCGGGATCACGGACGTCCCCGTGATCATCGCCACCGCGCGGGACGACGAGGCGGAGATCGTCCGGCTGCTGAACGCGGGCGCGGACGACTACCTCACCAAGCCGTTCTCCGTCGAGCACCTGTCGGCGCGGATGGCGGCGGTCCTGCGCCGGTCCCGTACCGCCGCCGGCGAGGTCCCGTCCTCCAGCGTGCTGCGCGTCGGCGGCCTGACCGTCGACCCGCTGCGCCGCCAGGCCGAGCTCGACGGCGTTCGGCTCGACCTCACCCGCCGCGAGTTCGACCTGCTCGCCTTCCTGGCCGGCCGTCCCGGAGTCGTCGTGCCCCGCAAGGAACTGCTCGCCGAGGTCTGGCAGCAGTCGTACGGCGACGACCAGACCATCGACGTCCATCTGTCCTGGCTGCGGCGGAAGCTGGGCGAGACGGCGGCCCGGCCGCGCTATCTGCACACGCTGCGCGGCGTCGGCGTGAAGCTGGAGCCGCCGGGCGGGGAGGCGACGCGATGAGATGGGCCCTGGTCAAGGTCTGCCTGGCGGTCACCGCCATGGTCGTGGTCGCCTTCGCGGTGCCGCTCGGACTCGTCGTGCGGGAGATGGCCCGAGACCGCGCCTTCTCCAACGCCGAGCGGGAGGCGGCGGCCGTGGCGCCGGCGCTGTCCATCACCACCGACCGCGACCAGTTGGAGAAGGTCGTCGCCTCGGCGGGCGCGGACTCCGGGATGGCCGTGCACATACCGGCGGTCGACGGCAAGGCCGCCGTCGACCTGGGCCGGCAGCGTGCCGACGGCGAGGACATCGCGACCGTGCGCCGGCTGGGCCGCGCCTCCACCACCAAGGTCTCCGACGGGGCGACCCTGCTGCAGCCCGTCGCGCTGAGCTCGGGCGCGATCGCGGTCGTCGAGGTGTACGTCCCCGAGTCCGAGGTCACCAACGGCGTGGGCACGGCGTGGGCGGTGCTCGCCGGCGTGGGCGTCGCGCTGATCGTCGGCTCGGTCGCGGTCGCCGACCGGCTGGGCGTGCGGATGGTGCAGCCCGCGCAGCGGCTGGTGGAGGGCGCGCACGAACTGGGGGAGGGGAAGCTGGGAGCGCGGGTGCCGGAGGAGGGACCGACCGAACTCAGGCTGGCGGCGGTCGCGTTCAACTCCATGGCCGACCAGGTCGTCCAACTGCTCGCGAACGAGCGGGAGCTGGCGGCGGACCTGTCCCACCGGCTGCGTACCCCGCTGACCGTGCTGCGGCTCAACGCGGCCTCCCTCGGCGACGGGCCGGCCGCCGACCAGACCCGGGCCGCGGTCGCCCAGCTGGAGCGCGAGGTCGACACGATCATCCGTACCGCCCGGGAGGCCAAGCCGCAGACCGCGGCCGCCGGGCCCGGCGCCGGGTGCGACGCGGCCGAGGTGGTGCGGGAGCGGATGGCGTTCTGGTCGGCGCTCGCCGAGGACGAGGGCCGCAAGTGGCGGGTGGCCGGCGCCGACCGGCCGGTGCGCATACCCGTGGCCCGGGCGGATTTGGCGGCTGCGCTGGACGCCCTGCTCGGCAACGTCTTCCGGCACACCGCCGAGGGCACTGCCTTCGCGGTCGACCTGCACAACGGCGACGACGCGGTGATCGTCCTGGTCTCCGACGCGGGCCCGGGCATACCCGACCCCGAGGCGGCGATGGCCCGCGGGCGCGGCTCGGGCAGCACCGGCTCGACCGGGCTGGGGCTGGACATCGTGCGCCGGCTCGCGGAGTCGACCGGCGGTGACGTGCGGATCGGGTCCTCCGTGCTGGGCGGGACCGAGGTGCGGATCTGGATCCAGCTGGACGGCCGGGAGCGGACGCCGGGACGGCGGGGGCACCGATCGGTACGACGGCGCAGACGGGCCGTCGCCCGCTGACCGGGAGCCGGTCCGATCTCTGACCGGGAGCCGGATCCGATCTCTGCTCCGGAGCCCGACGACCCCTGAACCGGAGCCGGAATGGTCTCTACCTTTAACCGTCCCCGATCCCTTCCTTAAGCGCACCCTAAGATCCTCAACCCCCGCCCGGATCAGGCACTTTGCCCGTTTCCCGGTCGCTAGCGTGCCTCGCCATGAGCATGCATCGACGCAAGGTGAGCGGCAGGAACAAGGCCATCGGCGGGGTCGTCGCCGCTGCCGTGGTGGGCGGCGGCGCGATCCTCCTGACCGGCACCGCACAGGCGGCCGGCATCGGGGCCGCGTACACCAAGACCAGTGACTGGTCGACGGGTTACACCGCGCAGTACGTCGTGACGAACAACAGCGGCGCGCGGGAGGCCGACTGGACCCTGGAGTTCGACCTGCCCTCGGGGTCGAGGATCAGCTCCCTGTGGAACGCCGAGTACAGCGTCAGCGGCCGGCACGTCACCGTGAAGCCGCCGAAGTGGGACACCGACGGGCTGGCCGCCGGGGAGTCGGCCACCGTGGGCTTCGTCGTCAGCGGCAGCGGCGACCCGAGCGGTTGTCTCATCGACGACGCCAAGTGCTCGGCGGACGACACCGCGACGCCGGAGCCCAGCGGCCGCCCCACGCAGCCGGCCACGCCCAGCCCGACGGCCACGGCGTCCTCGGGCTCCACGCCCCCCGCCACCCCGACCGCCACCGCGTCGGCGAGCGCGAGCACCGGCACGGGCACCGGCACGACCACCACGGCCGCCTTCGCCCCCTACGTCGACACCTCGCTCTACCCCGCCTTCGACCTGCTGGCGAGCGCCGACGCGACGGGCGTGAAGAACTACAACCTCGCCTTCATCACCGACGGCGGCGGCTGCACGCCCAAGTGGGGCGGTGTGACGGACCTGTCGAGCGACGGCGTGGCCGCCCAGATCGGCTCGCTGCGCGGGAAGGGCGGTGACGTCCGCGTCTCCTTCGGCGGCGCCTCCGGCTCCGAGCTGGCCACCACCTGCTCCTCGGCGGACGCGCTGGCGACGGCGTACGGCAAGGTCGTGGACGCCTACAAGCTCACCAAGGTCGACTTCGACGTCGAGGGCGGCGCGCTGCCCAACACCACGGCGAACACCAACCGCGCCAAGGCGATCGCCAAGCTCCAGGCCGCCCACCCCGACCTGGACGTCTCCTTCACCCTCCCGGTCATGCCGGAGGGCCTCACCCAGGACGGCGTCAACCTGCTCAGCAACGCCAAGTCCAACGGCGTGAAGATCGGTTCCGTCAACATCATGGCGATGGACTACGGCGCCTCCTACAACGGCGACATGGGCACCTACGCCGAGCAGGCCGCCACCGCGACCCAGGCGCAGGTCAAGAGCGTCCTGGGCCTGTCCGACGCGGCCGCCTGGAAGGCCGTCGCCGTCACCCCGATGATCGGCGTCAACGACGTCTCCTCCGAGATCTTCAAGGTCGACGACGCCACCCAGCTGGTGAGCTTCGCCAAGTCCAAGGGCCTCGGCGGGCTGTCGATGTGGTCGGCGACCCGGGACAAGCAGTGCGCCGGCGGTGCGAAGCCCACCGCCGACGCCACCTGCAGCTCGATCGTCCAGGACCAGTACGCCTTCTCGAAGGCGTTCGGGGCCCTCGGCTAGGCGACGGCTCAGGACGGCCCGGCCCCCCGAAGCCCCCGAAGCCGGGGCCGCCGGGGCCGGGGCCGTGGTGGTGGAAGCCGTCGAAGAGGCCGCCGGCCGGCAGCACCCCGCCGACCCCGGCCACCCCCGCCACCAGCGCCGTCTTCCACCAGGGCGCGCTGTACTCCCGGGGCCGGCCGGCCCCGCAGACACGATCGAACGCCCGCGCGCTGTAGGGCCGCTGAACCTTCCCTGAGCGCTCCCTGTGAACAGACCGGGGCGCGGCGCCCCCTCGGCGCCGCGCCCCGCCCCCCGCTCGGTCCCCCCTGCTACTGGATCGCGTCCACCGGAGGCAGCGTCCCCGTGCGGGCCGCCTGGCTGTACCAGTGGGCGCTCGACTTCGGTGTGCGGGCGAGGGTGGCGTAGTCGACGTAGACCGCGCCGAAGCGCTTGCCGTAGCCGTACGCCCACTCGAAGTTGTCCATCAGGGACCACAGGTAGTAGCCGCGCACGTCCGCGCCGTCGGTGAGGGCCCGGCGGACCGCCGAGAGGTGGCCGTGCAGGTAGGCGATCCGCTCGGGGTCGTGCACGCGGCCGTCGGGGTCGGGCTTGTCGTCATAGGCCGCGCCGTTCTCCGTGATGTACAGCGGCAGCCCGGGCGCCTCGCGCGTGTAGCGCATGATCAGCTCGTGCAGGCCCGTCGGGTCGATCGTCCAGCCCATCTCCGTGCGCTCGCCGGGCGTCTGGTGGAAGGCGACGTCGTCCGCCCCCGGCCACGGGGAGTGCTCGCTGGCGCCGTGGCCGTCGGTGCGCGGGCCGGTCACCGGACCCTCGGCCGCCGAAACCAGCGCCGGCGTGTAGTAGTTGAGGCCCAGCGCGTCCAACGGCTGGTGGATGGTGGCGAGGTCGCCGTCCAGGACGTAGGACCAGTCGGTGATCGAGGAGGTCGCGTCGAACAGCGTCTCCGGGTACGCCCCGTGCAGGATCGGGCCGTGGAAGACCCCGTTGGCCAGGTCGTCGATCTTGCGCACCGCCGCCAGGTCGGCCGGGTTCTGCGGCGAAAGGGGCCGCACGACCGAGGAGTTGAGGCTGATGGCCACCGAGTTGCGCGCGGGCATCGCCGCACGCAGCGCCGAAGTGCCCAGGCCGTGGGCCAGGTTGAGGTGGTGCGCGGCCCGCAGCGTGGCCTCCGGCTCGGTGCGGCCGGGCGCGTGCACGCCGGAGCCGTAGCCCAGGAAGGCGCTGCACCACGGCTCGTTGAGGGTGATCCACTGCTCCACCCGGTCGCCGAGGGCCTCGCCGACGATCTGCGCGTACTCGGCGAACCGGAACGCCGTGTCGCGCTCCGGCCAGCCGCCCGCGTCCTCCAGCTCCTGCGGCAGGTCCCAGTGGTAGAGGGTGACGGCCGGCTTGATGCCGTGGGCCAGCAGCTCGTCGACCAGGCGGCGGTAGAAGTCCAGGCCGACCTGGACGGCCGGTCCCCGGCCCGTCGGCTGCACCCGCGACCAGGAGATGGAGAACCGGTACGCCGTCAGGCCCAGTTCGGCCATCAGGGCCACGTCGTCGCGGTAACGGTGATAGTGGTCGACAGCGATGTCACCGTGCTCGCCGCCGGCGGTCTTGCCGGGCGTATGGCTGAAGGTGTCCCAGATCGAGGGCGTACGGCCGTCCTCCCGCACCGCCCCCTCGATCTGGTACGCGGAGGTCGCCGCGCCCCAGAGGAAGGCGGGAGGAAAGGTCACCGGGGTCGCCGGCGTTGCGGGCTCAGGCATGGAAGCGCTCCCATTCGAGGTCGTGGAGACCGACGGGGTGGAAGGGGGAAGGGGGGTGGGGCGGCGGGCGGGGGGCCGGGGCGGCGGTGACCCGGCCCGGAACGGGCGTAGGAGGGCCGTCGGATGACGGGGTGTCAGCCCTTGATGGCGCCCTGCATGATGCCGCCCACGATCTGCTTGCCGAACAGCAGGAAGGCGATCAGCAGCGGCAGCGTACCGAGCAGGGCGCCCGCCATGATCACCGCCTGGTCGGGGACGTAGCCCGTGCCCAGGGAGTTGAGGGCCACCTGCACGGTCGGGTTCTGCTGGTTCAGGGCGATGATCGGCCACAGGAAGTCGTTCCAGGCGAACACGAAGGTCAGCAGGCCGAGCACGGCCATCGCCGGCCGCGCCGCCGGGAAGACCACGTGCCAGACGACTCTCAGACTGCTCGCGCCGTCGACCCGCGCCGCCTCGATCAGCTCGGTCGGCAGCGCCTGCACCAGGTACTGCCGCATGAAGAAGGTGCCGAAGGCGGTGACGAGGGTCGGCAGGATGACCGTCTGCAACTGGTTGGACCAGCCGAGGTCGCTCATCCACAGGTACAGCGGTACGACGGCCAGCTGCGGCGGGATCATCATCGTGCCGATCGTCAGCAGCAGCAGCACGCTGGAGAAGCGGAACCGCAGCTTGGCGAAGGCGAACCCGGCCAGCGTGGAGAACAGCACCGTGGAGATGGTGATGGTGCCCGCCACGAGCGTGCTGTTGAACATCGCGGTGCCCAGCCCCGCCTGGTCCCAGGCGGACTGGAGGTTCTTGAACAGGTTCCCGCCGAACCACAGCGGCGGCGGGGTCTGCGCCAGGCGCTGGTCGGTGCGCGAGGCCGCGATCGCCGTCCACACCAGGGGCGCCAGCGAGACCAGCGCGAAGACCGTCAGGACGAGGTACGTCACCGGCCCCGCGTGCATCTGCTTGCCGGCGCCCATCACCCGGCGGGTGCGGCGGCCCTTGTCCCGGTGTGCCTGAGGCAGCGTCAGTTCACTCGTGGTCATTGGGACTTCCTCAGGCGTCGGGCGAACAGCATGTTGATCACGGCGATGATCAGCAGGATCAGGAACATCGACCAGGCGATCGCGGACGCCTTGCCGAGGTTGCCGATGATCCAGCCCTGGTCGTACATGTACAGACCGAGCGTCTGGTACTGGTGCTCGGAGCCGCCCTTGGACCCGCTGACCCCGCCGAACAGCAGGGGCTCGCCGAAGAGCTGGGTCGCGCCGATGGTGGAGACGACCACCGTGAACAGGATCGTCGGCCGCAGCTGCGGGATCGTCACGTGCCGGAACTGCTGCCAGCGGTTGGCGCCGTCGATCGCCGCCGACTCGTACAGGTCGGCCGGGATCGCCTGCATCGCCGCCAGGTAGATCAGCGCGTTGTAGCCGGTCCACCGCCAGATCACGATGGACGACACCGCGAACTGCGAACCCCAGTCCGCCTCACGCCAGTTGACCGGGCCGATGCCCACGTAGTGCAGCAGCCAGTTGACCATGCCGCCGTCCCACGAGTACAGCAGCGTGAAGACGAGCGTGGCCGCCGCCACCGAGGTGGCGTACGGGGTGAGCATCACGACCCGCCACACGGTCGAGCCGCGCAGCTTGTAGTTGAGCAGGTGCGCCAGCCCGATCGCCGCCATCAGCTGCGGCACGGTCGAGATGACGCCGATGGTGAAGGTGTTCTTCAGGGCGTTCCAGAAGAAGTCCGAGGACAACAGGTTCTTGTAGTTGTCCAGGCCCGCCCAGGTCTGGTGGTCCAGCGAGGACAGCTGCACGTCGTGCAGCGAGTACCAGGCCGTGTACAGCAGCGGGACCAGGGAGAAGGCCCCGAAGATGATGAAGAAGGGGGCGATGAACGCGTACGGCGACGCCTTCATGTCCCAGCGGTACAGCCGGCTGCGCCAGGATCCGGCGCCCCCGGGGGGCGTACCGCGACCGTGAGCGCCCCGGGCCGCGCCCGGCTCGGAGCCGGGCGCGGCGTCGGCGCTCGTCGCGGGATGCGCGAGAGCCTGCTTGGAGCTGGTCACTGGCCGAGCACGTCCTTGATCTCGTTCTTGGCCGCGTCCCAGCCCTGCGAGGGGCTCTTGCCCTTCTGCTCGACCTGGAGGATGCCCACGTCGGTGATGGCGGTGTTGATCGGCTGGTCCTTGATGCCGAAGTACTGCACCGGGATGGTCTTGGCCGAGTCGGCGAAGATCGTCGTGATCGGCGCGTTGGAGAAGTACGCCGTGGTGTCGGCGGCCGGCTTCAGGCTCGAGTACGCCGACGGGGTCGACGGGAAGCTCGCCTGCTTGGCGAACACCTTCGCCTGCTGCTCGGGCGCGGTCAGCCACTTCGCCAGGGCGATGGCCTCCTTCTGGTGCTTGCCCGCCGTCGGCACGCCGATGAAGGAGCCGCCCCAGTTGGCCGCGGTCGGGGCCGCCGCCACGTCCCAGTTGCCCTTGCCGGAGTCACCGGACTTCTGCTCGATGTAGCCGATCATCCACGCCGGGCAGGCCACGGTGGCGAAGGTGGCGTTGGCGAAGCCCTGGTCCCACGGCTTGTCGAACTGCTTCAGCTTGGCCGACATGTTGCTGGTCGCCACGGACATCGCGACGTCCCACGACTTCTTCACGCCGTCCGACTTGTCCCAGACGACGTTGCCGTCCTTGTCGTAGTAGCGCTCGCTCGCGCCGCCGAGGGAGGCGTTGTAGATCGAGGAGGCCGAGTCGACGAACTTGGTGCCGCTGGGCGCCTTCTTCATGTACTGCTTGCCGACGTCGACGTACTTGGCCCAGTCGCCCTTCCACATCGAGGCGAGCTGGTTGCGGTCGGTGGGCAGGCCGGCCTTCTTGAACAGGTCCTTGCGGTAGCAGATCGCCATCGGGCCGATGTCGGTGCCGAGGCCGATCAGCTTGCCGTCCTTGGTGGTGGCCTGGGCGTTCTTCCAGTCCAGCCACTGGGACTTGTCGACCTCCTTGCCGAGGTCGACGAACTTGTCGGCCTGCGTCTGCACGGCCTCGGTGATGTTGCCGACCTCGATGGCCTGGATGTCGTCGGTGCCGGAGCCGGCCTGCAGACGCGTGAGGACCTTGGGCCAGTAGACGTCGGTACGGGTGGTGACGTTCTCCTTGATCGAGATGTTCGGGTGCAGCTTCATGTACTCGTCATAGAGACCGGCCTGCTTGTAGCCGAACACACCGAAGGTGCCTATCGTCAGCGTCGTCTTGCCTTTGGCGTTGCCGCCGTCGTTCGAGTTCGACGAGCCGTCGTCCGAGTCGTTGGCGCAGCCGGCCAGCAGGCCTGTGGTCAGCGCGGCGACGGCCGCGAAGGCCACCAGCCGGGTACTCGTACGCATGTGCGTCCTCCTGTTGCCTGACGTGCCGACCCCCCGGCCAACTGCACTGTTGGGCCCGTTGGTTCTCGCTGCGGCTCGGGCGGGGAACGTGCGGGACATGTATGTGTCAGGTACTGTGGGAGCGCTCCCACAGGTGATGTGTTGAAGAGTCGTCGGTTCGAGCGGGGGTGTCAAGGGTGGGGGCGGGCCGAGATGCGTTCAGTTATCGGGCTGTTAAGTGGAAGTGACAGCTCCGGTAAGCGGACCCGGTGGGTCCGGTGGCCGGCCGGTGGATCCCGCCCGCGTCCATTGATCGGGCGGGGCTGTTAGATTCCTGGCCAGCGATGACAACGGCAGGAGGCGGAGCCATGACGCGGAGCCGGAGCGGTGGCCGGCCCACCCTCGAAGAGGTCGCCGCGCGTGCCGGTGTCGGACGCGGCACGGTCTCGCGGGTGATCAACGGCTCGCCCCGGGTCAGCGAGGCCACGCGCGCCGCGGTCGAGGCGGCCGTCGCCGAACTCGGGTACGTCCCCAACACGGCCGCCCGCGCGCTCGCCGCCAACCGCACGGACGCGATCGCCCTGGTCGTGCCCGAGCCGGAGACGCGGTTCTTCGCGGAGCCGTACTTCTCCGACATGCTCAAGGGCGTGGGGGCCGAACTCTCCGAGACCGAGATGCAGTTGCTGCTGATCTTCGCCGGCAGCGACCGGGAGCGCCGCCGCCTCGCCCAGTACCTGGCCGCGCACCGGGTGGACGGCGTGCTGCTGGTCTCCGTGCACGCCGACGACCCGCTGCCCGACCTGCTCGCCCAGCTGGAGATCCCGGCGGTGATCAGCGGCCCCCGCTCCGCCTCGGAGACGCTGACCTCGGTCGACTCGGACAACTACGGCGGCGGCCGCTCGGCCGTCGAGCACCTGCTCTCCCGCGGCCGCGTCAAGATCGCCCACATCACCGGCCGCCTCGACGTCTACGGCGCCCAGCGCCGCGTCGACGGCTACCGCGACGCCCTGCGCGAGGCCGGGCACCGGGTGGACGAACGGCTCGTCGAGACGGGCGACTTCACCGAGGAGGGCGGCCGCCGGGCGATGACCAGGCTGCTCGCCCGCTGCCCGGACCTGGACGCCGTCTTCGCCGGCTCGGACGTGATGGCGGCCGGCGCCCGCCAGGTGCTGCGCGAGGAGGGGCGCCGTATCCCCGACGACGTGGCCCTGGTCGGCTACGACGACTCCGCCATCGCCCGCCACATGGACCCACCGCTCACCAGCGTCCGCCAGCCCATCGAGGAGATGGGCCGCCGCATGATCGACCTGCTGCTGTCGGAGGTCGCCGACCGCCGCCCGGCCGCCTCCCGCGGCCTGGACCGCCGGCAGGTGGTGCTGGCGACGGAGCTGGTGCCGCGCGCGTCCTCCTGACCGCCGGGTCGCTTCGGGTACGTCGTTGCGGCCGCGTCACTTCGGGCGTACGGCGTTCCAGCCCTGTTCCAGCAGGTCGAACGCGGCGTTGACGGTCTCGATCGGGGCCTCGGAGGTGCTCGCCAGCGTGCGCGCCTCCAGGGCGAAGTGGGCCAGCGAGCGGCACGCCGGGTCGTCGGCCGGGGCGCCGAGTTCGGCGGCGATGGCCTCGGCGAGGGCGTGCTCGTGCCGCATCCACATCCGGCGCTGGTACTCGGTCAAGGTCGGAGTGCCGCGCACCAGTTCCCGGAACCGGGTGATCTCCTCGCTGTAGGCGGGCGCGAACAGCCGTGAGCCCAGGACGTGGGCCCGCAGGGCCTGCGGGATCGAGGTGCCCGGCGCCCGCTCCCGGACCACGGCGACCAGCGCCGCCTCCTGCTCGGCGTCCAGGTCGAAGACCAGCGCCTCCTTGCTCGGGAAGTGCTTGAACAGCGTGGTCGTGGAGACGTCCGCGGCCTCGGCGATGTCCCGGATGCTCACCTTCTCGTAGCCGTGCTCCAGGAACAGCTCCAGTGCCGCGTCGGCCAGCGCCTGCCGGGTGGCGGCCTTCTTGCGCTCTCGGCGCCCCATCGTCTCCGTCATGACGACAGCGTACCCGTCGGTTGTCTCGATGAGAAAGTTGACTCGTTGCACTTATTGAGTCGGTGTGCTTTTCTGGCGGCCATGACGACACCCACACCCACACCCACCAAGAACGTCCGCTGGACGCTGCTCGGCGTGATGCTCGGGATGCTGCTGGCGATGCTCGACAACAACATCGTCGGGACGGCGATGCCGACGATCGTGCGGGACCTGGGCGGCCTGGAGCACATCTCCTGGGTGGTCACGGCCTACACGCTGACCACCGCCGTCTCCACGCCCGTCTGGGGCAAGCTCGGTGACCTGTACGGCCGCAAACGCCTGTTCCTGACGTCGGTGGCCGTCTTCCTGCTCGGCTCGCTGCTGACCGGAGCCGCCCACTCGATGCCCCAGCTCATCGGCTTCCGCGCGCTGCAGGGCGTCGGCGCCGGGGGCCTCGCCGCCGGGGCCTTCGCCCTCATCGGCACGCTCGTCCCGCCCCGCGAGAGGGGTCGCTACCAGGGCATGACCGCCGTCGTCATGGCCCTCGGCACCATCGGCGGCCCGCTGCTCGGCGGTTTCCTCACCGGTCATCTCGGCTGGCGCTGGGCCTTCTACGTCAACCTGCCGCTGGGCCTGGTCGCGCTGGTCTGGGTCCAGTCGACGCTGCACCTGCCGGCCACGCGGGTCCGCGCCCGGGTCGACTGGCCGGGCGTCGCCCTGCTGACCGTCGCGATCAGCTCCGTCGTCCTCGCGGCGACCTGGGCGGGGACGACGTACGCCTGGACGTCGTGGCGGATCCTCGGGCTCGGCGCGGTCGCCGTGCTCGGCGCGCTGGCCTTCGTCGCCGTGGAACGCCGGGCGGCCGAGCCCGTGCTGCCCCCGCGGATCTTCACCGGCCACCGCAACTTCCCCCTCGCGACGGCGCTGCTGCTGACGACCGGTGTGGTGATGTTCGGCTCGGCGCTCTACCTCCCCCTCTTCCAGCAGACGGTGCAGGGCGCCTCGGCCACCAGCTCCGGGCTGCTCCTGCTGCCGCTGATGGCGCCGGTGGTGCTCGCCTCGAACGTGGCCGGGAAGGTGATGTCCCGCACCGGCCGCTACAAGGTCTTCCCGGTCCTCGGTACGGCGCTGCTGACCGCCGGCATGCTGCTGCTGGCGACCATGGACACCGGCACCTCCCGCACCCTGACCGGCTGCTACATGGCCCTGACCGGGCTGGGACTGGGCTTCACCCTCCAGATGGGCGCCACCATCGCCCAGAACAGCGTCGAACTGCGCGACATGGGGGCGGCGTCGGCGTCGGCCAACCTCTTCCGCACGCTGGGCGGTTCGCTGGGCGTGGCGGTCTTCGGCTCGCTCTTCACCCGCGCGGTCCGGCCGGACGCGCCCCGGGCGGCGTACCTGCACTCGGTGGCGGTGGGCACGCAGCACATCTTCCTGACGGCGGCTGCCCTGTGCGCGGCGGGGTTCGCGGCGGCGGTGAGCCTGCGGGAGGTGCCGCTGCGGGGAAAGCCGTCGGCAGAACGGCCCACGCCCCCGGCCGAGACACCGAAGCCCCGCTCAGACGCGGCCCGTTGACCCATCTCACGCCCGCCGCCATCGGACCTCGCCGTCCTGTCGCTCCCGCGTCGGCGACGCAGGCCGCGTGATCCGGGCGGACGTGGGTGACAACCCTGCGCGGGCGGGGGCGGGCCGGTTCGGTCCCGCCGGCCGAGCAGACACCGGGTGGCCTTGGACGCCTCACAGCCGGCGGCCGGTCACAGGGACAGTCTGGGAGGAGCAGCGCGGGGGCCGGAAACGCCATTCGGCCGGTGACCCGCTTGGGGTCACCGGCCGAATGCTCTGGGTGAGTGACGGGACTCGAACCCGCGACATCCTGGACCACAACCAGGTGCTCTACCAGCTGAGCTACACCCACCATGACCGGTGGTTGAGATCTGTGGTTTCCCCGACCGGCCGAGAAAAAGTGTACAGGGTCCGAAGGGGTGCTCGCGCACGGCTTTTCCGGGGCCCCGGCGAAGGGCCCCGGCACCGTCACTGAGCAGGCAGGACGTGCTTCGCTGCGATCGCCTTGGCGGTGTCCGAGTCGGGGCCCGGCTGGGGCACGAAGATGGCCTCGCGGTAGTAGCGCAGCTCGGCGATCGACTCGCGGATGTCGGCGAGGGCGCGGTGGTTCCCGTTCTTCTCCGGGCTGTTGAAGTACGCCCGCGGATACCAGCGGCGGGCGAGTTCCTTGACGGAGCTGACGTCGACGATGCGGTAGTGGAGGTAGTCCTCCAGGGTCGGCATGTCGCGCAGGAGGAAGCCGCGGTCCGTGCCGACGGAGTTGCCGCACAGCGGGGCCTTGCCGGGTTCCTTGACGTGTTCGCGGACGTAGGCGAGGACCTGCTCCTCGGCGTCCGCGAGGGTCGTGCCGCCGGCGAGTTCGGCCAGCAGGCCGGACGCGGTGTGCATCTGACGCACCACCTCCGGCATCGTCTCCAGGGCCCGGTCCGGCGGGCGGATGACGATGTCGACTCCGTCGCCGAGTACGTTCAGCTCGGAGTCGGTGACGAGGGCGGCCACCTCGATGAGCGCGTCGTCGGACAGCGAGAGGCCGGTCATCTCGCAGTCGATCCACACCATGCGATCGTTCATGCGACCACCCTAAAGCGGACGCTCGTATTTGGATGCCCGGCGTCGGCCCCGACCTGCCGGGGACTGCCGCCCTGCGTACGCGTGCCGGCCGGGCTGGGTCGCCCGGCCGGCACACGGGGCCGGCTCGGTTGCGTCAGGTTCCGCTGCGTTGGCCCGGGACGCTGGCCCGGCCCGCCAGGTAGGCCTCGCGGCCGTTCTCCGCGGAGGCGGAGGCGGACGCAGCTGACAGGGACGGCGCGCCCGCGCCCACCGCGCTCGCGGCCGCCCGGCGGCTCTGCAGCGGTACCGGGCCCTCCGGGTGGAGGGAGGGACCGGGCGTCAGCGGGCCGGGCGGGGCCTCCGCGTCGGCCGGCTTGTCGCCCTGGGGACGGCGGGCCCGGTACGCGGCGCGGTACGCCGCCGGCGACGAGCCCAGCTGACGGCGGAAGTGGCCGCGCAACGCCACCGGCGAGCGGAAGCCGCAGCGGCCCGCGACCTCGTCCACCGAGTAGTCCGACGTCTCCAGCAGGCGCTGGGCCTGCAGCACCCGCTGCGTGATCAGCCACTGCAGAGGCGCCGAACCCGTCAGCGAGCGGAAGCGGCGGTCGAAGGTGCGGCGGCTCATGTACGCGCGCGCAGCCAGCGTCTCGACGTCGAACTGCTCGTGCAGGTGCTCCAGCGCCCAGGCGACGACCTCGGCCAGCGGGTCGGCGCCGATCTCCTCTGGTAAAGAGCGGTCCAGGTAGCGCTCCTGGCCTCCCGTCCGGCGGGGCGGGACGACGAGACGCCGGGCGAGCGCGCCGGCCGCCTCGTTGCCGTGGTCCGTGCGCACGATGTGGAGGCAGAGATCGATTCCGGCCGCCGTACCGGCCGACGTCAGGACGTCTCCGTCGTCGACGAAGAGCTCTCGCGGATCCACATGTACCGACGGATAGCGCTTGGCCAGCGTCGGTGCGTACATCCAGTGTGTCGTCGCCGGGCGGCCGTCCAGCAGGCCCGCCGCGGCGAGGACGAAGGCGCCGGTGCACAGCCCGACGATGCGGGCGCCCTCCTCGTGCGCCCGGCGCAGTGCGTCGAGCGCCTCCTCCGGCGGCGGAGAAGTGATCGAGCGCCAGGCCGGCACGACGACCGTGCCCGCGCGCGAGATCGCTTCCAGTCCATGTGGCGCGGTGAGTTCCAGGCCCCCCTGTGGTCCGCAGCGGGCCTTCCTCGCCGGCCGCCACCAGCAGGCGGTAGCGCGGCACGCCGGCGTCCTGGCGGTCAATCCCGAACACCGACAGCGGAATGGAACTCTCGAAGATGGGGCCGCCGCTGAACAGCAGCACCGCGACGATCTCCTTGCGGCGTCGCCCGGAAAGCTTCCGGGCCGCGGCTTCCGGCGCGGCAGTGGAGTCGTGGCTCATACTGCTAAGCCCCCCTCGGTGGTCGCGGCTCCTCGGTTGTGTCGCTCCTGCACGTTTCCCCTCGGTCCTGCACGAGTCCCCCGCCGTAAGACGTCAAGATCGAATCTACTGTGTCCCGTGGTGCCGGCGTGACCAGTTCGGCAACCGGCACATTGTCGACATGGCAACTTGGCGTGAAGCATTCGATCACGAAGCGTTGCACTCGTGGGCCGTGCAGGGAAGTGCGCCTTGTCGCGGTGGCCAATCCCCATAGGGTGCGCGGGGCCTGTGAGGGCGTGTCCGTGCAGGTGGAACGGGGGTTGGGGGGTGGTGGGGGCAAGGGATGCGCCAGGTCGAGAAGTTGGCTGAAAAGAAGCGGGCCCGTGCGCGGAAACCGGTCAGGCGACCGGTGTATTTCCCCCAGTGTGACGTCCGCCTCTGTGCGTGCCCGTTCCGGTGCGCTGACGCCGCCCCCGGTGCGGTGCGTTCTCCTCGGCCGGCGGCCGTGCCGCGCCCCGTTCCGACTGGCGCAGCAGCAGGCGGCACACGGCCGTGACCGCGGCCAGGCCGAGCGCGGTGCCCGCGGCCCCGGCCAGCGAGCTGCCGTACCAGAGCAGGACCACCGGGACCAGGACGCAGCTGAAGGCCGCCCAGCGGACGACGTCGGTGGCCGAGTCCTGCGGGGTCGGGGGTCGGTCGGGGTGCGGTCCTGGCATGCGTGCTCCCTGGGGCGTGGGTCACGGGGTTCAACGCCTGTTCGACCGGTCGGTCACTGTACGCCACGGCCGTACCGGCCGCCGGGTAAGTGAATCCCGTGCAAACCGCCTGTACAGCGCAGCAACCATTGCGTTACGGGCGCCCCCTCGTGCATGCTCCCTGGAACCCCCACGGACCGTGGGCGGGAGATGGGCTAAAGGAGGCGTGCCGCCGTACCCTTGGGGGTATGGGGCGGGAAAGACCATTCCCGGACACAGCTCCGCCGCACACTGTCGTCCCACCCATAAAGGATCACAACGCCGAGACAGCCATGGCCGGTCACGAATTCTTCGAACCCGCGGACCGCAAGCGGCCGGTCGCCGACCCCACGGCGGCCGATCCCCTGGCGGCGGAAGAGCCACGCCATTCCTGCGACCCCGCCTTCAAGCACGGCGTCGTCGTGGGCTTCGACGGCTCCACCTCCAGTGAACGCGCCCTCGCGTACGCCATCGGCATGGCCCACCGCTCCCACTCGGGCCTGATCATCGTGCACGTCGCCAACCGGCTGCCCACCACGGTGTGGGCGGGCTGCGAGCCGCCGGTGTTCGTGGACGTGCCGGACCACCGCACCGAGGTGCTGGGCCTGGAGCTCGCCTGCGCGGACTACCTCGCCGAGGTGCCCTGGATCCTCGTCGAGCGCGGGGGCGACATCTGCCACGAGCTCGAAGAGGTGGGGCGCGAGTACGAGGCCGACGCGATCGTCGTCGGCTCGACGCACGGCATCGTGGGCCGCATCTTCGGCTCCGTCGCGGGACGCCTCGCCAAGCGGGCGAAGCGGCCCGTCATCGTCATTCCGTAGGTGCCCGACCCCCCTTGCGCCGCGCGCGAACCTACTGACGCGTAGAGGTGTTTGTGCTCTTGTGAAGGGCATATACCCGTCACCGGACGTGGCGTGCTGCCGGCCGGGGGGTGACGGCCACCGGCTCAAAGGGCAGCCGACGCCGGGGTGTTGGGCGGCCCCGGCGGGTGAAGGGACCCCCGCGTGCGTGGTGGCTGCACGTGGGGGTCCGATCCGACGGGCCCTGTGAAGCGGGCCTGCTGCGGGAGGCCGGCTACTCCACGGTCACCGACTTCGCGAGGTTCCTCGGCTTGTCGATGTCCCGGCCCAGGGCCAACGCCGTGTGGTAGGCGAGGAGTTGCAGGGGGATGCCCATCAGGATGGGGTCCAGTTCGTCCTCGTTCTTGGGGACCACGATCGTCTCGTCGGCCTTCTCCTGGTGCCGGTGCGCCACCGCCAGGATCCGGCCGCTGCGGGCCTTGATCTCCTCCATCGCGGCGCGGTTCTTCTCCAGCAGGTCGTCGTCCGGGACGATCGCGACCGTGGGCAGGGCCGGCTCGATGAGGGCGAGCGGGCCGTGCTTCAGCTCCGAGGCGGGGTAGGCCTCGGCGTGGATGTAGGAGACCTCCTTGAGCTTCAGGGAGGCCTCACGGGCGACCGGGTAGCCGCGGACCCGGCCGATGAAGAGCATCGAGCGGGCGTCGGCGTACTGTTCGGCCAGCTTCCTGATCTCCTCCTCCTGCTTCAGGACCTCGGTGATCTGCGCGGGCAGCTTGCGCAGGCCCTCGATGATGCGCTTGCCGTCGCGGACCGACAGGTCACGGGTGCGGCCCAGGTGGAGGGCGAGGAGGGCGAAGGCGACCGTGGTGTTGGTGAAGCACTTCGTGGAGACCACGCAGACCTCCGGGCCCGCGTGCACGTAGATGCCGGCGTCCGCCTCGCGGGCGATCGCCGAGCCGACCACGTTCACGATGCCGAAGACCCGCGCGCCCTTGCGCTTGAGTTCCTGGACGGCGGCGAGGACGTCGTAGGTCTCACCGGACTGGGAGACGGCGACGTACAGCGTGTCCGGGTCCACGACCGCGTTGCGGTAGCGGAACTCGGAGGCCGGCTCGGCGTCCGCGGGGATGCGGGCCAGCTCCTCGATCATCTGGGCGCCGATCATGCCCGCGTGGTACGAGGTGCCGCAGCCGAGGATCTTCACCCGGCGGATCTGCCGGGCCTCCCGGGCGTCCAGGTTCAGGCCGCCGAGGTGCACGGTGGAGAAGCGGTCGTCGATGCGGCCGCGCAGGACGCGGTCGACCGCCTCGGCCTGCTCGTGGATCTCCTTGTGCATGTAGGTGTCGTGGCCGCCCATGTCGTAGGAGGCCGCCTCCCACTCCACGGTGGTCGGCTCCGACGTGGTGCGGGTGCCCTCCGTCGTGTACGTCCGGAAGTCGTCGGCCTTGAGGGTGGCCATCTCGCCGTCGTCGAGGGTCACTATCTGCCGCGTGTGGGCGACCAGCGCGGCGATGTCGGAGGCGACGAACATCTCCTTCTCGCCCACGCCGAGCACGACCGGGGAGCCGTTTCGCGCCACCACGATCCGGTCGGGGAAGTCGGCGTGCAGCACGGCGATGCCGTACGTGCCCTCGATGACCCGCAGGGTCTCGCGGACCTTCTCCTCCAGGGTGCCGGCCGGGGAGCGGGCGATGAGGTGGGTGAGCACCTCGGTGTCGGTCTCCGAGAGGAACTCCACGCCGTCCGCCTCCAGCTTGCGGCGCAGGTCGGAGGCGTTGTCGATGATGCCGTTGTGGACGACGGCGACCTTGTTCTCCGCGTCCAGGTGCGGGTGGGCGTTCACGTCGGAGGGGGCGCCGTGGGTGGCCCAGCGGGTGTGGGCGATGCCGGTGGTGCCCTTGAAGCGGGCCGGGACCCTGGCCTCCAGGTCGCGGACGCGCCCCTTGGCCTTGACCATCTTCAGGCCCGCCGTCTTCGGGGAGGTGACCACGATGCCCGCCGAGTCGTACCCGCGGTACTCCAGCCGCTGCAAGCCCTCCAGGAGCAGCGGGGCGACGTCACGCTTCCCGATGTATCCGACAATTCCGCACATAGAGCTGTGTCCCTCAGCCGTAGACGATGCGGCGCAG
Source organism: Streptomyces sp. 7R007 (assembly GCF_054850255.1). NCBI lineage: Bacteria > Bacillati > Actinomycetota > Actinomycetes > Kitasatosporales > Streptomycetaceae > Streptomyces > Streptomyces sp. 7R007. The sequence goes on along the minus strand of NZ_JBTWMV010000011.1, from coordinate 172,662 downwards.
CTGACGGAGCGTGAACTCCGGCGGTGCCACCGCCCGGTATTTCAGATCCGCCTCGATCCGCTCGAAGATCTCCGCGTTCACCAGGCCCTGGGCCTGGAGCTCGCGGTGGCGGCGACGGACGTACTCGGCGGCCGTCTCGTCGAAGTAGGCGAGCACGTCCTGGATCACCCGCAGCGCCTCGCCCCGGTTCAGGGGCGTGGTCCGCGTCAGATGATCGACAAGTTCGTCGTGCACCCGGTAGATCCTGGGCCACCGAAGGCCGGATCGCAAGAATCCTGCCCGATATCGGGCACGTCGCTGTTGGTGTTCTTATGAACGGCTGTTTGCAATCTGTCCATCCTGGGTCTTGTGCCTCGTTGCCCGTGTCGACGAGTTTCAGACGCCATGGACATTCCTCGTATGGGAGTACCGGAGCAGCTGGCCGAGCGCATGAGCATGGCCGAGCAGCACGAGTACCTGCGCGCGAGATTCTCGCGGCGCAACCTGATCAGGGGCGGGGCCGTGACGATCGGTGCCGTCGCCGGTGGCGCGTTCGTGCCGGGCGCGGTCGCCCAGGCCACCACGCCGACCCAGAGCTCCGCGCGGCCGGAGTACGTCGACGGCTCGCTCGTCGCCCCCTTCGGCCGCCACCTCGCCTTCGGCAACGACGCGAGCACCGAGATGACCGTCTCCTGGCAGGTCCCGGTCGCGGTGAAGAAGCCCTTCATCCGCATCGGCGCCCACCCGTGGGACCTCTCCCGCAAGATCGAAGCCGAGATCCGCACGCTCTACACCCCGGCCGGCGTCGGCACCAGCGCCGACCACACGCAGTACTACGTCCACGCCAAGCTGACCCACCTGCGCCCCGGCAGGACGTACTACTACGGCGTCGGCCACCAGGGCTTCGACCCCGCCGAGCCGCACCTGCTCGGCACCCTGGGCACCTTCACCACCGCCCCCGGCCGCAGGACGCCGTTCACCTTCACGGCCTTCGGCGACCAGGGCGTCAGCTACCACGGCCTGGCCAACGACAGCCTGATCCTCGGCCAGAACCCGTCCTTCCACCTGCACGCCGGCGACATCGCCTACGCCGACCCGGCCGGCCAGGGCAAGTCCACCGACACCGGCTTCGACTCCCGGGTGTGGGACCAGTTCCTCGCCCAGACCGAGTCGGTCGCCAAGTCCGTGCCGTGGATGGTCAGTTACGGCAACCACGACATGGAGGCCTGGTACTCGCCCAACGGCTACGGCGGCGAGGAGGCCCGCTTCACCCTCCCCGACAACGGGCCGGACAAGGCGAACCTGCCGGGCGTCTACTCCTTCGTCTACGGCAACACCGCGGTCATCTCGCTGGACCCGAACGACGTCTCCTACGAGATCCCGGCCAACCTCGGCATCTCCGGCGGCACCCAGACCACGTGGTTCGAGGGGCAGCTGAAGAAGTTCCGGGCCGCGAAGGACATCGACTTCATCGTCGTCTTCTTCCACCACTGCGCCTACTGCACCTCCACCGCGCACGCCTCGGAGGGGGGTGTGCGACAGGAGTGGGTGCCGCTGTTCGAGAAGTACACGGTGGACCTGGTCATCAACGGCCACAACCACCAGTACGAGCGCACCGACGTCATCAAGGGCGGCGCGGTCACCAAGAAGCTGGCGATCGGCGACACGGCGTACCCCGAGACCGAGGGCGTCGTCTACGTGACGGCGGGCGCGGCCGGCCGCAGCCTCTACGCCTTCTCCGCGCCGGACTCCTACGAGGGCCATCCGAACGAGGTCGACTCCGTCGCCTCCTTCGTCAACACCAAGGACGGCAAGGTCAACGAGACCGTCACCTGGTCCCGGGTGCGCTACCTCAACTACTCCTTCCTGCGGGTGGACGTCGAGCCCGCGGCCAAGGGCCGGTACGCGCGGCTGAAGGTGTCGGGCATCGCCGAGACCGGCGACCGCATCGACCACTTCACGGTGGCGCGCCGGGCCAAGTAGGACGCCCGAAAGGCGGGAGCACGCGTCGGCAGGCGGTCCTCGGGGCGCTACATGCGCTTGAGGATCGCCTGCTTGGCCAGCTGGAACTCCTCGTCCGTCAGCACGTTCGTGCGGTGCAGCTCGCCCAGTTCGCGCAGCCGGCGCAGCAGCGCGTCATGGTCGTCCCGGGGCGGTTCCCCGAGGTGCTTCGGCCGTACGTCGGCCTGCGCCGCCGGGTGCGGCAGCCGGGCCTGCACGGCCGCCGCGATCAGGGCCATCAGCGGGTCCTTCTTGAAGCCCCACAACTCGACGGAGTTCGGGTCGTACTTGGGCGGCGCCTTGGTGGGCGCGTGGTGCACGCGGAAGCGCAGATGGCCGTTGTCCAGGCCGACGGCCGGCTGCCACTCGACGGCGGCGATGTCGCTCATGGGCAGGGTGCGGGTGCCGGCGGCGGCCTTGGCGTCCTCCGTCTTCCAGTTCCACTCCAGCCGTACGCGGTCGCCGTCGAAGCTCGCCGTGCCGTCGCCGGCGGAGACGGTCAGCGGGACGGCCGGACCCGGCAGCAGGTACTCGCGCACCGGGTCGGCGGGCACCTGGTCCAGCAGCAGGGCGTTGCGCACCTCGTCGGTGAAGTACTCGGCGACCCCGTAGCGGTCGGACTCGACGATCAGCTGGTAGGGGTCGTTGGGCTCGGTGAGCCGGCCGCCGGTCGCGTGCAGCAGCGGGTCGGCGCCGTCGCGCAGCCGGAGTCTGAGCCGGCCCGCCCGCTTGCCCTGCTCGAACGAGATCCCGGCCAACGCGCCCAGCGGTACGACGAGTTCGCCCAGGGTCCGGCGCAGCAGGCTGACGTTCTTGTCCCGTCCGGGAGTCAGTCGCAGGGCGTCGCCGTCGAACGCCCAGGTGCCGTCCTTCTGGAGGATTTCCGCCATGGGGGGATTGTTTCACCGGATGTGCGGGAGAGTGGTCTCTACCAATCGAAGGGAGCGCATGTGAGACTGCACCGCGTTCTGGGATCGCTGCTGCTGGTGGCGGCGGCCGGCACCTTCACAGTAGGAGCGACCACGGTGACCGAAGCGCGTCCGACGCCGCTGGACCGGGTGGTCCCGGCCCCCGAGTCGGTCAGACCGGGTGGCTCGCCGTACCGCATCACCGGCTCCACCGTCATCCGCGTCGACGACTCCCCGAAAGCGCGCCGGATCGGCGAGTACCTCGCGGACATCCTGCGCCCGTCCACCGGCTACCGGCTGCCCCTGGTCAGGTGGGGCGACAGCGGCATCCGACTGCGCCTGACGCACGGCCGGTTCGGGGCCGAGGGCTACCGCCTCGACAGCGGACCCAACGGCGTCCTCATCACCGCGAACGAGTACGCCGGCCTCTTCCACGGCGTGCAGACCCTGCGCCAGCTGCTCCCGGCGGCCGTCGAGAAGGACTCCGCACAGCCCGGGCCGTGGCTGGTCGCGGGCGGCACGATCACGGACCGCCCGCGCTACGCCTACCGCGGCGCCATGCTCGACGTCTCCCGCCACTTCTTCACCGTCGACCAGGTCAAGCGCTACATCGACGAGCTGGCCCTCTACAAGATCAACAAGCTGCACCTGCACCTCAGCGACGACCAGGGCTGGCGCATCGCCATCGACTCCTGGCCGCGCCTGGCCACCTACGGCGGCTCCACCGAGGTCGGCGGCGGACGGGGCGGCTACTACACCAAGGACGACTACAAGGAGATCGTCCGGTACGCGGCCTCCCGCTATCTGGAGGTCGTCCCCGAGATCGACATGCCCGGCCACACCAACGCGGCCCTCGCCTCGTACGCCGAACTCAACTGCGACGGCGTGGCGCCCCCGCTCTACACCGGCACCGACGTCGGCTTCAGCTCGCTGTGCGTGCCGAAGGAGCTCACCTACGACTTCGTCGACGACGTGATCCGCGAACTGGCCGCGCTCACCCCCGGCCGCTACCTGCACATCGGCGGCGACGAGGCGCACTCCACCAGCCACGACGACTACGTGAAGTTCATGGACCGGGTGCAGCCCGTCGTCGCCGAGCACGGCAAGACGGTCGTCGCCTGGCACCAGCTGACCGGCGCGCACCCGGCGAAGGGCGCCATCGCCCAGTACTGGGGCCTGGACGACACCAGCGCCGAGGAGAAGGCGCAGGTGGCCAAGGCCGCGCAGCACGGCACCGGGCTGGTCCTCTCGCCCGCCGACCGGGTCTACCTGGACATGAAGTACACCGCGGACACCCCGCTCGGCCAGGACTGGGCGGGTCTGGTGGAGGTACGGCGGTCCTACGACTGGGACCCGGGCGACTACCTGGCCGGGGTGCCCGCCTCGGCGATCCGGGGCGTCGAGGCGCCGCTGTGGACCGAGACGATCGTCACGAGCGCCGACATCGAGTACATGGCCTTCCCGCGGCTCGCGGGCGTGGCCGAGCTCGGCTGGTCGCCGGCCGCCACGCACGACTGGGACGCCTACAAGGTGCGGCTCGCGGCGCAGGCGCCGCGGTGGGACGCGCTGGGGATCGGCTACTACCGGTCGCCGCAGGTCCCCTGGCCCGCGCGGTAGCCGTACACGGCGGACGGGCACCCCGCGGGACCGTACCGCGGGGTGCCCCTCCGTCCCGGTCAGAACCCCGCGACGGGATTCTTCAGGGTGCCGACCAGCTGGAGCGCCCCGGACGGGTCCGCCAGGTCCACCATCTGCCGGTTGTCGCGCAGCTGGAGCCGGTTGAGGCAGGACAGGGCGAACTCGGGGGCGAACATGTCGTACTGCCGGAATTTCCCGGCGAGTTCGGGCGTGGAGTCCTGGTACTCGCGGGTGACCTCGGCGACCGTGCGCCAGAAGTCGTCCTCCTCCAGGATTCCCTCGCCGGCGAGGTTCGCGGCGAGGAAGCGGAAGAAGCAGTCGAAGACGTCCGTGAAGATGGACAGCAGCTTCTTGTCCTCCGGGACCTCCACGCGCAGCCGCTCGACCGTCGGCGGCAGCACCGCGTCCGGGTCCATCACGGCGATCTCCTCGGCGATGTCCTTGTAGATCGCGCGCTTCACCACCCCGTCCTCCAGCACCAGGATGACGTTCTCGCCGTGCGGCATGAAGACCAGGTCGTAGGCGTAGAAGCTGTGCAGCAGCGGGGTGAGGTACGCCCGCAGGTAGTGCCGCAGCCACTCCGTCGGCGTCAGGCCCGACCGCTCGATCAGCGCGCCCGCGAAGGAGGCGCCCTCGTGGTCGACGTGCAGCAGACAGGCCATGGTGGCGAGGGACTCGCCCTCCCGGAGGCCGGGCACCGGGCTCTCGCGCCACAGCGCGGCCAGCATCTTGCGGTACGGCGAGTAGCGGTCCGTCGCCTTCTCGTACTCCAGGTGCCGGTAGCCGACGGCGGCCCGCTCCCGGATGATGCTCAGCCCCGTCGACTTCAGCACCGGGTCGTTGTCGATCAGCTGGGCCAGCCAGTCGTTGATCGCCGGGGTGGCCTCCATGTACGCGGCCGAAAGCCCGCGCATGAAGCCCATGTTGAGGACGGACAGGGCCGTCTTCACGTAGTGCTTTTCGGGGTGGGAGGTGTTGAAGAAGGTCCGGATGGACTGCTGGGCCAGGTACTCGTCCTCGCCCTCGCCCAGGCACACCAGGTGCCCGCGGGCGACCTCGGCGGCGAAGGTGACGGCGAGCTTGTTCCACCACTGCCAGGGGTGGACGGGGATGAGGAGGTAGTCGGCCGGGTCCAGGCCGCGCTCGCGCAGCACGCCGTGGAAACGTTCGACGGTCTCCTCGCCCAGCTCCTGCCGGACGAAGCTCTCGTACTCGATGCCGACGCCCGCGGTGAACGCGGCGCGCGAGCGGTGGGCCGCCAGCCACACCAGGCGGACCGGGCTCGCCGCCTCGGGGGCGTACGACAGGTACTCGTGGATGCCGAAGCCGAGCCGGCCGTTGTTGGCGACGAAGCAGGGGTGGCCCTCGGTCATGCCGGTCTCGATGGCCTGGAAGCCGCTGCGCGCCAGCTCGGCGACCGGGACCTGCGGTTTGGTGAGCTTGTAGCAGGTGCCGGAGAGGGTGGAGGAGATCTCCTCCAGGTAGACCGGCAGGATCTCCTCGCTCAGCCCCAGGGTCTGCTTCAGCTCGATGAAGAAGTCCAGCGCCGCGAGCGGGAGTTCGGCGCCGTCGCGGTGGCGGGTGATCGAGTCGGCGTCGACCTGCCAGTGGTCGAGGGCGCGGCGGACGGCGGTGAACCGGTAGCGGGTCAGGCCGTCGTCGCTGCGGACGACGTACCCGTCCGGCTCGGCGGCCTCGGGGGTGATCAGGCGCTCGTGCGCGAACTCGGCGAGCGCCTTGCGGATCAGCAGGCGGTTGGCCTTCTCCCAGCGTTCGGGGGAGAGGTGGGCCACGGCGTCGGCGAGGGTCATCCGGCCACCGCCTTCTCGAACTGCTCGCGGGTGCAGAAGCTCAGCAACGCCTTCTTCTCCGGCTTCCGGATCTCGCGGTCGGGCACGAACCCGACGGCTTCGTTCAGGGCGTGGACGGCCTTGTTGCGCACGTCCGGTTCGACGACGACCCGGCGGACGGACGGGTCCGCGAAGAGGTGCGCCATGACGGCGGTGATGACGGCCTTGGTGAACCCGTGTACGGGCGTGTCCGTGGGCGGGGTGAGGAAGTGCATGCCGACATCGCCCGGCAACGGCTCGTACAGGCCGACCAGTTCGCGGTGGGCCGGGTCGTACTTCTCCATCAGGAAGGCGGGGTCGCCGTTGGCGTCGAGTCCCAGCAGGGCGTGGTGGTGCTCGTCCGCCGCGATCTCCATGTAGGCACGCTCGACGTCCTCCAGCTTCGCGTCCTGCATCATCCAGAAGGCGGCCTTGGGGTGGGTGACCCAGGAGTGCAGCAGCTCGGCGTCCAGGAGGGGGTCGAGGGGGCGGAAGGTGAAGGTGCCGGTGTCGGTGGTGCTCATACGGCGAACTCCTGGAACGCGATCGTCTTCTCGACCGGGTAGTACTCGGTGCCGAGCAGCTCGCGGATGATGTAGCTGTTGCGGTAGGCACCCATGCCCAGGTCGGGGCTGGTGATGCTGTGGGTGTGCACGCCGGCGTTCTGGAGGAAGATCCCCCGGCCGGTGGTGTCGATGGAGTAGTTGCGGGCCACGTCGAAGTTGCCGTGGGTGTCGTAGCGCAGGCGGTCCCTGACCGGGGCGAGGAAGTCCGGCTCGGTGTACCGGTAGCCGGTGGCCAGGACCAGGCCCTCGGACTCGATCTCGTAGTCCTTCTCCTGCTCCTCCTGGCGGAAGGCGAGGGTGTAGGTGCCGTTGTCGTAACGCGCCCCGGTCAGGGCGGAGTTGGTGAGCAGGCGGGTGGGGACCGGGCCGCCGAGGTTCTTCTGGTACAGCAGGTCGAAGATCTCGTTGATCAGGTCGCCGTCGATGCCCTTGAACAGGCCCTTCTGCTGCTCGGTGAGCCGGTAGCGGGTGCTCTCGGGCAGCTCGCGGTAGTAGTCGACGTACTCCGGGGAGGTCATCTCCAGCGTGAGCTTGGTGTATTCGAGGGGGAAGAAGCGCGGCGAGCGCGTCACCCAGTTCAGCCGGTAGCCGTGCACGTCGATCTCGCCGAGCAGGTCGTGGTAGATCTCCGCGGCCGACTGGCCGGAGCCCACGAGGGTGATGGACTCCTTCTTCACCAGCTCGCTTCTGTGCTGCACATAGCGGGAGTTGTGGATGAAGTCGCCGCCCAGGCCGCGCACGGCCTCCGGGTAGTGCGGCGAGGTGCCGGTGCCGAGGACGAGGTGGCGGGCACGGTAGCGGTCCCCGGCCTCGGTGCGCACCACGTAGTGCGCGTCCTCGTACGTCACCTCGGCGACCGTCGTACCGAAGCGCACGCTGCTCAGCTTGTTCGCGGCCCAGCGGCAGTAGTCGTCGTACTCGACCCGGAGCGGGTAGAAGTTCTCGCGGATGTAGAACGAGTACAACCGGCCTTTCTCCTTCAGGTAGTTGAGGAAGGAGTACGGCGAGGTCGGGTCGGCGAGGGTGACCAGGTCCGACATGAACGGGGTCTGGAGGTGGGCGCCGTCGAGGAACATGCCCGCGTGCCACTCGAAGTCCGGCTTGGACTCCAGGAAGACGCCGTCGAGTTCGGCGATGGGCTCGGTGAGGCAGGCCAGGCCGAGGTTGAAGGGGCCGAGCCCGATGCCCACGAAGTCGTAGGTCTTGTCCGGGGTGTCAGGAAGCGCGGTCAAGGGACTCTCCCAGGTACTGCTCGGCGTGGCCGGCGATCAGGTCGAGGACGGCGGCGATGTCGTCGGCCGTCGTCTCGGGGTTGAGCAGGGTGAACTTCAGGTAGTGGCGGCCCTGGACCTTCGTGCCGGCGACCACCGCGTCGCCGGAGGCGAACAGGGCCTTGCGGGCGTGGAGGTTGGCGCGGTCGATCTCGGCCGGGTCGGTGACGGCGGCCGGGATGTAGCGGAAGACGAGGGTGGACAGGGAGGGCCGGACGACCACGTCGAAGCGCGGGTCGGCCGACAGCAGCCGCCAGCCCTCCGCCGCCAGCTCGCACACCTCGTCGAAGAGCTGCCCCACCCCGTCGGCGCCCATCACCCGCAGCGTCAGCCACAGCTTCAGCGCGTCGAAGCGGCGGGTGGTCTGCAGGGACTTGTCGACCTGGTTGGGGATGCGCTCCTGCACCATGCGGCGCGGGTTGAGGTACTCGGCGTGGTAGGTGGCGTGCCGCAGCGTGGCCGCGTCGCGGACCAGCACGGCGGAGGAACTCACCGGCTGGAAGAAGGACTTGTGGTAGTCGACCGTGACCGAGTCGGCGCGCTCGATGCCGTCGATGCGGTCCCGGTACTTCAGCGAGGCGAGCAGTCCGCAGCCGTAGGCGGCGTCGACGTGCATCCAGGTGCCGTACTGCGCGCACAGCTCGGCGATCTCGGGCAGCGGGTCGATGGAGCCGAAGTCGGTGGTGCCGGCGGTGGCGACGACCGCCATGGGGACGAGGCCGTCGCGGCGGCAGCGCTCCAGCTCGCGGGCGAGGGCGACGGTCTGCAGGCGCTGGTCGTGGTCGACGGGGACGGAGACGACCGCGTCCGGGCCCAGGCCCAGCAGTTTCGCGGACTTCTTCACGCTGAAGTGGCTGACCTCGGAGGCGAAGATCCGCAGGTCGCCGAGGGAGCGGCTCTTGGCCTCCTCCCGTGCCAGCAGCAGCGCCTGGAGGTTGGACTGCGTGCCGCCGGAGGTGAACACGCCGTCGGCGCCCGGGCCCAGGCCGATGCGGGCGATCGTCCAGTCGATCAGTTTGCGCTCGATGAGGGTGCCGCCGGCCGACTGGTCCCAGGTGTCGAGGGAGGAGTTGACGGCGGACAGGACGGCCTCGCCGAGCACGGCGGGGATGACGACCGGGCAGTTGAGGTGGGCGAGGTAGCGGGGGTGGTGGAAGTAGACGGCGTCGCGGAGGTAGACCTCCTCCAGCTCGTCGAGCACGGCCGCGGTGTCGTGCAGCGGCCGGTCGAGGTCGATCCGGTCGATGCGGGGGGCGAGGGCGTCGACCGTGACGCCGGTGAACGGACGGTCGGTGGCGGCGAGTTTGGCTGCCACCCGCTCGACGCCTTCGGTCACGGTGAGGCGGTACTGCTCCGCGGTGGTGTCATTGAGCAGGTGCGAGCGCATGGTGGGGGCCCTCCGGGGGTGGGGATGGTCCGCTGCGGGACGGACGCAGGGGCGGAGCCTCGGGGTCTTACTTAGGTGAGCCTAACCTAAGTAACTCTTCCGAAACACCGCCCCTGCTGTGACCGTGATCACGTCCGTCGCGCCCTCAACTAGGCGGCGGCGCGCAGCTGTTCCTCGGTCATGCCCGTACGCCAGTAACCGACGAAGGTGACGCGCCGCCGGTCGATTCCGCGCTCGGAGACGAAGTGCCGGCGCAGCGCCTTCACGCACCCGGACTCACCGGCGATCCACACGTACGGGTGCCGGGCGGACGGAAGGGAGGCGGCCCGTACGGCGTCGACGGCCATGGGGGCGGGGGCACCTCCCACGCCTTCGGGGCAGTGGGGGACGTCGTGCCGCCGTACCAGCCACGTGATCCCGGCGTCCGCCTCGGTGGTCAGGTCCTGGATGTCGCCGGGGTCGCCCACCTCCAGCCAGGCGCGCACGCGCTGACCGGCCGGCAGCGACTCCAGGATCGCGGCGACGGCGGGCAGCGCCGTCTCGTCGCCCCACAGCAGCACCAGGTCGGTGTCCTCGGGCGGCCGGAACCGGATCGCCCGGTTGTCGGCGACCGCCGGTCCGAGCAGCAGCACCCGGTCGCCGGGGGCGGCCCGCCCGGCCCAGCGGGAGGCGGGACCGGCCGGGGTGTGCAGCACGAAGTCGATGTCGATCTCGTCCGGCCCATCGGGTGCGCGGCGCAGCGAGCGCAGGGTGTACGACCGCATCACGGCCCGTACGTCGTCGGGCAGTTCGCGCCAGCCCTGCCACCACCCGTCACCGAGCTCGACGGGCACGGCGGGCTCGGTCTGGCCGGGGTGGGGGAGGAAGAGCGACAGGGACTGGTCGCGCCCGTCGGAGTGGAAGTCGTGCAGGTCGCCGCCACCGAAGGTGACCCGGACCAGAGACGGACCGAGCCGCCTCGTCCGTACGACCTGGAGGGAGAAGAAACGGAACGGGGCGGCTACGGCCGTGGTCACGGCGACTCCTAACTGACCTTCTCGGCCTTCTCCAGCGCCTCCGCCAGATTCGTCAGCAGCGGCGTGCACTTGTCGTACGACAGGATCGGTTCGGGCGAGCGGGAGATGACCTGCCCCGCCTTGACCGCGGGCAGCTTCTTCCAGGTCGCCTCGGTGATGTCGGCCGGCTGGATGGCCGAGGAGCGGTCGTCCATCATGATGATGTCCGCCGGGTACTTGTCGACGTTCTCCCAGCTCAGCGACTCGTACCAGCCGCCGCCCTTGGCCTTGGCGCTCTCCGGCGGCTCGACGAAGTTCACGCCGAGCGCCTTGAAGTACTCCAGGTCGATGGAGAGGTTGGTGCCGGAGACGTAGAACAGCTCCTGGCTGGCGGAACCGGCCATCACCTTGATGTCGGGCTTGGCCTTGGCGGCCTTGCGCAGCCGGGCCGCGGCCGCCTCGAAGTCCTTCTTCGCGTCGGTGACCTTCGTGGCCGTCATGTCCGCGCCGAGCGACTCGGCCAGCGCCCACATGCGCTGCAGCGGCTCGGTGAGCTGGCGGTCGTAGACGGAGATGCCGACGCTGGGGGCCAGCTTGGCGATCTTGTCCTTGGACTCGTCGGGGACGTACCAGAGGGTCCCGGCGTCGTCGAACATCGTGGTGATGAGGACGTCGGGGGCCAGCGCCGCGTACTTCTCGACGTTGAACTGGCCCCAGACGTTGCCGAGGATCGTCAGCTTGCTGATGTCCATGTCGCCGGCCTGGACGTCGGCCTTGCCGTCCGAGGTCTTCGTCGGGCCGAAGACGCCCTTGACGGAGATGCCGTAGTCGTAGAGCGCGGCGCCGACGCCGACGAACGCGACGATGTTCTCGGGGACCTCGTCGAGCTTCACGGTCTTGCCGCGGTCGTCCTTGAAGCTCCAGGGCCCGGACTTGGCGGCGGTCGTCCCGCTGCCCGAGCCCCCGCTTTTCGCGTCGTCGTCACCGCAGGCCGCGAGCACGGCCCCGAGGCCGAGGGCGCCGCCCGCGGCGAGGACGCCGCGACGGGTGAGGTGGCTGGCTCTGGCGTTGGACATGGTGTGACTGCTTTCGAACGGGGCGGAGCGCCCGCCGGACAAGTTCGAAGGTAGGTTAGCCTAACCTCATGTGATGTCCAGGGGTGGGGCTCCTGTGACCGGCGCCACATCGCCCGCCCTTCAGCCCTCGTTTTCCGTGAGTTTCCCTTCGCCTTCCTTTCTATTTCGGGAAATCGATCAAAGGGCGGGTAATCCGCGAATCAATCTTGACTATGGACGGTCAAGGTGCGTAAAAATTGCGCCAGTTGGGGACTGGTGATTCACGGGGGGCGTAGTGAGATCTGTTCTGGCGTGCCGTCAAAGACCTGCCCGAAAAGGCTGGGTGACCCTTGTCACCGTCCTCGCGGTGGGCATGGGCACGGTCAACGCGATTCCCGCGTCCGCCGCGTCTTCCGTTTCCGCCGCCGACGCCGCCGACGCCGCCGGCGAGCAGGACACCCGGACGGAACTCACCGAGGCTCAGAAAGCCTCCCGGGAAGCGGTCGAGAGCGGCGAGCGCGTCGAGGTGAAGAGCGAGCGCGGCGAATACGCCACCACCTACGCCAACCCCGACGGCTCCACCTTCTCCCTCAGCCTGTCCACCGTGCCGGTCCGCGCCCGTCAGGCCGACGGCTCCTGGGCGGCGCCCGACGCCACGCTGGAGCGCCGCGCCGACGGCTCCGTCGGCCCGAAGGCGAGCGTCGCGGACATCTCCTTCTCCGGCGGCGGCGCCGGCACCGACCTGGTGACGGTGGCCGAGGGCGACCGCTCCCTGACCGTCGGCTGGCCGGGCACCCTGCCCGAGCCGGCCCTCGACGGAGCGTCGGCCGTCTACTCCGAGGTCCTGCCCGGTGTGGACCTCAGGCTGACCGCGACCACCGAGGGCTACCGCGAGGTGCTCGTCGTCAAGACGCCCGAGGCCGCGGCGAGCGAGGAGCTGAGGAAGCTCGACTTCCCCGTGCGCACCCGGGGGCTGACCCTGAGCGCGGGCGCGGGCGGCGGTCTGAACGCCCTGGACGACAACGGCAACGCCGTCTTCCGCACGCCGACCGCCCGCCAGTGGGACAGCGCGGGCGACGCGGCCGCCTCCGGTCCGTCCACCATGTCGCTGAGCGCGGCGGACGAGCAGGTCCCCTCCGACGGCGAGCACACCCCCGACCCGGCCGCCGGCCCCGGCGACGGGGACGCCTCCGCCGTGCTGCCGGTCACGGCGGACGCCGACTCCATCACCGTCGTACCCGACACCGCGCTGCTGACCGGCGAGGACACCGTCTACCCGCTCTACATCGACCCCGACGTCTCCTGGGGCGAGTCCGAGCGCACCCTGCTCTCCTCCGACGGCGACACCTTCTACAACTTCTCCGGCGGCGACGACGGCGAGGGCGTCGGCTACTGCGGCACCTACGTCACCGGCGGCTACGCCTACTACTGCGGCTCCGGCTACAAGCAGCGCATGTACTTCGAGTTCGCGCCGACCGCGCTGCGCGGCAAGCGGGTGCTCGACGCCACCTTCCGGGTCACCGAGCGCTGGTCGATGTCGTGCACGCACACCACCGTGCAGCTGGTGCGGACCCCGAACATCTCCTCGGCGACCCGCTGGCCCGGCCCGACCGGCAACTGGGACATCATGGGCGACCGCACCGTATCGGCCGGCCGCGGCACCGCCTGCGACCCGAGCCAGCCCGACGCGCCCATCGAGTTCAACGACGACCCCGCGCAGAGCTACGAGAACCTCACCAACACGGTGAAGGCCTTCGCGGCCGGCGACTTCTCCCGCCTCACCCTGATGCTCAAGGCGTACAACGAGTCGGACCCCAACGGCTGGAAGAGGTTCGACGACGACGCCGTGCTCGACGTCGACTACGTGGGCGTCCCGGCCCCGCCCACCAGCCCCGGCGTCCTGTCCGGTGAGGTCTCCTCGTGCCAGACCGACGCGAGCGACCCCGACGTCCTGTCGGACCCCACGCCCACGTTCAGCGCGGTCGCCCAGACCCTCGCCGGCGGCGAGTCCGAGGCGAACCTGCGCACCCACTTCTACGTGCAGAAGAAGAACGCCGACACCACCTGGAGCGTGGTCACCGAACCGGTCCGGCCGGTCAGCCCCGGCTACACGGGCGACGGCAAGAAGGTCGAGGTCAGCTCGCCGGTCACGCTCGCGGACGGCGGGACGTACCGGATGGCCGTGTTCACCCGCTCCTACTACAACAGCGGCAACAGCTATCTGGAATCGCACAGCACGGTGACGACCAAGGGCTGGTGCTACTTCAAGGTCGACACGACGGCCCCCAAGGCCCCGGTGATCACCTTCGGCACGAAGTACACGGCGTGCACGGCCAACGCCTGCGCACCGGCCGGCGGGCCCGGCGTGAAGGACGACTTCACCTTCTCCCCGGCCTCCGGTGACGCCGCCACCGTCGTCGGCTACCGCTACAAGCTCTCCTCCTCCAAGTCCTGGTCCGCCACCGTCTCCGGGACGACGGTGAAGAAGGCCATCGCACCGGACCTGGCCGGCACCCAGGTGCTCCAGGTGCGGGCACTCGACAACGTGGGCAGCGGACGCTGGGGCGCCATCGCGAGCGTCAGGTTCAACGTGCAGGAGGGGCAAGGGGCCACCGGACGCTGGCACTTCGACGACAGTTCGCCCGGTTCCGGCGAGACCGTCGCCGCCGACGGGGCGACGGCCCCCGGCACCCGCCACCCGGCCACCCTCTACACCACCGGCGCCGGCTGGTCCGCCCTGGCCCGGCGCGGCGACGGCGACGGCTCCCTCTGGCTGAACGACACCTCCGACACCACCCGCCAGTCCGGATACGCGGCGACCGCCGCCGCGGCCGTCAACACCCAGTCCTCGTACACCGTCTCGGCGTGGACGTACCTGACCGACAGCAGCGCCTACCGCACCGTCCTGTCCCAGACCGGCAGCGACAGCTCGGGCTTCTCGCTCTACTGGTCGGGCGGCGTCAAGCGGTGGGTGTTCCGCTTCAACTGGTCCGACGCCTCCGGCAAGCACTTCGTCACCAAGAACGCGCTCGCCGAAGGCCCACCGCTGAAGGTGTGGACCCACGTCGCGGGCGTCTACGACGCCGACGACAAGACCATCCAGCTGTACGTCAACGGACGCGCCCAGGGCGACCCGGTGACCGTGCCCAGCGGCGGCGAGAAGCAGACCCCCGACGGCCCGCTGCAGTTCGGCCGTGCGAGCTACGTCTACGGCACCTTCGAGCAGTACTGGAAGGGCCGTATCGACGAGGCAGCCGTCTTCCAGACGGCACTCACGCCCGCCGAAGTCGCCGCCGAGGCCAGGCTGCTGGACTCCACCGACACCGCCACGGCCACCGAGTTGGTCGCCGCCTGGAACCCGGAGGGGGCGAGCGGCACCACGCTCACCGACACGGTCACCGGCTACGGACGCTCGCTCACGCTGACCGGAGGCGCCTCCCTCGACGGCGAGGCGATCGTCCTGGACGGCACCGACGACGCGGCCACCGCCGCCGGACCGGTCGTCGACGACACCGGCTCCTTCACCGTCACCACCGAGGTGGAACTCGACCAGAGCGCCCTCAACGCCAAGGGCACCGGCTTCATCGGGCAGATCCTCGGCCAGCGCACCGCCGACGGCTCCGCCTGGGGCCTGTGGTACGAGACGACCGGCACCGAGACCCGCTTCGACGACGACGACAACCCCTACGAAGTCCCCGTCGGCTTCTGGAGGTTCGGCCGTCTCGCCGCGGACGGCACCTTCATCGCCGTCGACTCCGACAGTGCGGCGGTGGTCGGCAGCCGGGTCCGGCTGACGGGCGTGTACGACGCCCAGGCCGGCACCATCGCCCTCTACCTCGACTCGACCCAGAACGACACCGACACCCCGTACACCGCGGTCGTCGGCTCCGGAGAACTCGCCGTCGGCAAGGGCTTCGTGAACAGCGCCTGGGGCCACTACCTGCCCGGCCGGATCTCCGACATCCGGATGTGGGTGGGCGCGGCGGCCGACGGCACCCAGGTCGACACCATGATCGGCGACTGACGCCGCCCGCCTTCCTTCGACTCCATTCCCTCCGTGGTCGCGCCCGCGGCCGTGCCTTGACAGGGGTATGTCGTGAACACCGGTACGAGAGTGGCTCGTTGGCTGCGCGGCAGACGCGCGGGGATCGTGGTGACGCTGGCCGTCGCCCTGGCGACGGGCGTGCTGCCCGCGGTGCAGCCGGCGCAGGCCGCGAGCGCCGGTCTGGGCCGGCCGGACCTGCCCGAGCAGCGGGACAGCGATGTACGCGCTGTCACCGGACTGGGCGCGCAGAAGGCCCGCACGGCGGTCGCCGCGGCCCGCGCGAGGAACTCCGCGCAGGCCCGCCGCGCCACCGCCGAACAGCACTCCGCCTGGCCGAGGCCGGCCCGGACGACCGTCGCCGTGCCGGGCAGCCGCTCGGGCCGCGCGACGACGAAGCCGGGCGGGCTGCCGGTGACGGTGGCGCCGGGGAGCGTCGGCAATGTGGCCGGCGGTGACGCGTCGATCCGCGTCCTGGACCGTAAGGCCACGGCGGCGGCGGGCGTGCAGGGCGTCCTGCTGACGGCGACGGCAACGGAGCCGGGACGGGCCCATCTCACGCTGGACTACTCGGGGTTCGCGTCGGCGTATGGGGGTGGGTGGTCGGGGCGGCTCGGGCTGGTGCGGTTGCCGGGGTGCGCGCTGACCACTCCCGAGAAGGCCGCCTGCCGGACTCGTACACCGCTCGCCTCGGACAACGACGTCCGCGAGCAGGCCGTCTCCGCCGACGTGGCGATGGCCGCGGACGCCACCGTGCTCGCCCTCGCCGCCACCTCCACGACCTCCTCCTCCGGCGCCGGCACCTACACCGCGACCCCGCTCTCCTCGTCCTCGACCTGGGAGGCGGGCGGCAGCGCCGGCTCGTTCAGCTGGTCGTACCCGATGAGCGTGCCGCCCGCCGCCGCGGGTCCCGCGCCCTCGCTGCAGCTGTCGTACGACTCGGGAAGCATCGACGGCCGTACGGCCTCCACGAACAACCAGACGACCCAGATCGGCGAGGGCTTCGACCTGTCGGCGAGCTCGTACGTCGAGCGGTCGTACGGCAGTTGTGACAAGGACGGCCAGGCCGACAAGCACGACCTGTGCTGGAAGTACGACAACGCCTCGCTCGTCCTCGAAGGCAAGTCCAGCGAGCTGGTCAAGGACGACACCACCGGCGTCTGGCGGCTGGCCAACGACGACGCGTCCACCGTCACCCACTCCACCGGCGCCGACAACGGCGACGGCAACGGCGAGTACTGGACGGTGACGACCGGCGACGGCACCAAGTACGTCTTCGGCCTCGACAAGCTCGCCGGCGCCGGCACCGAACGCACCAACTCCGTGTGGACCGTGCCGGTTTACGGCGACGACTCCGGCGAACCCGGCTACGACCAGGGCTCCGCCTTCGCCGACCGTGCCACCACCCAGGCCTGGCGCTGGAACCTGGACTACGTCGAGGACACCAGCGGCAACGCGGCCAGCTACTGGTACACCAAGGAGACCAACGCCTACGGCAAGAACGGCGCCTCCACCGCCACCACCGAGTACGTCCGCGGCGGCTACCTCAACAAGATCCTCTACGGCCAGAACAAGGACACCCTGTTCACCGGCGTCACCTCCGACAAGGTCACCTTCACCTACGAGGAGCGCTGCACCGCCGCCGACTGCTCCGAGCTGAAGGACTCCACCGCGCCGAACTGGCCCGACGTGCCCTACGACGCGATCTGCAAGAAGGACGCCGACTGCGACGCGCACAGCCCGGCCTTCTTCACCCGCAAGCGGCTCACCCAGGTCGACACCTGGGCCTGGTCGGCGGCCACGAGCGACTTCATCCCCGTCGACACCTGGGCGTTCACCCAGCAGTACCTGGACGGCGGCGACATCGGCGACAGCACCGACCAGACCCTCACGCTGAAGAGCATCAAGCGGACCGGCAAGAACGGCACCGCGATCTCCCTCGACCCGATCACCTTCACCTACCAGATGCGGGAGAACCGGGTCGACGCCACGGACGACATCCTCCCGCTGTCCCGCCCCCGCATCGAGAGCATCACCTCGGAGACCGGGTCCATCACCCGCGTCACCCTCTCCGAGCCGGAGTGCGTGCGCGGCTCCAACATGCCGGCCGCCGAGGACGACAACGCCAAGTCCTGCTATCCGCAGTACTGGGGCATCAACGGCGCGAGCGAGTCGAGCATCGACTGGTTCCACAAGTACCGCGTCCTCGCCGTCACCGTCTCCGACCCGACCGGCCACAACGACGCGGTGGAGACCTCCTACAGCTACTCCGACCCGGCCTGGCACTACAACGAGAACCCGCTGGTCTCCGCCGACGAACGCACCTGGTCCATCTGGCGCGGCTACGGAAAGGTGACCACCACCAAGGGCGTCGGCAACTCCGCAACCAAGACGGTCTCCGTGTACCAGCAGGGCATGAACGGCGACCGACTCCTGGGCTCCGACGGCACGTTGGACCCCGACGCCCGCCGCACCGCGACCGTCAAGGGCATCGGCTTCACCGGCCTCGACGTGCCCGACCAGACGGACACCGAGCAGTACTCCGGCATGCTGCGCGAGCAGATCGCCTACAACGGCACGACCCCGGTGACCGTCACCGTCAACGACCCCTGGTCGAAGAAGACCGCCACCCAGCACAAGTCGTATGCCGACAGTGAGGCCTACTACGTCCGCACCGCCAAGACGTACACCCACACCTATCTGACGGCCACGGCCGGCTGGCGCACCCGCACCACCGCCACCACCTACGACGACTACGGCATGGCCGCCACCGTCGACGACGCGGGCGACACCGCCAAGAGCGGCGACGAGACCTGCACCCGCACCTGGTACGCCCGCAACGACTCCGTCGGCATCAACTCCCTGATATCCCGCACCCGTTCGGTCGCCCGCGCCTGCTCGGTCGGCGAGACCTCGCTGTCCCTGCCCACCTCGTCCGCCACCCGCGGCGACGTCCTGTCGGACACGGCGAGCTACTACGACAACACGTCGGCGACCGCGTGGAGCGCGAGCCAGACCCCCACCAAGGGCCTGAAGACCTGGGCCGGCCGGGCCTCCGCCTACCCGGCCACCGCGACGGGCGGCGAGCGCAACCCGACCGCCTGGCAGACCACCGGCACCAGCGGCTTCGACAGCCTGGGCCGGGTGGTGAGCACCACCGATGCCGGCAAGAACACCACCACCGTCGCCTACACGCCCACCACGGCCGGACCGCTGACCCGGATGGTCGTGACCAACCCCAAGACGCAGAAGTCGTACACCTACCACGACCCGGCGAGCGGCCAGATCACCAAGGTCTACGACGTCAACACCAAACTGACGGAGACCGCGTACGACGCCCTCGGCCGCACCACCGCGGTCTGGCTGCCGGGCCGTTCCCACTCGGGCGGACAGAGCGCCAGCTACACGTACGACTACTCGGTGAGCGCCGACAAGCCGTCCTGGACGTCGACCGGCACACTCAAGGCGGACGGCGACACCTACAACACCACCTACACCGTCTACGACTCGCTGCTGCGCACCCTGCAGACCCAGGCGCCCACCGCGCTCGGCGGACGCCTGCTGACCGACACCCGCTACGACAACCGGGGCCTGGTCTACGAGACGTACGCGGACATCTTCGACCAGGACCACACGCCGACCGGTACCTACACCCGCGCCGAGTACGGCGAGTCCCCCAAGCAGACCGAGACCGCCTTCGACGCGGCCGGCCGCCCCACCGACAGCACCCTCTACGTCTACGGCGTCAAGCGCTGGTCGACCACGACCAGTTACACCGGTGACTCCACCGCCGTCACCGCCCTGTCCGGCGGCTCCGCCACCCGCGACATCACCGACGCCCTCGGCCGCACCGTCGAGCGCCGCGAGTACGCCGGCACCGCCACCTCCGACACCGACTACGGAGCGAGCAGCGGCGCCCCCTACACCAGCACCAAGTTCACGTACACCCTCGACGGCAAGCAGTCCACGGTGACCGGGCCCGACAAGGCCAAGTGGAGCTACGGCTACGACCTCTACGGCCGTCAGGTCACCGCCACCGACCCCGACAAGGGCACGACGAGCACCGAGTACACCGCCCTGGACCAGGTCGCCAAGGTCACCGACTCGCGGAGCGCCTCCCTGCTCTACGAGTACGACGTCCTCGGGCGCAAGACGGGGGAGTGGAGCGGGTCCAAGACGGACGCCAACAAGCTGACCGCCTGGGCGTACGACACCCTCTACAAGGGCCAGCTGGACTCCACGACCCGCTACGTGGGCGGGGTGAGCGGCTCGGCGTACACCAAGAAGGTCACCGCCTACGACGCCAACTACCATGCCACCACGACCCAGTTGGTGCTGCCGGCGAACGACGCCCTGGTCACCTCCGGCGCGGTGAAGGACACGCTGGACTTCTCGACGTACTACAACATCGACGGCACCCAGCAGTACATCAACGAACCCGCCGCCGGCGGTCTCGCGGCCGAGAAGATCACCTCCGAGTACAACGGGGTCGGCCTGCCCACGAACCTCTCCGGTGCCAGCGGCTATGTCCTCGGCGTCAGCTACTCCGCCCTGGGCCAGATCGAACAGACGACCCTGGGCACCTCCACGGCGACCGGCACCAAGAAGGCGTACCTCACCAACACCTACGAGGAGGGCACCGGCCGGCTCACCCAGGCGGTGCTGACCGACCAGACCCACGGCTACGAGCTCCAGGAGCTCAACTACGCGTACGACGACACCGGCAACGTCACCTCCATCAAGGACCCGACGACGCTGGGCGGCACCTCGTCCTCGGACAACCAGTGCTTCGCCTACGACGGTCACCGCCGCCTGACCGAGGCCTGGACGCCGGCCGGCGGTGACTGCACGGCGCCCCGGACCACGTCGGGGCTGGGCGGGCCGAGCCCGTACTGGACGTCGTACACCTACACGGACTCGGGACTGCGCGCCACCGAGACCACCCACACCACGTCCGCCACCACGACGAAGACCTACTGCTACAGCTCCACCCAGCCGCACGCCCTCAACGCGACCACCACGGCGGCCTCCTGCACCGGGGTCACCCCCGTCTACGGCTACGACGCCGCGGGCAACACCACCGGCCGCCCGGACGGCACCGCCACCCAGTCCCTCACCTGGTCGCCCGAGGGCAAGCTCGCCGAGTTGAAGGAGGGCACCGCCACCACCGGCTACGTCTACGACGCCGACGGCAACCTGCTCATCCGCCGCAACGCCTCCGGCGAGACCGTCCTCTACCTGGGCACCACCGAGGTCCACCTGAACAACGCCACCGGCAAGTACTGGGGACAGCGGTACTACGGCTTCGACGGCAACGCGGTCGCCCTGCGCAGCAACAAGTCCGGCACCGACACCCTGTGCTGGCTCGCCGCCGACCAGCACGGCACCTCCAGCGTCGCGCTCGACTCCACCACGCAGACCGTGACCAAGCGCTACACCACACCCTTCGGCGCGACCCGCTCCGGCGGGACCGGCAGCTGGCCCGACGACAAGGCGTTCCTCGGCAAGACGGCGGACGCGAGCACCGGCCTGACCCATGTCGGCGCCCGCGAGTACGACCCGTCGACGGGCCGCTTCATCAGCGCCGACCCGCTCCTGGAGACCGACAAGCCGCAGACCCTCAACGGCTACACCTACGCGGCCAACAACCCGGTCTCCTTCTCCGACCCGAGCGGTGAGCAGCTCATGGAGTGCGCGGAGGGCCTGATCGAGTGCCGGGGCGGCATGCCGGTCACGCACAACAAGAAGGCCTCCTCGTCCTCCAACTCCAGTGGCGGACAGGGCAAGAGCGGCAAGACGGTCGTCCGGCACGGCGGCAAGAGCAACGTCGGCTCCGCCTGCGCCCTGACCTTCCACATGAGCGGCCACGACGCCGCCGTCTGCCAGTCCGGGTACGCGGCGCAGGTGTGGGCCATGGAGTACAAGGTCGAGGGCTACGTCACGGTGGACGTCGGCGACGGCGGCACCACCGCCAACACCGTCCCGGGCGCGAGCGGCAACGACACCGGCAACGACGGCGCAGCGGACGTCATCCTGTGGACGAAGGACAAGGTGTACATCTGGGAGGTCAAGCCGGGCAACGACTACGGCAAGACCGACGGGCCCAAGGATCTGACCAGGTACGTCGAGGGCATGCAGGACTACCTGGACGACCAGGGCGACGACCGGGAGGTCGAGCGGGGCCCCGGCCTGCTCTCCGGCCGGGCGGCATCGAGAGAGGGCATCGTGAACGTCTGGTCCAAGGCGGAGTACCCCGGCATGCGCTTCTACGGCCGCAAGAACCGCGACAATCCCACGCCCAGGCCGGGCCCCAGCCCCACGCCCAAGCCCACCGCCAGCACCGCGGCCCCGGTCGAGGAACCGGCGCCGGGCACGGTCGACGCACCCGCTCTGGAACCCGCCCCGGGTCCGACCGGGGTGGCCTCGGCCGGCGGACCGGCGGGCGGCTTCGAGGTCTCGCCGGGCGCGCAGAAGGCCGGGGCGGGAGTGGTGGTCTTCACCGGTGTGCTGTTCACGGTCGGCTTCATCTTCAACGGCCTGACGGGTGGGGCCTTCGCCTGACGGGGCGCCCAGTAGGGTCGGCATCGACGAGAGAAGGAGGAGGCCGTGACGGACGAAGAGGGACCCGGTATGGACGTGACCATCTGGGCCACGCTCGACGAGCAGGCGCCCGTGCCGCGCGGGGACCTCGTCGTCCACTGGTTCCGTACCGCGATCGACCTCCTCTTCTCCGGCGACGCGAAGGAGACCGGCGACTCGTACGCGCTCGTCACCGAATCGATCAGCGGCGGGCGGGAGACCCGGCTCAAGGACGTCAGGGAGAACTGGCCGGCGCTCGCCGACGCACTGCGCCCGAACCCCTTCCACGCGAGCGCCGGCTTCCACGCGCCCTCGGTGGACGAGGAGGAATGGGTCGACGACTTCGGGCGCGTCGGCAGCCGGCACAAGGGCCGCGGCGGTACGCACACCGAGCTCTCCGCGGCGGTCCTGGCCGGCGACCGGATCGGTGACCCCGCCTACTGCGCAGGCCTGCTCGACTTCCTGGCCACCGCCCTCGACGGCGCCGACCCGGTCTTCGCGCGCGTCGACCACCGCAACTTCCACGAGACCCCCGACCTGGAGGCGGCGCTGCGGCGGACCCACCGCAGGTACCTCGCCGAGTCCCGCACCCACCTGCGCGGCTACTCCTGGATCACGGGCGTCCCGTCCGAACTCGCCGCCCGCCTGGGCGGCGCCTCGCGCCTCACGGCCACCGGCGCCTTCCACGCCGTACGGGAACTGCGCGGCGGCGGCCTCCTGCTCCAGGCGACGGAGACACTCGCCGGGTACGACGACCGGGCGATGCGCGCGGTCTTCCGCGCACTCGCACCGGCGCTCCCACCGGGCATCCCCGAGGCCGACCCCGCCAGGGAGCACCTCCGGGTGGTGTTCGAGGACGCGAGCGGGGTCTGAGGAGGATCCGGTGAACCCGCTGGACGCGCTCATCCGGGAGCACGTGACCCCCGTGATGAAGGCGGCCGGCTTCGCGAAGAAGGGCAGGACCTTCCGGCGGGCCGCTCCGAACGGGGATCACGCGTTCCTGCACATCGACGCGGACCTGGTCGATCCCGAGAAGTTCGTCTTCGAGGTGAGCTTCTGGATGGTGCCGCTGCCGAGCTGGGAGTTCGCCTACCGGGCCCGCGGCGGGGCGGGCACCCCCAACGCCAGCGGCGCGCTCGCGACCTGCAAGGTGACACCGCCGGACGTGGCCGCCCACGAGTCCGACGAGGAGGGGTACTTCCGCAGCCGCTGGGCTTTCGCGGAACCGGACACGCGTGACGCCTGCGGTCGGGAACTGGCCCGGATCCTCGACGAGCAGGCCGTGCCGCGGATGGTACGACTGCTGGACCGACGCACCCTGCTGGGGGAGACCCGCACCAACCCGAACGACGAGTTGGTGCGGCTGCGGGACGCCCTTACGAGCGAGATCCTCCTGCGTATCGACGACGATCCGGTCGCGGAGGTGGGCGCCCTCGTGGACAAGGCCGAGGCCGACGGCGCCTTCCCGCCTTTCGTCGACTGGGCCCGACTCAGGTCGGCCTGAGAACTCAGCCCACCAACCCCAACTCCCGTGCGATCAGCAGGCGCTGGACCTCGCTCGTCCCCTCCCCGATCTCCAGGATCTTCGAGTCGCGCCACATGCGGGCCACCGGGTACTCGTTCATGAAGCCGTAGCCGCCGTGGATCTGGGTGGCGTCGCGGGCGTTGTCCACGGCGATCGTGGAGGAGTACAGCTTGGCCAGCGCGGCCTCCTTCTTGAACGGGGCGCCGCTCACCAGGCGGGCGGCCGCGTCCCGCCAGGCGAGTCGGGCGGTGTGGGCCTTCATCTCCATGTCGGCGATCTTGAACTGGATCGCCTGGTTGGCGCCGATGGGCCGGCCGAAGGCGTGCCGCTCCTTGGCGTACTTCACCGACTCGTCCACACAGCCCTGCGCGAGCCCGGTGGCCAGCGCCGCGATGGCGACCCGGCCCTCGTCCAGGATGCGCAGGAACTGGGCGTAGCCGCGGCCCTGTTCGCCCAGCAGGTTGGCGGCGGGCACCCGGACGTCCTGGAAGGACAGCTCGCGGGTGTCCGAGGCGTTCCAGCCGACCTTGGAGTACGGCGCCGCGACCGTGAAGCCCGGCGTGCCGGTGGGGACGATGATCGCGGAGATCAGCGGACGGCCGTCGGCCTTGCGCCCGGTGACCGCGGTGACCGTCACCAGTCCCGTGATGTCCGTGCCCGAGTTGGTGATGAAGCACTTCGTGCCGTTGATCACCCACTCGCCCGTCGCCTCGTCCAGGCGGGCCGTGGTGCGGGTCGCCCCGGCGTCGCTGCCGCCGTCCGGCTCGGTCAGGCCGAACGCGCCCAGGATCTCGCCCGAGCACAGCCGGGGCAGCCACGCCCGCTTCTGCTCCTCGGTGCCGAAGAGGTGGATCGGCATCGCGCCCAGCGAGACGCCGGCCTCCAGCGTGATGGCGACGGACGAGTCGACCCGGGCCAGCTCCTCCAGGGCCACGCCGAGCGCGAGGTAGTCGCCGCCCATGCCGCCGTACTCCTCCGGGAACGGCAGCCCGAACAGGCCCATGCGGCCCATCTCACGGACGATCTCGTAGGGGAACTCGTGGTGCTCGTAGTAGTCGCCGATCTTCGGCGCCACCACCTCGTGGGCGAACTCCTCGACGGTGCGCCGGAGTTCCTCCAGCTCGGGGGAGAGTCGGTAGTCCATGGCTGTGATCACTGCTCCTGGTGGGAGAGGGCGCGGACGGTGCGGGACGGGCTGGGTCGGCCCAGTTGGCCGGCCATCCACACGCTGGTGGCGACGAGACGGCCGAGATCGACTCCGGTGTCGATGCCGAGACCCCGGAGCATCCACACGAGGTCCTCGGTGGCGAGGTTGCCGGTGGCGGACTTGGCGTACGGGCAGCCGCCGAGGCCGCCGGCGGAGGCGTCGACGGTGGTGACGCCGTGCTCAAGGGCGGCCAGGGTGTTGGCGAGCGCCTGGCCGTAGGTGTCGTGGAAGTGCACGCCGACCTTCTCGACGGGGACGTCCAGCGCGGTCAGCAGCGCCCGCACATGGCCCGGTGTCGCGACGCCGATCGTGTCGCCCAGGCTCAGCTCGTCGCAGCCCATGTCCAGCAGGGCCCGGCACACCCGCACCACCTGCGGGACGGGCACCGCGCCCTCCCAGGGGTCGCCGAAGCACATGGAGAGGTACCCGCGCACGTGCCCGCCCTCGGCCTTCGCCCGCCCGACCACCGGCTCGAACATCGCCAGCGCCTCGTCGACCGTGCGGTTGAGGTTGGCCTTGGCGAAGGACTCGGTGGCGCTGGCGAAGACGGCGACCCGGCGGGCGCCGAGGGCGAGGGCGCGGTCCAGGCCGCGCTCGTTCGGGACGAGCACCGGCAGCTCGACGGGCAGGTCCGCGACCTGCGGGAACAGCTGCTCGGCGTCGGCGAGCTGGGGCACCCACCTCGGGTGCACGAAGCTGGTCGCCTCGATCGTCGTCAGCCCCGCGTCGGCCAGCCGGCGGATGAACTCCGCCTTGACCTCCGTCGGCACGGTCGCCTTCTCGTTCTGCAGCCCGTCACGCGCGCCGACCTCGTGGATCCGCACCCGCGGGGGCAGGCCCTGGGCCGGTACGACCATGGGGAGAGTCACTTGGCCTCCTCTGCCGGGCTTTCCAGCGGTGTGATGACGGCGAGCACCTGGTCCATGGCGACCGCCGTGCCCGGTGCGACGTCCAGCTCGGCGACCGTGCCGGCGTGCGGGGCGGAGACGACGTGCTCCATCTTCATCGCCTCCACGACCAGCAGGCTCTGACCGGCGGCCACCTCGTCGCCGACGGCGACCTTCACGACCGTCACCGTCCCGGGCATGGGCGCGGTGAGCGAGTCGGCGCCCGCGTGGGCGGCGCGGCCGAGGGAGGCGGCGACCGGGTCGTGGTCGCGCACGTGCCAGGCGTCGCCGTCGCGGCCGAGCCAGTCGGCGGCGCGGTGGAAGGTGTGGCGGACGCCGTCGAGGGTGACGGAGACGGTGTCGGCGGTGACGGTGTGGGTGCCGCGCGGGGCGTACTCCACCGGCTCGTCGACCCGCAGCGGGAAGGCGACGGGCTTCGGCGCGCCGCCCAGGCGCCAGCCGCTCGGCACCGAGAACGGGTCCGTCCAGCCGTCGCCGCGCGGCCGCAGCGCGTCCAGGCGTACGGCCGCGGCGGCCTCGTACACCTCCTCCGGCACGTCGGCCGGCACCAGCGCGTCGGCCTCCCGCTCGACCAGACCGGTGTCCAGCTCGCCCGCCACCACCGCCGGATGCGCCAGCAGCCGCCGCAGGAACCCGGCGTTGGTCTGCACGCCCAGCGTGACGGTCTCGGCCAGGGCCGCGCGCAGCTTCCTGATCGCCGTCTCCCGGTCCGGGCCGTACGCGATCACCTTGGACAGCATCGGGTCGTACAGCGAGCCGACCTCGGCGCCCTCGCTGAGCCCCGAGTCGGTGCGCACGCCGTCGCCCTGGGGCTCGCGGAGCCTGAGCACCGTGCCGCCGGTGGGCAGGAACCCGCGGGCGGGGTCCTCGGCGCACAGCCGCGCCTCGATCGCGTGCCCGGTCAGCGTGATGTCGTCCTGCCCGTACGGCAGCCGCTCGCCCGCCGCCACCCGCAGCTGCCACTCCACCAGGTCGAGCCCCGTGATCAGCTCGGTCACCGGGTGCTCCACCTGGAGCCGGGTGTTCATCTCCATGAAGTAGTACGACGAAGGGTCGCCGCCCGGCACGATGAACTCCACCGTGCCCGCGCCGACGTACCCGCACGAGCGGGCCGCCTGCACCGCGGCCTCGCCCATCGCCGCGCGCGTGGCCTCGTCGAGGAGCACGCTGGGCGCCTCCTCGATGATCTTCTGGTGCCGGCGTTGCAGCGAGCACTCGCGCTCGCCGAGGTGGACGACGGTGCCGTGGCCGTCGGCCAGCACCTGGATCTCGATGTGCCGGGGCCGGTCCACCCACCGCTCCACCAGCAGCGTGTCGTCCCCGAAGGAGGCGCGGGCCTCGCGGCGGGCGGCGGCGATCTCCTCGTCCAGCGCGGACAGGTCCCGCACCAGCCGCATGCCCTTGCCGCCTCCGCCGGCCGACGGCTTGAGCAGTACGGGGGCGCCCAGCTCGCGGGCGGCCTCGGCCAGTTCGGGGTCGCGTCCGCCGGGGACGACCGGCACGCCGGCCGCCCGCACCGTCTCCTTGGCGCGGATCTTGTCGCCCATCAGGGCGATGGCCTCGGCGGGCGGCCCGATGAAGACCAGCCCGGCGTCGGCGCACGCGCGCGCGAAGCCGGCGTTCTCGGCGAGGAAGCCGTACCCGGGGTGGACCGCCTGGGCGCCGGTGCGGGCGGCGGCCTCCAGCAGCCGCTCGACGGACAGATAGCTCTCGGCCGCCGGTGCCGGGCCGATCCGGACCGCCGTGTCGGCCTCCCGCACGTGCCGCGCGTCGGCGTCCGCGTCGGAGAAGACGGCCACCGAGCGCACGCCCAGCGAGCGGAGCGTGCGGATCACCCGGACGGCGATCTCGCCCCGGTTGGCCACCAGTACCGTGTCGAACATGGGTTCCCTCCCCGTCACATCCGGAAGACGCCGAACTGGGGGTCACCCAGGGGCGCGTTGGCGCAGGCGGTCAGCGCGAGGCCCAGCACCTGCCGGGTCTCCAGCGGGTCGATCACGCCGTCGTCCCAGAGCCGGGCGGTGGCGTAGTAGGCGTTGCCCTGGCGCTCGTACTGCTGCCGGATCGGCGCCTTGAAGGCCTCTTCCTCCTCCGCGGGCCACTGCTCGCCGCGCGCCTCCAGCTGGTCCCGCTTGACCGTGGCGAGGACGGAGGCGGCCTGCTCGCCGCCCATGACGGAGATCTTGGCGTTGGGCCACATCCACAGGAAGCGCGGCGAGTACGCCCGCCCGCACATCGAGTAGTTCCCGGCGCCGTACGAGCCGCCGACCACCACCGTCAGCTTCGGCACGCGCGTGCACGCGACCGCCGTGACCATCTTGGCGCCGTGCTTGGCGATGCCGCCCGCCTCGTAGTCCCGGCCCACCATGAAGCCGGAGATGTTCTGCAGGAACACCAGCGGGATGCCGCGCTGGTCGCACAGCTCGATGAAGTGGGCGCCCTTCTGGGCGGACTCGGAGAACAGGATGCCGTTGTTGGCGACGATCCCGACCGGGTGGCCGTGGATCCGCGCGAACCCGGTGACCAGGGTCTGCCCGAACTCGGACTTGAACTCCGCGAACCGCGAGCCGTCGACCACGCGCGCGATGACCTCGCGGACGTCGTACGGGGTGCGGGGGTCGGCGGGGACGGCGCCGTAGAGGCCGTACGGGTCGACCTTGGGCTCGACGACCGGGGCGACCTCCCAGGGCAGCTCCCCGCGCGCGGGGAGGGTCGAGACGATGGTGCGCACGATCCGCAGCGCGTGCGCGTCGTCCTCCGCCAGGTGGTCCGTCACCCCGGAGACGCGGGAGTGCACCTCGCCGCCGCCCAGTTCCTCGGCCGTGACGACCTCGCCGGTGGCCGCCTTCACCAGGGGCGGGCCGCCCAGGAAGATCGTGCCCTGGTTGCGCACGATCACGGCCTCGTCGCTCATCGCCGGGACGTACGCCCCGCCGGCCGTGCAGGAGCCGAGGACCGCGGCGATCTGCGGGATGCCGGCTGCGGACATGCGCGCCTGGTTGTAGAAGATCCGCCCGAAGTGCTCGCGGTCCGGGAAGACCTCGTCCTGCAGGGGCAGGAAGGCGCCTCCGGAGTCGACCAGGTACAGACACGGCAGGCGGTTCTCCAGGGCCACCTCCTGCGCCCGCAGGTGCTTCTTCACCGTCATCGGGTAGTACGTCCCGCCCTTGACGGTGGCGTCGTTGGCGACGATCACGCACTCGCGGCCGCTCACCCGCCCGATCCCGGCGATCACACCGGCCGCCGGGGCCGCCCCGTCGTACATCCCGTCGGCGGCCAGAGGCGCCAGCTCCAGGAACGGCGAGCCCGGGTCGAGCAGCGTGTCCACCCGGTCCCGGGGCAGCAGCTTCCCGCGCGCGGTGTGCCTCGCCCGCGCCTTCTCGCCGCCGCCGAGGCGGGCCGCGGCCAGCTTGCCGCGCAGTTCCTCGGCGAGCGCGCGATGCGCCCGTTCGTTGGCTCGCCAGGCCTCCGACGCGGGGTCGGCCGCGCTGTGGAGCTCCGGTGCCTCGTGCATCCTGCGGTCCCCTCACCCAGTGGTCGACTGTTAATGAGCGTTAACCATTTCCATCAGGTTAACGACCGCTAACCTCCCTGTCTAGAATTGCCTCCATGGCCACCAGAACCGACGCCCCCACCCGCCGCGAGCAGATCCTCAAGGAGGCCGCCCGGCTCTTCGCCGAACGCGGCTTCCACGGGGTCGGAGTCGACGAGATAGGCGCCGCGGTCGGCATCAGCGGTCCCGGCCTGTACCGGCACTTCGCCGGCAAGGACGCGATGCTCGCCGAACTGCTGGTCGGCATCAGCGGTCAGCTGCTGACCGGGGCCCGGCAGCGGCTGAAGGAGGCCGACGGCGTGCCCGCGGAGGCGGTCCTCGACTCGCTGATCGAGGGGCACATCGACTTCGCGCTCGACGACCGCCCCCTGATCACCCTGCACGACCGCGAGCTGGACCGCCTCCGGGACAGCGACCGCAAGCTGGTCCGGCAGTTGCAGCGGCAGTACGTCGAGCTGTGGGTGGAGGTGCTGCGCGAGGTGTACCCGGACGTGGCGGAACCGGCGGCGCGCTCGGCCGTGCACTCCGTCTTCGGCCTGCTGAACTCCACCCCGCACCTGGGCCGCGCGGGCACCCTGCCGGGCCGCGGGGCGACGGCGCGGCTGCTGCACCGGATGGCGCGGGGGGCGTTCGAGGCCGCCGGGGCGTGACGAGCGTTACGGGCGTTCTCCCCTGGACGCCCCTGCCTACTCGCCGGTACCTTGGTTCTCTGAGCAAGCGCTTAGATATGCGCTCGGACAGCCCAGGCGAAGGAGGAGTGCGGTGCGCCGTACGGTGTTCAACGAGGACCACGAGGCGTTCCGGGAGACCCTGCGGGCCTTCATCGAGGCCGAGGTCGTTCCCGTCTACGACGAGTGGTTCGCCGCGGGCCAGGCGCCGCGCGACTTCTACTACAAGCTCGGCGAGCTGGGCATCTTCGGCATCAACGTGCCCGAGGAGTTCGGCGGCGCGGGCCTGGACACCCACAAGTTCGAGGCCGTCCTCTACGAGGAGACCGCCCGCGCGGGCGTCCAGTTCGGCGGTTCCGGCGTGCACGTGCTGCTCGCCCTGCCGTACATCAAGATGCTCGCCACCGACGAGCAGAAGAAGCGCTACCTGCCGAAGTTCGTCACCGGCGAGGAGATGTGGGCCCTGGCGATGACCGAGCCGGGCACCGGCTCCGACCTCGCGGGCATGAAGACCTCCGCCAAGCTCTCCGAGGACGGCACGCACTACGTCCTCAACGGCGCCAAGACCTTCATCACCGGCGGTGTGCACGCCGACCGCGTGATCGTGGCCGCCCGCACCTCCGCGCCCTCCGCCGAGGACCGCCGCTTCGGCATCTCCCTGTTCGCCGTCGACACCAAGTCCGAGGGCTACTCCATCGGCCGCAAGCTCGACAAGCTCGGCCTGAAGACCTCCGACACCGCCGAGCTGGCCTTCGTCGACGTCAAGGTCCCGGTCGAGGACCTGCTCGGCGAGGAGAA
Organism: Streptomyces sp. 7R007; assembly: GCF_054850255.1. Taxonomy (NCBI): domain Bacteria; kingdom Bacillati; phylum Actinomycetota; class Actinomycetes; order Kitasatosporales; family Streptomycetaceae; genus Streptomyces; species Streptomyces sp. 7R007. Next base: position 141,753 of record NZ_JBTWMV010000011.1, on the reverse strand, counting down.
CAAGGGCTTCTCCTACCTCGGCCACAACCTCGCCTCCGAGCGCTGGGGCATCGCCTTCGGCGCCTACGCGCAGGCCAAGGCCGCCGTCCGGTTCGCCAAGGAGTACGTCCGGGAGCGCACCGTCTTCGGCAAGCCGGTCGCCTCCTTCCAGAACACCAAGTTCGAGCTGGCCGCCTGCCAGGCCGAGGTGGACGCCGCCGAGGCCGTCGCCGACCGCGCCCTCGAAGCCCTCGACGCCGGCGAGCTCACCCCCGCCGAGGCCGCCTCCGCCAAGCTGTTCTGCACCGAGGTCGCCCACCGCGTCATCGACCGCTGCCTCCAGCTGCACGGCGGCTACGGCTTCATGAACGAGTACCCGATCGCGCGTCTGTACGCGGACAACCGCGTCAACCGCATCTACGGCGGCACCAGCGAGATCATGAAGACGATCATCGCGAAGGACATGGGCCTGTAAGCCGCGCGCAATTACTGGCCGGTACAACTAAAGCCATGAGCCAGGCACTACAGGATCTCCTCGATCTGCTCGACCTGGAGCAGATCGAGGAGGACATCTTCCGCGGCCAGTCCCGCTCCGCCGTCGTCCCCCGCGTCTTCGGCGGCCAGGTCGCGGCCCAGGCGCTCGTCGCCGCCGGGCGCACGGTCCCCGCCGACCGGCACGCCCACTCCCTGCACGCGTACTTCCTGCGCCCCGGCGACCCCGGAGCGCCCATCGTCTACACCGTCGAGCGCATCCGCGACGGCCGCTCCTTCACCACCCGGCGGGCCATCGGCGTCCAGCACGGCCGGCCGATCTTCGCGCTGTCGGCGTCCTTCCAGACGTACGAGGACGGCCTGGAGCACCAGGCCCCGATGCCGCCCGCGCCCGACCCGGCGACGCTGCCCACCTCGCCGGAGCGGCTGCGCGGCTACGACCATCTGGACCCGGCGGTGGTGGAGAAGTTCCTCCAGGCGCGGGAGGCCATCGACCTGCGCTACGTCGAGGAACCGCCGTACGGGAGGTTCGGCGCGCCGCGCGAGCCGCACTCGCAGGTGTGGTTCCGCACCAACGGCAAGCTGGACGACGACCCCCTCCTGCACGTCGTCCTCGCCACCTACGTCTCCGACATGACCCTGCTCGACTCGGTCCTGCTCGCGCACGGCCGCGGCGGCTGGGCGGTCGGGGACGTCGTCGGCGCCTCGCTGGACCACGCCATGTGGTTCCACCGGCCCTTCCGGGCCGACGAGTGGCTCCTGTACGACCAGGAGTCCCCGTCGGCGTACGGCGGCCGGGGCCTGGGCCAGGCCCGCATCTACACCCAGGACGGCCGCCTCGCCATCTCGGTGATCCAGGAGGGCGTGGTGCGCGTCCCCCGCGGGCACGGCCCCGGCGAGGGCTGAGGAGCTAGTCCCTCAGCCCCGCCGCCGTCAGCAGGTACGCCGTCAGCGGGTCGTAGTAGCGCGGGCTGACCACGTGGTCGTCGAGAGGGACCGTCACCTGGACGGTCCCCTCCGCCTCACCGAGGAACAGCGCCGGGTCGTTGCAGTCGGCGTAGCCCACGGAGTCCACGCCGTGCTGGGCCGCGTACCCCGCCCAGCCGTGGTCGGCGACGACCAGGTCCGGCAGCGGGCGGCCCGCGCGCTCGAGTCCCGTCAGGATCGCCCTCATCGGCTCCCCGGAGTGCGTGTGCCACAGGCTCGCGCCGTGCTCCAGCACCGCCACGTCCGCGAACTGCATGACGTACCCCTCCTCCGTCTGCAGCCCCTCCGGGATGACCACGATCTCGCAGCCGGCGGCGCGCAGCGCGGCGGCCGTCTCGTGGTGCACGTGCAGCAGGCCGCCCGGGTGGCCGGTCGCGAACAGCACCCGCTGCCGCCCCTCGGCCGCCTTGCGCAGCCGCGCCGCCATCCGCTCCAGCGCGTCCACCGTCAGCTCGGGGTCGATGGTGTCCTGGCCGTAGCGGTACTCCGGGTCGTCGTTGACGCCCACCCGTTCCGCCATCACCGCGAGCACGTCCTGCTCGTCGCTCCAGCGGTCGCCGAGTTCCAGGCCGAGCCAGTAGTGCCGGTCGCCGTTGGCCAGCTTGCGGTAGTGGGAGAGGTTGTTCTCACGGGGCGTGGCCACCTCGCCCGCGATGCGGGTCCTGACGAGGTGGTCGACGAGCTCGGCGCGGCTGGGGGTCCCGGGTATCGGCATGCGTCCCATTGTGGAGCAGGCGACTGTGCGCGTCCCCGACGTCCCGCACGCTGGGACGCGGGTCACTCGGCGGGTCGTCCGGGCTGCCGCAGCGCGAACCACAGCTCCATGCGGACGTCCGGATCGTCCAGGTCGGCGTCGAGCAGCGCCGCGCACCGGGCGATGCGCTGGCGGACGGTGTTGCGGTGCACGGACAGGGCGACCGCCGTACGGTCCCAGCTGCCGTGCAGGGACAGCCAGGTGCGCAGGGTCTCGGTGAGGGCCGGGGTGGCGGCGATCGGCGCGAGCAGGGTGCGGGCGTGGGCCTCGGCCGCGTCCGGCGGGACCAGATCGCCGAAGCCGGCGCGGGCGCGGTGGCGGACCAGGGCGGTGCGGGTGGCGCGGGCGCGGGCCAGGGCGCGGGCCGCCTGGAGGTCGGCGGCCGGCCAGTCGGCGGGGGCGGCGGGCGCGCTGACGCCCAGGGTCCAGCCGGAGTACGGGGCGGGCGTGCGGTCGGCGGGCACCAGGACCCGTACGACACCGTCGGCGAGGTCCACCAGCGGCGACCCGAGGGCCGCGCCCAGGGCGGAGGCGGCCACGGTGTCGGGGGCCTGGGCGTCGGGCCGGGCGTGCACCACGACCCACCGGCCGCCGCCGAGCAGCGGCGCCACCTCCTCGGGCGCCGCCCCCAGCAGCAGCCGCACCAGGGCCGCCGAGCGGGCCGCCCCGGTGCCGCTCTGCCGCTCCCCGGTCAGCAGGGACAGCAGGACGGCGGCGACCGAGGCGATGGTGTGGTCGCCGGCCTCGCGGCCCGGCGTGGCGACCCCGAGCACGAAGCCCTGTCCGGCCCCGAGGGCGTAGGCGGCGAGGTGGGCGCCGGCGACGGTGTCGGTGGCGGAGGTGGGGGTGCCGGGGCCCGAGGGACGCACGACCCGGGCGAGCCCGGCGAGCGCGTCCGCCGCCACCCCGTCCGGCTCCCCTCCCGCCGTCGCGATCACCGTGCCCTCCGGCCCGTAGAGCACCGCCCGCCCGCCGAGGCGGCGGGCCAGCCGGCGCAGGACCGAGGGGACCGGGTCGGGGCGGGAGGCCGCGGCGGCGAGGCTCTGCTGGGCCTCGGTCACGCGGCGGAGCTCGGCGAGACGGGCCTGGGCCATCAGCTGCCAGACCGCGCGGGCCACGCCGGAGAACGTGGTCTGCGGCGGGACCTCGACGAGCGGCAGCTCGTAGGCGTCGCAGGCCGCCACCAGCGCCCGCGGCACGCTGTCGTGCACCGGCGCCAGCCCGAAGCCGAGGGCCGCGCCGCCCGCCGCCACGATCCGGGAGACGTAGTCGTCGAAGTAGGTGCCGGTGCCGGCGGCCTCCGGGATGTGCACCCCGGCCGTCAGCAGCAGCTCGCCGCCGAGCAGGTACGGGTAGGGGTCGGCCATCTCCGAGGTGTGCGCCCAGTGGATGACGGCCGCCGGGTCGGCGGGCCCCGCGATCTGGCGCAGGGCGAGGTCCTCGCGGGCCAGCAGGGCGGCCAGGGGCACGGGCGGTGTGGGCGGAACGGCGGGCTCCGACATATGTGCGTTCCCTCCGTCCCGTACGGCTCGAATGGAGGAAACGTACACTTCGCAGTCGCTTTCCGGCCACCTAGTGTCGAGGCACGTCACCCGCCGGCGAGTCCGAGCGAAGGAGGGCTCCGTGGCCGTCGACTGCACCGGCACCATGGCCGCGATCGTGCTCGGCGGCGCGTCCACCATCGGCGGCGTCGGCCTCGGCTACCGGTACGGCCGTCGGCGGCCTCGCGGTCGTCGGCCTGATGGCGGGCCACGGCATCCTCGCCAACGAGCCCGTCTCCTACGGCCTGCTCGCCTCCCTGGCCGCCTATGTCACCGTGTCGCTGGCGACGCGGCCGACCGACGCGGCGGTGCCGGCCGCCTGGCGCGAGCGCCTAGCCGGGCGCGGCGCCCCCGAACTCCTGTCCGAGCCGGTGCCGGCTCCCCGGTAAAGTCGTAGAACAAAGCAGTGCATACGCGATGAAGCGTAGGAAAGAAGGCATCACCTCATGAGCGGCAACGAGACGCCCCGCGGCCCCGTCGACTCCTCCCGCATCCCGCGGTACGCCGGTCCCGCCACCTTCGCCCGGCTGCCCCGGCTGGACGAGGTCGGCCGCACCGACGTCGCCGTGGTGGGCGTGCCGTTCGACTCGGGCGTCTCCTACCGGCCGGGTGCCCGCTTCGGCGGCAACGCGATCCGCGAGGCCTCGCGGCTGCTGCGGCCGTACAACCCGGCGCAGGACGCCTCCCCGTTCGCGCTGGCGCAGGTGGCGGACGGCGGGGACATCGCGGTGAACCCGTTCGACATCCACGAGGCCGTCGAGACGATCGAGGCCGCCGCCGACGAACTCCTCGGCACCGGCGCCCGGTTGATGACCCTCGGCGGCGACCACACCATCGCCCTGCCGCTGCTGAGGTCGGTCGCCAAGAAGCACGGCCCCGTCGCCCTGCTCCACTTCGACGCCCACCTCGACACCTGGGACACCTACTTCGGCGCCGAGTACACGCACGGCACGCCGTTCAGGCGGGCGGTGGAGGAGGGCGTCCTCGACACCTCGGCCCTCTCGCACGTGGGCACCCGCGGCCCCCTCTACGGCAAGCAGGACCTCACGGACGACGAGAAGATGGGCTTCGGCATCGTCACCTCGGCGGACGTCATGCGGCGCGGTGTGGACGAGGTCGCCGACCAGCTGCGCGAGCGCGTCGGCGACCGGCCCCTCTACATCTCCATCGACATCGACTGCCTCGACCCGGCCCACGCACCCGGCACCGGCACGCCCGAGGCGGGCGGCATGACCTCCCGCGAGCTGCTGGAGATCCTGCGCGGACTGGCCTCCTGCCACCTGGTCTCCGCCGACGTCGTCGAGGTGGCCCCCGCGTACGATCACGCGGAGATCACGTCGGTGGCCGCGTCCCACACGGCGTACGAACTGACCACGATCATGTCCCGCCAGATTGCCGAGGCCCGCGCGAAGTGACCCACGACCACGACCTGGAACTGCGCCCGACGGCCGCCCAGACCGAGGCGGCGCTGAACCCTCCGCCCGGCCGGCGCGGCGGAGACCTGGTCGTGGAGACGCTGGCCGGGCTCGGCGCGACGACCGTGTTCGGGCTGCCCGGCCAGCACGCGCTCGGCATGTTCGACGCGCTGCGCCGCTCCTCGCTGCGGTACGTGGGCCTGCGCGTGGAGAACAACGCCGGGTTCGCGGCGGACGCGTACGGCCGGATCACCGGGGAGGCGGCGCCGCTGCTGCTGTCCACCGGGCCGGGCGCGCTGACGTCCCTGGCGGCGCTGCAGGAGGCGCGCGCGGCCTCCGCCCCCGTCCTGGCGATCAGCAGCCAGGTCCCGACGCCCGGCCTGGGCGGCGGCCGCCACGGCTACCTGCACGAACTTCCCGACCAGGCCGCCTCGTTCCGGGGCGTGGTGAAGTCCGTCCACACGGTCCGCACGCAGTCCCAGATCCCGTCGGCGATCGCGGAGGCCTGGACGTCGGCCCTCTCGGCTCCGCACGGCCCGGTGTGGGTGGAGATCCCGCAGGACGTCCTGCTGGCCGAGACCGCCGTCCCGGTGGTGACCGGCGGCGACGCCTTCCCCGAGGAGCTGCCGCCGCGCCCCGAACTGACCGCCGTGGCCGCCGACTTGCTCTCCCGTGCCGCCCGCCCGGCGATCATCGCGGGCGGGGGAGTGGTACGGGCGGACGCCGCGGGCAAGCTGAGGCGGCTCGCGGAGAAGCTGAACGCCCCGGTGGTGACCACCTTCGGCGGCAAGGGCGCGTTCCCCTGGACGCATCCGCTCTCCCTCCAGTCCTGGCTGGAGGACCGCCACACCACGGACTTCCTGGAGGACGCGGACGTCCTCCTCGTCGTCGGCTCGGGCCTCGGCGAACTCTCCTCCAACTACCACACGTTCAGGCCGCGCGGCCGGATCGTCCAGATCGAGGCGGACCTCGGCAAGCTGGAGTCCAACCACCCGGCCCTGGGCATCCACGCGGACGCCCGCCTCGCCCTCCAGGCCCTGCTGGAGACGGTCTCCGAACGTGCGGACCCGACGGCCCCCGAGCGGGTCCGCACGGTCCTGGCGAAGGTCTCCGAGCGCCTCGCCGCCCAGGAACTCACCCTCGAACAGGACCTGTTGACGTCCATCCGGCGCGCCCTGCCCGCCGCCTCGCCATCCTTCTGGGACATGACGATCCTGTCCTACTGGGCCTGGTCCGCCTTCGACCCCGAGGGCCCCAACACCATGCACTCCGCCCAGGGCTCCGGCGGCCTCGGCTACGGCTTCCCGGCGGCGCTCGGCGCGGCGGTGGCCGACCCGACCCGCCCGGTGCTGGCGGTGTCGGGGGACGGCGGCGCGCTGTACTCGATCGCGGAGCTGGCCACGGCCCGCCAGTACGACCTGGACGTCACCTGGCTCATCGTCGACGACGGCGGCTACGGCATCCTGCGCGCATACATGACGGACGCCTTCGGCGAGGCCACGGCGACCGAGCTGACCCGCCCGGACTACGTGGCGCTCGCCGAGTCGTTCGGGGTCCCCGGGGCCCGTACGACCCCGGAGACCCTGGAGGCGGACCTGGCGAAGGCGCTGTCCCGGCCCGGCCCCTCGGTGCTCGTCCTCCCGGCGCTGCTGCGGATGTTCGCGCCGACGCACCTGGCGGACTGACCGGCGCCTACCAGATCGCGTCGACCCACTCCGGGTGGTCGACGAACGGGTTCCGGTTGTGCTGGTAGGTGCTGTAGATGACGTTGTTGCGGTTCTCCTCGAAGGAGTCCGGCGGGTCCTCGTCGTTCCACTGCTTGAGGACCGAGAGCTTGCCGATGTAGGGGGTCGAGCCGTTGTTGACCTTGTCGTCGGGTTCCAGGTTCGCGAATCCGTCGTCGCCCTCGTAGCGGACGGCCATGTAGAGGATCATGCGGGCGACGTCGCCCTTGACGGCGTCGCGCGGCTCGAAGGAGTCCGAGTCGGCCTTGCTGCCGCCGCTGTTGGTGAAGGTGGAGCCGCCCTCGTCGAAGTCGAGGTTGCCGCGCTTGGAGTTGACGGCGACGTCCTCCGGGCGGATGTGGTGCAGGTCGGTGCCGGGGCCGGTCGAGGTGGTGAGGTCGCCGTGCGAGATGGCCCAGACGTGCTCGCGGTTCCAGTCGCCGCTGTCGCCGCCGTTGAGCGACTTGCTGCGGGAGATGCCGGAGTAGAGCAGGATCACGTTGGAGCTGTTGTTCGGGTCCTGGTCGGTGACCTTCAGCGCGTCCCACAGGGCCGAGTACGACAGCTTCGTCACGCCGGTGCTGATGATCGTGTGCAGTGCGGACTTGAGGCTGGTGCCGGTCTTGCCTACCGCGTTCTTGTAGTACGTCGCGTCGTACGCGGTCGTCGTGGCGGCGGCCGGGGTCGCCGTCAGGGCCGGGGCGGTGAGGCCGACCAGGACGGCGGCGGTGGCCAGCGCCACCGACTTCCAGCGCCGTATGCGTGTCGCCAGCATAAAGAGTGTCCCATCTACGCGGGTTGACCGGAGGCGGCAGAAGGGAGAGTGACATGGACATGAGGTCCTGGCAATGAACGGGACGTTAAAAACGGCCCCCGACCGTGTGGTCGGGGGCCGTGGGCGACCGGTTCCGGTCAGCCGACGTCGGACGGGTCCAGGCGGTACAGGGAGGCGGAGCTGGTGCTCGACGCCGAGTCCGAGGACGACGTCGAGGCCGAACTCCCGCTGTACGCGCTCTCCTTGACCGCGGTGCCGTGCTGCTTCACCCAGTTCGACACCGCGGTGCTGAGGCTGTTGCCGCCGCCGGGGCCGCCGCCCATGCCGCCGCTGCCGATCTGGATGTAGTGCAACTCGCCCTTCTTCACGAGCTCCTTGAGCTTGGCCACCGTCATCGCGTTGTCGGAGCCGGTGAAGCCCCACATGGAGATGACCGGTTCCCTGGCGCTCAGCTCGATCTGCGCCGCGCTCTGCGAGTTGGACACCGCCAGCAGCCACTTGGCGCCGTCCTGGTGCTTCTTCAGGTACGCGATGAGCTCGCTGGACGCGCCGCCCATACCGCCGCCCATGCCACCGCCGCCGAAGCCGCCGCGCTGCCCCGCCTCGCCGGTGCCGCCGGGAGCCTGGCCGCCGTCGCCCTGCTGGGGCAGCTCGCCGCTGCCGCCGCCCGGCGTCATCTGACCGCCGCCCGGCAGCTCGCCGTTCGGCTGACCCCCGCCGGGGAAGCCGCCCTCGGGACCGCCCCCGGCCTGGTTGTTCTGCCCGCCCTGCCGGGTGCCGCCCGGCAACTCGCCGCCGCCGGGGAAGCCGCCCCGGTCGCCGCCACCGCCGGGACCGCCGCCGAAGCCGCCGCCCGTGGAGGGGCCGGCCGTCGGGTTGGTGCCGCCCATGCCGCCGCCGGCCGAGGAGCCGAACGCCGGCGAGGCGGCGTACGCCGTCGGGCCCGCCAGGGCCGCCACGACCGCCGCGGCGACGGACGCGGTGAGCAGCCGGGCCCGGTTGCCGGACCGGAAGACGAGCAGGCCCACGACGGCCAGGACCATCACCACGGCGACGGCCGGCCACAGCCAGGTGTTCCAGCCGGAGGCGCGGCGCAGCAGCACGACCGCCCAGATCCCGGTGACGCCGAAGGCGGCCGGCAGCACCCACGCCCAGCGCTTGTCGCGGCGGAAGGCGTCCAGCAGCATCACACCACCGCCGCCGCACAGCGCCGCGATGCCCGGGGCGAGCGCGGTGGTGTAGTACGGGTGCATGGTGCCCTGGGCAGTCGCGAAGATCACGTAGTGGAGCAGGGTCCAACCGCCCCACAGGACCAGGCCCATGCGGCGCAGGTCGGTGCGCGGGGCCCGCCCGCACAGCACCAGACCGGCGACCAGGGCGATGCCGGCGAAGGGCAGCAGCCAGGAGATCTGGCCGCCGAGGATGTCGTTGAACATCCGGCCCAGGCCCGCGGTGCCGGAGAAGCCGCCCCCGCCGCCCCCGCCCCCGCCGTTGCCCTCGCCGCCGAAGACGCGGCCGAGACCGTCGTAGCCCATGATCAGGTCCCAGGCGGAACCGTCCGTGGAGCCGCCGATGTAGGGCCGTTCGGAGGCCGGGACCAGGGAGACGGCGACGGCCCACCAGAAGCTGGAGACGGCCAGCACCACCGCGGCCAGCAGCAGGTGGACGACCCGCTTCACCCACGGCGCCCTGGAGGCGTAGACGTAGACCGCGAAGACCGCCGGGAGCGCGATCCAGCCCGCCAGCAGCTTGGTGTTGAAGGCGAGGCCGAAGCAGGCCGCCGCGCCGAGCAGCGGCAGCAGCCTGTCGTCCCGGGTGGCGCGGAAGGCCAGGGCCGCGCCCGCGACCATCAGGAACACCAGGAGGGTGTCGGGGTTGTTGTCGCGGTTGATGGCGACGGTGATCGGGGTCAGCGCCAGCACCAGCGCGGCGACGGCCGCCGCGCCATGGCCCCACACCCGCTTCACGGTGGAGTGCAGGATCCAGATCGTGGCGAGGGCGGCCAGGATCTGCGGCAGCATCATCTGCCAGGTACCGAAGCCGAAGATCCGGCACGACAGGCTCATGACCATGGTCGCGAACGGCGGCTTGTCGACCGTCAGGAAGTTGCCCGGGTCCAGCGAACCGAAGAACCAGGCCTTCCAGCTCTGCGTGCCGGCCCAGATGGCGCCGCTGTAGAAGGTGTTGAGGCCGGAGCCGGAGAGGTTCCAGGCGTACAGGACCGCCGCCAGGGCCAGGATCGCGAGCAGCGCGGGCAGCGACCAGCGCGGTGCCTTGTCCGGGGGGGCCGCGGGTGGGGTGGGCGGCGGCCAGTCGGCGGACACGGTGTCGGTGTGGGGGAGCGGATCGGTGGCAGAAGTCACCCGGGCATCGTGCAGAGGCGGGGTGGGTGCGCGCTGTGCCGAAGCTGGCTCCCGCCTGTGAACAGCCAAAGGGAACCGTAATGGCCGGTACGGACTTCTCCCGACGCGACGGGCTTCTCGTACAACCTTTCACTCGAACCTGTGCGTCAACAGGGCATGACTCACGGGATCTCCAGACGCCTGCTGACCCTGGGCCTCGGCGTCCTCATACCCTGCGTGGCCGCCGTGCCCGCGTCCGCGGCCACCGCACCGGCCGTCACCTGCTCGTCCGCCAAGGCGGGCCTGGCCACCAAACTCCAGAAGGACATCACCGCCGCCCTCGCGAACCGCAAGGGCACCGTCGCGGTCGGGCTCTACGACCGCTCCACCAAGACCACCTGCTCCCTGCGGCCCACCTACTCCTACGACTCGGCCAGCGTCGTCAAGGTGACGATTCTGGCCACGCTGCTGTGGGACGCGAAGAAGCACAACCGGTATCTGACCGACCGTGAGGTCTCGCTCACCAAGGCCATGATCACCAAGTCGGACAACTCCGCGGCCAGCACGCTGTGGAAGCAGCTCGGCCTGACGAAGATCAAGGGCTTCCTGGCCGCCGCCGGCATGACGAAGACCGTCCCCGGCGCGAACGGCTACTGGGGGCTGACCCAGATCAACGTCACCGACCAGCAGAAGCTGCTCAAGCTCATCACCGCCAGGAACACGGTGCTGAGCGACAACTCCCGCACCTACATCCGCAAGCTGATGAGCCAGGTCATCTCCTCCCAGCGCTGGGGCACCCCGTACGGCGCCCCCTCGGACGTCACGGTCCACGTCAAGAACGGCTGGCTGCAACGCTCCACGCACGGCTGGCGCGTGCACAGCGTCGGCACCTTCAGCGGCGGCGGCCACGACTACATGATCACGGTCCTCACCTGGGGCAACAGCACGATGACCTACGGCATCAACACCATCCAGGGCGTCGCCAAGGCCATCCACAAAGACCTCGGTTCTGTCTGACCCCTCGCCGCCGGGCCCGCCCTCCGGGCGGACGAGGGAAGGGGTCGGACAGGACCTGCGGCGAGTTGACCCCTGCCGGTCTCCCGTTCGTCACCGGGCCCGCCTACGGTGACGTCCATGCGCCTGAGAACCGTACTCGCGACCGCCACCGCGGCCCTGGCGGCGGCCACCTGTCTGACCGCCGCCGGGCCCGCCAACGCACAGCAGGGCAACGCCTGTTCGTCGTCCGTCTTGCTCGACGGGTTTTCCGACGCCCTCGACAAGACGACGTACGACGGCACCTTCGTCGGCAACTTCTCCGCGCTCGCGGTGGACAGGGACGGCTCGATCGCCGCCCTGGAGGACCGCTCCTCCCTGTTCAGCCTGGACGCGAGGACCCTCGCCCCGCAGCGCGTCGTCCCGCTCGCCGACGAGAACGGCGCCGCGCTGGACAGCGAGGGCCTGGTCGTCGACCGGGACGGCACCCGGCTGATCACCTCGGAAACCGAGCCGTCGATCCGCCGCTACAGCACCGACGGCACGATCCTCGACCGCCTCCCGGTGCCGTCCTCGCTGCTCGTCGCCCCGGCCGGACGCGCCACCTCCAACCTGACCTTCGAGGGCCTCACCCTGCTGCCCGGCGGGCACACCCTGCTGGCCTCGATGGAGGGTGCTCTCAGCGGCGACAGCTCCACCCTGCTGCGCTTCCAGACCTGGCAGCGCACCAAGGGCGGCCACTTCCGGCTCTCCGCGCAGTACGCCTACCCCGTGGACGCCGGTCTCGGCGTGCCCGAGGTGCAGGCCACGCCCGACGGCCGGCTGCTGGTCCTGGAGCGCGGGTTCACCTCCGGCGTCGGCAACACCGTCCGCCTCTACCTCGCCGACCCGCGGCACGCGACGGACACCAGGGGCGTCGAGAACCTCACGGGCCAGACGGGCGTGCGGCCGATCGGGAAGACGCTGCTCGCCGACCTCGCCTCCTGCCCCTCCCTCGGCGCCACCGCCAAGCAGCCCCAGCCGAACCCCCTCCTCGACAACATCGAGGGCATGACGATCACCGGCCGCGACGGGAACCGGCTCAAGGTCCTCCTGGTCAGCGACGACAACCAGAACGCCGTCCAGACGACGCGGTTCTACCGCCTGCGGGTGCGGATCTGACCCCGATGCCCCGTTTCGCCCCCCGTTTTGTTGCGGAGGGATGAAATCCGCTTCGTTCCGCGTTGGTGCCTTCCGGAAGATCAGGACTCCTGACCGACGGAGGGCACCCGCGTGAGCGAGCAACGGGGATGGGCGAGACGGCTGGCCGGATACGCCTGGCGGTATCCGAAGGACGTCGTCCTGGCCCTCGGCTCCTCGCTCGCCGGCATGGCGGTCACGGCCGTCGTCCCGCTCGTCACCAAGGTGATCATCGACGACGTGATCGGCGACCACAGCCGGGCCATGGCCCCCTGGGCCGCCGCCCTGGTCGGCGCCGCCGTCCTCGTCTACGCCGCCACCTACGTCCGCCGCTACTACGGCGGCCGCCTCGCCCTCGACGTCCAGCACGACCTGCGGACCGAGATGTACGAGACGATCACCCGGCTCGACGGCCGCCGGCAGGACGAGCTGTCCACCGGCCAGGTCGTCGGCCGCGCCACCAGCGACCTCCAGCTGATCCAGGGCCTGCTCTTCATGCTCCCGATGACCATCGGGAACGTCCTGCTCTTCCTGATCTCCCTGGTCATCATGGCCTGGCTGTCGCTCCCGCTCACCCTGGTCGCCCTCGCGGTCGCCCCCGCCCTGTGGTGGATCGCCCGGCGCAGCCGCTCCCGCCTGCACCCCGCCACCTGGTACGCCCAGGCCCAGGCCGCCGCCGTCGCGGGCGTGGTCGACGGCGCCGTCAGCGGCGTCCGCGTGGTGAAGGGCTTCGGGCAGGAGGAGCAGGAGACCGGCAAGCTCCGGGAGGTCGGCCGGCGGCTGTTCGCCGGGCGCCTGCGCACCATCCGGCTGAACGCCACCTACACCCCCGCCCTGCAGGCCGTCCCCGCGCTCGGCCAGGTCGCCATGCTGGCCCTCGGCGGCTGGCTCGCCGTCCGCGGCCACATCACCCTCGGCACCTTCGTCGCCTTCTCCACCTACCTCGCCCAGCTCGTCGGCCCGGTCCGCATGCTCGCCGTGGTCCTCACCGTGGGCCAGCAGGCGCGGGCGGGCACCGAACGGGTCCTGGAGCTGATCGACACCGAGCCGACCATGATGGACGGCACCAAGGAGCTGCCCGCCGACGCGCCCGCCACGGTCGAGTTCGACGACGTCTCCTTCGGCTACGACGACGAGCGGCCGGTCCTCCAGGGGCTCAGCTTCGAGATCCGCCCCGGTGAGACCCTCGCCGTCGTCGGCTCCTCCGGCTCCGGCAAGTCGACGGTCTCCCTGCTGCTGCCGCGCTTCTACGACGTCACCCACGGCGCCGTCCTCGTCGGCGGGCACGACGTCCGCGAGCTCACCCTCGACTCGCTCCGGTCCGCGATCGGCCTGGTCCCCGAGGACTCCTTCCTCTTCTCGGACACGGTCCGCAACAACATCGCCTACGGCCGCCCCGACGCGACCCAGGAGCAGATCGAGGCGGCCGCCCGCGCCGCCCAGGCGGACCGTTTCATCCGGGAGCTGCCCGAGGGCTACGACACCAAGGTCGGCGAGCACGGCCTCACCCTCTCCGGCGGCCAGCGCCAGCGCGTCGCCCTCGCCCGCGCCATCCTCACCGACCCGCGCCTCCTCGTCCTCGACGACGCCACCTCGGCCGTGGACGCCCGCGTCGAGCACGAGATCCACGAGGCCCTGAAGCAGGTCATGCGGGGCCGCACCACCCTGCTCATCGCGCACCGCCGCTCCACCCTCAACCTCGCCGACCGCATCGCCGTCCTGGACGCCGGCCGCCTCGCCGACGTCGGCACCCACGAGGAGCTCCAGGAGCGCTCGGCCCTCTACCGCCGCCTGCTGACCGACCCCGACGAACTCGGCGGCGTCTCACCCGGACACGCCCAGCCGGCCTGTCCGCGGGAGGACACCTCGGTCCGCGAGGAGCTGGACGCCGAGTTCGACGCCGAGCGTGGCATCACCCCCCGGCTGTGGGCGGGGGAGCGCGCCCCCCGGGACACGGCGATGCAGGGCATGCCGGCCACCCCCGAACTCCTCGCCCAGGTCGACGCGCTGCCCCCGGCGACCGACACCCCGGACATCGACGAGGCCCGCGCGGTCCGGCCGGAGGACTCCTACGGCCTGCGCAGGCTGCTGCGCGGCTTCGGACTCCCGCTCGCCGTCAGCCTGGGCCTGGTGGCCGTGGACGCCGGCATGGGACTGCTGCTGCCCGTCCTGATCCGGCACGGCATCGACCAGGGCGTCAGCGCGGCGGCCCTCGGCGCGGTGTGGACGGCCGCGCTGCTCGGCCTGCTCGCCGTCGCCGCCCAGTGGGCCGCGCAGGTCGGCGAGACCCGGATGACCGGACGCACCGGCGAGCGGGTCCTGTACGCGCTGCGCCTGAAGATCTTCGCCCAGCTCCAGCGGCTCGGACTCGACTACTACGAGCGGGAGCTGACCGGCCGGATCATGACGAGGATGACGACGGACGTCGACGCCCTCTCCACCTTCCTCCAGACCGGCCTGGTCACCGCGTTCGTCTCGGTCGTCACCTTCTTCGGCATCATGGCCGCCCTGCTGGTGATCGACGTCCAGCTCGCCCTCGTCGTCTTCGCCACCCTGCCCCCGCTGGTCGTGGCGACCTTCTTCTTCCGTCGGGCCAGCGTGAAGGCGTACGAACTCGCCCGCGAGCGTGTGTCGTTGGTCAACGCCGACCTCCAGGAGTCCGTCTCCGGGCTCAGGATCGTGCAGGCGTTCCGGCGGGAGCGGGACGGCGGGGCGCGGTTCGCGGGGCGCAGCGACAGCTACCGCCGGGCCCGCATCCGCGGCCAGTGGCTGATCTCGGTGTACTTCCCCTTCGTCCAGCTCCTGTCGTCCGTCGCCGCGGCCGCCGTGCTGGCCGTCGGCGCGCACCGGGTCGACGCGGCCACGCTGACGACCGGCGCGCTGGTGGCCTACCTGCTCTACATCGACCTGTTCTTCGCCCCCGTACAGCAGCTCTCCCAGGTCTTCGACGGCTACCAGCAGGCCACGGTCTCCCTGGGCCGCATCCAGGAGCTGCTGCGCGAGCCGACGTCGACGAAGGCCGCGGACTCCCCGCTCCCCGTCACCTCCCTGCGCGGCGAGATCGCCTTCGAGGACGTGCACTTCGCCTACGGCGACGACGAGGAGGCGCTCGGCGGGATCGACCTGCGCGTCCCCGCCGGCCAGACGGTCGCCTTCGTCGGCGAGACCGGCGCCGGCAAGTCGACGCTGGTGAAGCTGGTCGCGCGCTTCTACGACCCGACCGGCGGCCGGGTCACCGTCGACGGCATGGACCTGCGCTCCCTCGACCTCACCTCCTACCGCCACCGTCTCGGCGTCGTCCCGCAGGAGGCGTACCTCTTCCAGGGCACCGTCCGCGACGCCATCGCCTACGGCCGCCCCGACGCCACCGACGCCGAGGTGGAGGCCGCGGCCCGGGCGGTGGGCGCCCACGAGATGATCGCGACCCTGGAGGGCGGCTACCTCCACGAGGTGGCCGAGCGCGGCCGCAACCTCTCCGCCGGGCAACGGCAGCTGATCGCGCTGGCCCGCGCCGAGCTGGTCGACCCCGACATCCTCCTGCTCGACGAGGCGACGGCCGCTCTGGACCTGGCCACGGAGGCCCAGGTCAACCAGGCCACCGACCGCCTCGCGGGCCGCCGTACGACGCTGGTGGTGGCCCACCGGCTGACCACCGCCGCCCGCGCGGACCGGGTGGTCGTCATGGACCACGGACGGGTCGTCGAGGACGGCACGCACGAGGAGTTGCTCGCGCGCGGCGGGCGCTACGCCGAGCTGTGGCGGACGTTCGTAGGCGAGCCCGTCACCGTGTCTCCCTGACGGTCGTGCAACCATCCGACACACGTCCTGCGTCCGTACACCCGTACGCCTCATGACGCCGTACGGGAGGGACGACAGTGGCAAGTGGTGCGATACGGCGGCGGCTCGCGCTCGGCATGGCCGTACTGACCGCCTCCGGCCTGCTCGCGCTCGCCGCGCCGGGTGACGCGCAGGCCGCCTCGTACTGTGCCGGGCGCAAGGTCAGAGACCTGCCGTTCTCCACCGGCACCGTGCACGTCTACAAGCACGACGGCTACGTGTGCGCCGTCACCTTCCCCAAGCACGCGAGCAGCACCAGGCGCACCATGTCCGTCAGCGTCCAGGCCCGCGGCAACCGCCCGGTCGTCGACAAGGGCCGCTACTCCCACCACGCCGGCCCGGTGACCGTGCACGCCGGACACCGGTGCGTGTGGATCAAGGGATCGGTGGGGCGGGGCTCGGTGAGCTCGGGCTGGATCCTTTGCTGAGTCACGGGAAACTCACAAGTATTTCTTGAACTCCCCTGGTGTGTGCGCCTGTTGCGCCGCTAGCGTCCGGCGCACATCTGTACTCACAGGGGAGGGTGCATGCGCAAGGCGCTCAGATGGCTGCTCGCGCTCACCGTGCTGATAGGCACGCTCAGCACGGCGGGGGCGGCCACCGCCGCCGAGCCGGAGGCCACCGGCACCACGGACATCAAGCAACAGCTGCTCTCCGTACCGGGGATGAGCCTGATCGAGGAGAAGCCGTACCCCGGCTACCGCTTCTTCGTGCTGAACTACACCCAGCCGGTCGACCACAGGGACCCGTCCAAGGGCACCTTCCAGCAGCGGATCACCGTGCTGCACAAGGGCGTTGACCGCCCCACCGTCTTCTACACCGGCGGCTACAACGTCTCCACGACGCCCAGCCGCCGCGAGCCGACCCAGATCGTGGACGGCAACCAGGTCTCCATGGAGTACCGCTTCTTCACCCCGTCCCGGCCCGACCCGGCCGACTGGAGCAAGCTGGACATCTGGCAGGCGGCCGGCGACCAGCACCGGATCTTCAAGGCGCTGAAGAAGATATACCCGAAGAACTGGATCTCCACCGGCGGCTCCAAGGGCGGCATGACCGCCACCTACTACGAGCGCTTCTACCCGCGCGACATGGACGGCGTGGTCGCCTACGTCGCTCCCGACGACGTCGTCAACGACGAGGACTCCGCCTACGACCGCTTCTTCGCCACCGTCGGCACCAAGGAGTGCCGCGACCGGCTGAACGCGGTACAGCGCGAGGCGCTGGTGCGCCGGGAGCCGCTGGAGAAGAAGTACGCGGCGTACGCGGCCGACAACGGCTACACCTTCACCACCATCGGCAGCCTGGACAGGGCGTACGAGGCCGTCGTCCTCGACTACGTGTGGGGCTTCTGGCAGTACAGCCTGCTGTCCGACTGCGACACGGTCCCGGCCGACGCGAAGAACGCGACCGACCAGGAGATCTGGGACTCCGTCGACACCATCTCCGGGTTCTCGTTCTACACGGACCAGGGCCTGGAGCCGTACACGCCGTACTACTACCAGGCGGGCACCCAACTCGGCGCCCCCACCATCCACTTCCCGTACATCGAGAAGAAGTACGTCCGCTACGGCTACCAGCCGCCGCGGAACTTCGTGCCGCGGTCGATCCCGATGAGGTTCCAGCCGTGGGCGATGCGGGACGTCGACACCTGGGTGCGGCACCACGCCCACCACATGCTCTTCGTCTACGGCCAGAACGACCCGTGGGGCGCCGAGCGGTTCGGGCTCGGCAAGGGCGCGGAGGACTCCTACGTCCTCACCGCGCCCGGCCTCAACCACGGGGCCAACGTCGCCGGTCTGGTCCCCGGTCAGAAGGCCCTGGCCACCGCCCGCATCCTGGACTGGGCGGGCGTGTCACCCGCGGCGGTGACGGCGGCGAAGCCGCTGGCGCGCTACGACGCGAAGCTCGACGTGCGTGACGTGGAACGCGAGCCCACGCTGCGCCCGTAGGACCCACCACCACGGCCGCCCGGTTCACCTCCCGGGCGGCCGTCGTGCTGCTCGCGCAGCGCGCGCACGCCGACCTGCCCGGGGTCGACGCGTGGCTGTGACCCACCCGTTCACACGGGCCGGGCGCAGCCCACCCGCCGGGTGCCGTCCAGCTGGACGTAGAGCGCGGTCGAGGACGGGCAGTCGGCCCGCCGCGCCACCGCCCTGACCACCTTGTACTGCGGCTTGCGCCGGCCGCTGCCGTCGCACGCCGTCTCCCGCACCTGCCCGCTGCCCGAGCCGTACACGCAGTCGCCGACGATGGTGCGCGGCCCGCCCCCGCCGCCCGGGTCGCCGGGATGCGGCGGCTCCAGGTTGCGCATGCAGGCGTACCCCTGCGGCACCGTGCCGTCGCCGTCCTCGTCCGAGGACGGGCTCTGTGCGCTGATGTGCAGGACGAAGTCCGTGGTCGCCGGGCACAGCGGGCCCTCGGCCACCGTGCCGTCGTACCGGGCCACCACCCGCGCCGCCGCCCGTTCGCTGGTGCACGGCACCTCGGTGAAGCTGGTCGTCCCGAACGAACTGCACTCGTCGACCGCGAGGAACACCGCCCCGTACCCGGAGGGCCGGGTGGCGGTCGCCCGCGGGGTCTGCTCGGGCTTGCCGGACGCGGACGACGTCCCCTGGCACCCGGTCAGCAGGGCGGCGCCCAGCGCCAGCAGCGCGCACACCGCCCCCGCGGAACTTCTCACACGCATCGCCATCCCCCCGGACACCCCCGTCCAGCGTGACCCGCCACCGCGGGGGCACGCCAGACGCGCGGGGTGCTTTGGGCCCGTTGGCGGGCGTACGCCGGGTGTGCGTCGTACGGGGGCTACGCCCTGCGGCCCGGCCGCGACGGACCTACGACCCGTACGACAACCCGTACCCGACCGGATACAGCACCCGGGCCGGGTCGTCCGCCCGCTGCACCGGCACCGGCAGCCGCCCGCGCGGGTTCACCCGGCCGGCGATCACCCGTGCGGTGGCGCGCAGTTCGACGTCGGTCCAGGAGTAGGCGGCCAGGCAGCCCGGGACGGACGGCAGTTGGGCGACGTCGTAGGGGTTCCTGATCGCGATCGCCACCAACGGCTTCCCGGTCGCCACCAGGTGCTCGACCAGCGTCTTCTGGGAGGCGGTGAGGTTGTAGGTGCCGACGATCACCGCGTCCGCCTGCTGCGCCGCCGCGACCGCCGTGGCGACGGTGGCGGACGTCGGGGCCGTGCCGGTCGACAGGGCGGTGGCGGTGAAGCCCAGTTCGGTCAGGGCGGCGGCGAGGACGCCGGTCGGCGGGCCCGTGGTGCCGGAGGGGGAGGCCGGGTCGGCGCCGCAGACCAGGAGGCGGGCGTGGTCGCGCGGGGACAGCGGCAGCAGGCCGCCCTCGTTGACCAGCAGGGTCGTCGTCCGCTCGGCGATCCGGTCGGCCGCCGCGAGGTGCGCCGCGGTGCCGACGGCACGGGTGACGCCGGCCTGGGTGACGTACGGCTGCTCGAACAGCCCCAGCCGGGCCTTCAGCCGCAGGATGCGCAGGACCGACTCCTCGATCCGGGCCTCGGTGAGCTCCCCGGAGCGCACGGCCGCCAGCACCGCGTTCCAGGCGGTGTCCAGCGAGGGCGGGTTGAGGAGCTGGTCGACGCCGGCCTTCAGGGCGAGGACGGGGACGCGGTCGTCGCCGTACTTCGTCCGCACGCCCTCCATGCCGAGGGAGTCGGTGACCACCACCCCGTCGTAGCCGAGCTCGCCGCGCAGGATGCCGGTGAGGATCGGGTGGGAGAGGGTGGCGGGGTCGCCGGAGTCGTCGAGGGCCGGGAACTGGATGTGCGCGGTCATGACGCAGTCGATGCCGGCCCTGATCGCCGCCCGGAACGGGACCGCGTCCAGCTTCTCCCACACCTCCCGGGTGTGGGTGATGACCGGGAAGCCGTAGTGGCTGTCGACGGCCGTGTCGCCGTGGCCGGGGAAGTGCTTGGCGGTCGCGGCCACCCGGGAGCGCTGGTAGCCGGCCACCTCGGCGGCGACCAGGCCGGCCACCGCGTCGGGGTCGGCGCCGAAGGACCGTACGCCGATGACCGGGTTGGCGGGGTTGATGTTGACGTCGGCGTCGGGGGAGTAGTCCTGGTTGACGCCCATCGCGCGCAGCTCGGCGCCGGAGATCCGGCCGAGGGTGCGCGCGTCCCGGACGGAACCGCCCGCGCCGATCGCCATGGCGCCCGGGAAGAGCGTGGCGGGCTTGCCGACACGGCAGACGATGCCGTGCTCCTGGTCGGTGGTCACCAGCACCGGCAGGCCGCGAGGTTGACCGAGCGAGGCCTTCTGGATGCCGTTGGACAGATCGGCGATCTGGTGCGGGTCGCGGGTGTTGTGCGCCCAGGTGAAGTAGATGATGCCGCCGACGCGGTACTTCGCGACGAGCTCGGCGGCCGTGCGGACGCCGATCTCCTGGAGGTTGGCGTCGATGTCGGCCTGGTCGGGAGCGGTGGCGGAGTGGCCGTAGACCCGCATCACGAAGAGCTGGCCGACCTTCTCCTCCAAGGTCATACGGGAGATGAGCGAGCGGAGCTTGTTGTCGTCGGCGCGTGCGGTGCCGCCGAGGGTGAGGGACGCGGCGACGCCGGCGCCGGCCGCGAGGACGGTACGTCTGGAGGGCACGTGCGCTCCTTCCGGAGGACCCGCTGAAGGAAACTTCCGTGGGGACAGCAGTATCCGGGAAGTTTCTGCCAGTCAAGACGGTGCGCGCACGTCACGACACGGGGACACGCCGCGAAAAGGGGCCGCCATCGGCGCTGTTGGAGGGGGGCGCGCCGATGGCGGCTGTGCTGCCGGCCGCGGTACGGCGGAGAGGGTAGGTCAGCGATCGCAGCCAGCAGCGAGGGCCGACACCGCACCACGGTGACTCTCCGGCAGCTTGCGGGTTGGACGAACGGTACTGAGCGCGGGTTCCCGCCTTCCCGGCGAATCCCGGAAGTCGGGGCGCCAGGGGACAGCGGGACGCGTGGGTCGTGGCCGCGGGCCGGCGCTCCTGCAGCGTGCGTATCGTTTCTGCGCTCGTCGGTCCCGGTAACGGCAGGCGACGGACAGGGGTCCATCCCGTGGACGCGGCGGCGCGGTGGGCGGGGACCGGCCGATCATGAGGGCATGCCCGCCGTAGCCATCCCCGGTTCCAAGTCCCTCACCGCCCGCGCCCTCTTCCTCGCCGCCGCGGCCGACGGTGTCACCACGCTCCTACGCCCCCTGCGCTCGGACGACACCGAGGGCTTCGCCGAGGGGCTGGTACGGCTCGGCTACCGGGTCGGCCGCACCCCCGGCGCCTGGCAGGTGGACGGCTGTCCGCAGGGCCCCGCGGCGGCGGAGGCGGACGTCTACTGCCGGGACGGCGCGACGACCGCCCGCTTCCTGCCGGCGCTGGCGGCGGCGGGCCACGGCACCTACCGCTTCGACGCCTCGCCCCAGATGCGCCGCCGCCCGCTGCTGCCGCTGACCCGGGCCCTGCGCGACCTCGGCGTGGACCTGCGGCACGAGGAGGCGGAGGGCCACCACCCGCTGACGGTCCGGGCGGCGGGGGTGCGGGGCGGGGAGGTGACGCTGGACGCGGGCCAGTCCTCCCAGTACCTGACGGCCCTGCTGCTGCTCGGCCCGCTGACCCGCGAGGGCCTGCGCATCCGGGTCACCGATCTGGTCTCGGCGCCGTACGTGGAGATCACCCTGGCGATGATGCGGGCGTTCGGGGTGGAGGTGGCCCGGGAGGGCGACGTCTTCGTGGTCCCGGCGGGCGGCTACCGCGCGACGACGTACGCGATCGAACCGGACGCGTCGACGGCGAGCTACTTCTTCGCGGCGGCGGCCCTGACGCCCGGCGGCGAGGTGACGGTGCCGGGCCTGGGCGCGGGCGCCCTCCAGGGCGACCTCGGCTTCGTGGAGGTGCTGCGGCGCATGGGCGCGGACGTGACGGTCACCGACGCGGGCACGACGGTCCGGGGGACGGGCGGACTGCGCGGTCTGACCGTCGCCATGCGGGACATCTCCGACACCATGCCGACGCTGGCGGCGATCGCCCCCTTCGCCGACGGTCCCGTCCGCATCGAGGACGTGGCGAACACACGGGTGAAGGAGTGCGACCGCCTGGAGGCGTGCGCGGTGAACCTGCGGAAGCTGGGCGCGGAGGTGACGACCGGCCCGGACTGGATCGAGATCCGCCCGGGCGGCGTGACCCGCGGCACGGAGATCACCTCGTACGGCGACCACCGCATCGTGATGTCCTTCGCGGTGACCGGCCTGCGCGCACCGGGCATGTCCTACGACGACCCGGGCTGCGTCCGCAAGACGTTCCCGGCCTTCCACGAGACGTTCGCAACACTGCGGGCGGCGCTGCCCGCCTAGTCCCGCCTAGTCCTCGATGTGCACCACGGCCAGGAGGTCTCCCCGGGCGTCGGTGCGCAGGCGCGTGACGCCGAGGCCGCGCAGGCGCAGGTCCTGGAAGGGGCGGACGCCCGGCGGGACGCGGACTCTCTTGCGGCCGTCCAGCGTGTCCAGGGCGACCTCCCCGCCGGCTCTCGCCGTGGCCGCCGGGACGAGCAGCTCGCAGTGCAGGTCGTCGCCGACGCGCCGGAAGACCGGGTGCGGCCGCTGCACGATCTCCAGGTACAGGTCGCCCGGCGGACCGCCGCCGGGGCCGACCTCGCCCTCCCCGGCGAGCTGGATGCGCGTGCCGTTCTCCACACCCCCGGGAACCTTGCAGGTGAGCGTGCGCCGGGTGCGGATCCGGGCCTCGCCCGCGCAGCGCCCGCAGGCCGAGCCGAGGCGCGTGCCGGAGCCCGCGCAGTCCGGGCACCGGACCGCCGTCTCCACCGGGATGTCCTTGACGGTGCCGAACACGACCTCCTCCAGGGTCAGTTCGAGCCGGATCAGGGCGTCCTGCCCGCGTCGCGGAGGAGGCGACGGCCGCCGGGCAGCCGCCGCCGGCACCCGGGCGACGGTGACCTGGTACTCCAGGTCCGCCCACATCCGCGGCCGCTGTCGCGCCCCCGAGCGGTGCAGCGACTCGTACACGTAGTCGTACAGCTCGGTGACGGTGATCCGGCCGTCCCCGTTCAGGTCCGCCGCCCCCGTGCGCAGCCCCTCGATCAGCGCGCCCGTGAAGCGGGAGGGCTGCGGCGCCGCGGACTCGACGCGCTCGCCCTCCCAGGCGTACTCGGTACGGCTGGTGGCCGTCAGCACGGCCCGCCCGTGTCCGCCGAGCTCCTCGCGCACGTGTACCTGGTCGTCGCCCTTCGCACCCGGCAGGAAGGCGCCGCTGTAGCAGCAGTCGAGGAGCACGACGACCGTGCGGGCCCGGCAGCGCTCCATGCGCTCGCGCAGGAAGGCGGCCGGCACGGCACTGGAGGCGGGCAGGTCGCGGTCCGTGTCGCGGGCGGCGAAGTACAGGTGCCCGTCCTCGTCCTTGATGCCGTGGCAGGACAGGTGCAGCAGGAGCAGGTCGTCGCGGCCGCGGTCGCGGAAGAACCGCTCGACCGCCCGCATCACCCGGTGCGCCGGCGCGTCTTCCAGCCGCTCGGTGTGGAAGCCGCCGATGGCCGGATCGGCGAGCACGCCGGCGAGTCCGGCGCAGTCCTGGGCGGGGGCGCGCAGAGTGCTCAGGGCCCGGTCGTCGTACGTCCCGGTGGCGATGAGCAGGGCGTCGCGGCGGCCCGCGCCGAAGGGGGAGTCGGTCATGTCCGGCCCGGCCCCGCTACTGGGCGGACTCTCCGGAATCGGCCCGGAGCTTCTCCAAGTAGGCCTCGGTCAGGAGCTGTTGCTGCTCCTCGGAGGCGTGGCCGAGTTCGAGGACGTGGCCGTCGACCTCGACCCTCACGGTGCGGACCGGGCGGCTCGTCAGCCAGGTCTCCAGCAGGCGCAGCGCGGGCCGGAGCACGGCGGGCGCGAGGGTGACGACGAGCGCGCCGACGGTGACGACCTCGCCCGGCTTGGCGCCCTCGGGGGCCGGCTCGCCGGCGGCTTCGGGCCGTACGTCGTCGACGTCCAGTTCGAGCAGCCGCTGCCTCAACTGCCGGGTGAGCGTGTCGAGTTCCTCCCGGTCCACGTCCGCCTCACCGGACAGGACCACGCACATACGGTTACCCACGGCCACCTCGTCCCCCTGTTCCTCCCGTGCTCCCCAAGTCTACGGGCGGACACCGGCCGCGAATTTCGTTCGACGGACCCCACCGCCTGTTGCCAGACTCCCGCCGTGACCTTCACATGCGAAGCGCCCCTGTTCGAGGGCCGGTTGGTGCGACTGGAACCGCTGACGCACGGGCACGCGGCCCAGCTGGCGGAGGCGGCCGAGGAGGACCGGGGAAGCTACGCCTTCACCTGGGTCCCCGGGGCCGACGAGGTCGGCGACTACATCGACGCGCAGCTGGCCAGGGCCGCGTCGGGGCGTCTGCTGCCGTACGCGCAGATCTCGCGCGCGACCGGCAGGGCGGTGGGCGCCACCTCGTACTGGGACCCGCGCTGCTGGCGGGCGCCGGACCGGCTGGACGCGGTGGAGATCGGCTTCACCTGGCTCGCCGCCTCCGCCCAGGGCACCGGCGTCAACGCCGAGGCCAAGCTCCTGCTCTTCCGGCACGCCTTCGAGGAGTGGGGGGTCTGCCGCGTCGACCTCAAGACCGACGCACGCAACAGCCGCTCCCGCGCGGCCATCGAGAGCGTCGGCGCCCGCTTCGAGGGCGTCCTGCGCAACTGGTCCCGCTCCTGGGCCCCGGGCGAGGAGGGCAGCCTGCGTGACTCCGCGATCTTCTCGATCACGGCCGAGGAGTGGCCGCAGCGCCGGGCACGGCTGGAGGAACGGGTGACGAGGTTCGCGACGCGGACACCGGCCACCTGACCGAGCCCTGCCCGGGGCCGGTCACGCCTCGGTCGTCGCCGGGAGTCCGTCGAGAGGGGGCGTGCCCGTGTGCTCTGCCGCGGCGTGACGGAGCCGGTTCAGTACGGCGGACAGGACCGGGTCGGCCTCCGCGCCCGCCCGCACCGCCGCGAACACGTTGCGGGACGGGGCCTCGCCCTTCGTCGGCAGGACCGTCACCCGGCGGTGCGCGTACACCTCCCGTACCAGCCGCGGGATCAGGGCGACCCCCTGCCCCGCCTCCACCAGCGCCGCCAGCGCGCCCCAGTCGTTCACGGCGTGCCGGATCTCCGGCGTGAAACCCGCCGCCGCGCACACCGACCGCGCCACCGCGCCGCAGCAGCTCTCCGCCGCCCCCACGATCCACGCCTCCCGCGCCAGCTCCCGCAGCCGCACCCGCTCCCGCCCCGCCAGCCGGTGACCGGCCGGGACGACGAGGTCCAGGACGTCCGCGCAGAGGTCCACCCGCTCGTAGCGCACGTCCGTGTGCGGCGGCGCCGCCGCGAAGTCCACCGCCACCGCCACGTCCACCTGCCCCGCGTCCAACGCCGTGAACAGGTCCGGCGGTTCGGCCTCGACGACGTCCACGCGGACGTCCGGCAGCCGCTCGCCCAGTTGCGCCAGCACCTCGGGCAGCAGCCCCAGGATCGCGCTGGAGAAGCAGCCGATCGTCACCGACCCGCGCCCGCCCTCCCCGTAGGCCGCCAAGTCGGCTCGCGCGCGCTCCAGTTGGGCCGCGATGACGTCGGCGTGGGCCAGCAGCACCCGGGCCTGGCCGGTGAGCCGTACGCCCCGTCCGTCCCGTTCCGTCAGCGGTGCGCCCACCTCGCGGGCCAGCGTGGCGAGTTGCTGGGAGACCGCCGACGGCGTGAGGTGCAGGGCCTCGGCCGCCCGCGCCAGTGTGCCGCGGCGCTGCACCTCGCGCAGTACGGCCAGCCGACGCAGGTCGACCGTGAAGGGGCGGCTTATGTGTTCCACCGCGAAAGATTAACTGGACCCGGGTTCCGGCCTCGGTGACCATCGATGCCATGCACGTCCTTATCCTCCACGGCTGGCAGAACCGCCGTCCCGCAGACCACTGGCAGCACTGGCTCGCCGACCGCCTCGCCGAACTCGGCCACCGGGTCACCTACCCCCAGCTGCCCGACCCCGACGAACCGGACGTCGAGGTCTGGCTCGGCGAACTCACCCGGCACCTGGAGGCGTTGACCGGTCCCGAGCGGGTCGTCGTCGCCCACAGCGCCTCCGCGGTGCTGTGGCTGCACGCCGTCGCGCGCGGCATGGTGCAGCCCGGCGCCGCCGACCGCGTGCTGCTCGTCGCCCCGCCGTCGGCCTCCGTGCTCGCCCGGTACCCGGAGGTCGCCGGCTTCGCTCCGCCCACCCTCGACCTGGCCTTCCCCCAGCCGACCCGCCTGGTCGCCGGCGACGACGACCCGTACTGCCCGGAAGGCGCCCGCCGGGTCTACGGCGACCCCCTGCGCCTCCCCACCGACCTCCTCCCGGGCGCCGCCCACCTCGACCTGGACGCCGGGTACGGGCCCTGGCCGGGGGTGCTGGACTGGTGCCTGGACCCGTCCGCGCCAATCACCGCGCGTCAGACCTGAGCCGACAACGCAGACCGCGACGCCCGGCGCGAGCGGAGACCGGCGTGAGCAGAGCCCGGTGAGCGGAGATCGGCGTGAGCGGAGCCCGGCGTGAGCGGAGACCGGTGCGAGCGGAGACCGGCGTGAGCGGAGACCGATGCGAGCGGAGACCGCGTGGATCACTGCGCCGGGCGCGAGCCGAGACCGCTCAGATCCCCGCTCGCCTGGTGTGACCCGAGGGCGCCGGAAACCGCTCGCCGGGCGTGATCCCCGAGCGCCGGGGGACGCTTGCCTGGGTGGTGCGCCGCCGGCGCAGAGGGGTGTAGCCATCCGGACCGTGCGGCTCCGTTCGGCGCCGTGGCGCAAGCGCCGGCCGGCCCGCCTCTCCGGTTCTCGGCGCCGCTCACGGGCGTCATCACCGCCATCCAGCGCGGAAGCTACTACACCGCCCCGTTGAGCTGCGGAGCCGTGAACTCCGCGTCCGTACGCCACGTCGCGGGACGCGATCCTTGCCTGGCGTGACCCGCGAGCGCCGGGGCCGCTTGCCTGGTGCGGCCCGAGGGTGCCGGGGGCCTTTTGCCCGGGGTAACCCGCGACCGCCGGGGGCCGCTTGCCTGGTGTGGCCCGCGAGCGCGCGTGTCACCGCTTGCCCGGGGTGACCTGTGACCGGTGGGGACGGCTTGCCCGGTGTGAGTCGAGGGCGTGGGTGTCATCGCTTGCCCGGGGTGACCTGTGACCGGTGGGACGGCTTGCCCGGTGTGAGCCGGACCGCGCGTGTCAGTGATCGTTCGGTGTGAGTCTTCCGTCTCTCAGTTCCGGTGTCGTTCCGGCCACCCCCGCCACCGCCAGCACGCACAGCAGACCGCCCGTCACCAGGGCGGTCGCGCCGGACGTCCAGCCGGCGACCAGGCCCGCGCGCAGGTTGCCGAGGTTGGGGCCCGCCTGACCGACGATCGTCTCGGCGGCGGTGACCCGGCCGAGCAGGGCGTCCGGGGTGCGGGTCTGCACGAGGGTGGTGCGGGAGAGCACGGCCACCGAGTCCGCCGCCCCGGCCACCGCCAGCAGGGTCAGTCCCGCCCAGGCGCTGGTGGTCAGGCCGAACAAGGCCAGGGCCGCGCCCCAGGTGGCCGAGGTGCACAGCATGACGGGGCCGGGCCGCGCCAGCCGGGTGATCGGCCCGGAGAACGTGGTCGCGGCGACCCCGCCCACGGCGAGCGCGGACACGAACAGGCCGAGCGTGCGCGGGTCGTCGTCGAAGCGTTCCGCGTTGACCAGCGGGAACAGGCTGACCGGCATGGACAGCAGGGTCGCGGCCAGATCCGTCAGCAGCGCGCCGCGCACCGCGCGGTGGCCGGTCAGGAAGCGCAGCCCGTCCAGGACGCCGTGGACGCCGGGCCGGGACTTCTCGCCCTCGGGCGGCAGCGCGGGCAGACCGAGGGCGGCGCGGAAGGAGACGCCGAAGCTGAGCGCGTCCAGCAGATAGCACACGCCGATGCCCCACCAGCCGAGCACCAGACCACCGAGCGCCGGGCCGACCAGCATCATCGCCTGGCCGGTGACCTGGTTCAGGGCGAGGCCCGCGGCCACCTGGTCCCGGGGCAGCAGCCGCGGCACGAACACCCCGGACGCGGGCGCGCCGACGGCCCCGAACGACGACTGCGCGGCGACCAGCGCCAGCACCACCGCCACCGGCACATGTCCGGTGAAGCCCTGTACGGCCAGCAGCAAGGAGCAGGACGCCTGCCCGGCGTTGCCGAGGAGGTAGACGCGGCGCCGGTCGACGCGGTCCACCCAGGACCCGGCGAACAGGCCGACCCCGATCATCGGCAGCGCCTGCGCCAGTCCCACCGCGCCGCTCCAGACCGAGCTGTGGGTCATGTCCCAGACCTGGTACATGACGGTCACCAGGGTCATGAAGCTGCCCAGTGTGGAGACCGTGCGCCCGATCAGCAGCCGCCGGAAGACGGGGGAGGTGCGCAGCGGCCGTACGTCGACGAGCGTACGGCCGAGACCGCCCGGGCTCATGAGGGCATGGCGGGGCGAGGAGCGGGCTCAGGGATCACCCCGGGACCCTAGGCCCCGGCCACCCGCCCCCGCCAGCGAATTACGACACCCCGGCCACGAGCCCACGCCGCCGCCCGCCACGCCGGTACACGAGCCCACGGCGCCTCACGCCGAGTCGTTGAGCAGCCGCCCCAGGTGCGTGCTCCCGGCGGCGAGCAGCTCCGGCAGCGGGGCGGCCTCCTCGTACCACCGCTTCTCGTACTCCCAGCACAGCCAGCCGTCCCAGCCGTGCCGGGACAGCACCTCCACGCACTCGCCCAGCGGCAGCACACCGGCGCCGAGCGGCAGCGGGGTCGTGTCGTCGGCGGAGGCGATGTCCTTCACCTGGACGTAGCCGAGGTACGGCGCGAGGGCCGCGTACGTCTCTGCGGGCTGCTCGCCGCCGAGCCAGGTGTGCATGACGTCCCACAGCGCGCCGACGTGCCGGTGACCGACCCGGCCCAGGACGCGCATCGCGTCGGCGCCGGTGCGGTGCGAGTCGTGGGTCTCCAGCAGGACGCGTACGCCGAGATCGGCGGCGTGCTCCGCGGCCGTACCGAGCCGCCGGGCGGCGACGGCGTCGGCGCGCTCACGGGTCTGCTCGTGGTCGGCGCCGGGGAAGACGCGGACGTAGGGGGCGCCGAGGTCGTGGGCGAGGCCGAGGAGGGCGCGGATCTCCTCGATGACGGGACCGTCGTCTCCGGGCGCGGCCACCTTCGCGTACCCGGCGAGCCCCAGCACCTCGATGCCGCCCGCCTTGAACTCGGCGGCCACGTCGGCCCGTTCGCCGGGCCCGAGGCCCGGATGCACCGGTTCCTCCGGGTGGGCGCGCAGCTCCACGCCGTGGTAGCCGTGGGTGGCCGCGAGCCGGACCACGTCCGGGATCGGCAGGCCGGGGACACCGAGGGTGGAGAACGCCAGTCGCATCCCCCCACTCTCACTCGCCCGTGCCGTGCAGGTCCAGCCGCCAGTCCTGTCCCACCAGGTCCTTGCCGAAGGAGCGGTGCGGTTTCTCGGCGACCAGGACGAAGCCGTGGCGCTGGTAGATGCGGCGGGCGGAGGCGAGGACGTCGTTGGTCCACAGCACCAGTTCGCGGTAGCCGACCCCGCGCGCGAAGTCGATGACGGCCCCGACCAGGCGGTCTCCGATGCCGAGGCCGCGCGCCTCCGGTTCGACGAGCAGCAGCCGCAGCCGGGCGGTGGCGGGCGCCTCGTCCCGTACGCACATCACGCACCCCACCGGACGGCCGTCCAGCTCGGCGATCCACACCCGCTCCAGGTGCGGGTCGTGGTCCTCGGCGAAGTCGGCGACGATCCGGGCCACCAGCCCCTCGTAGTCCGTGTTCCAGCCGTACTCGGAGGCGTACACGGCCGCGTTGCGCTGCACGATCCAGCCGAGGTCGCCGGGGCAGGGCTCGCGCAGCACGACGTCCTCGCGGCGGGGCGGGCGGCCGTCGGAGAGGATCTCGCGGACGGTGAGCATCGCCTGCGCCAGGCGGGGGCGGTCGTCGGCGGGCACGGTGGACAGCAGGGCGCCGACGGACTCGTCGGCCCGCTCGGCGAGCAGCGCGGCGGCCTCGCGACCGCGTGCGGTGAGCGTGACGCGCCGGCGGCGGGGGTCGCTCCGGGAGGCGGTGCGCTCGATCAGGCCGTCCTGCTCGAACTTGTTGAGGATGCGGCTGAGGTACCCGGCGTCCAGGGAGAGCTCGGTGCGCAGGTCGGCGGCGTCCGTACGGGGGGAGTGCGCGAGTTCGTACAGCACGCGGGCCTCGGTGAGGGTGTACGGGGTGTACAGGCGGCGGCTGTAGTCGAGGGCGCCGATGACGTTCGTGTAGAAGCGGTTGAAGGCACGGATGTCCTGGACGGTCATGGCGTCGACCCCCGATGCTTGACTGAGTCAGAGAAAACCGTCGGACCGAGCCTAGGCCACCCCCACCCGCACAGCCACCCCTCTGCCCACCCGCAAACCGCAACGCAAGTCGGGCTTCATGGGCTGGCCGACGCGCGAGGCCATCCCTCCAAAGCCCGACCACCCAGCCCCAGCCACGCCGGCTTCTCCGCCGCAGACCACGACGCACCCGGCCTTGATGGACGCCGGCGTGGGAGGGCAGGCCCCTCTGGGCTCGGCCGTTGAGGTCCGCGACGCCCTCTTCCCGCCCGTAGACCGCGACGCGTCTCGGGCTTCATGGCCGCGGATGCGCGAGACCACCCCTCGGGCTCGGGCGTTCAGGCCCGCGACGCCCCCTTCCCGTCCGTAGACCGCGACGCATCCCGGGCTTCATGAGCGCCGGCGTGGGAGGGCAGGCCCCTCTGGGCTCGGCCGTTGAGGTCCGCGGCGCCCTTTTCCTGTCCGTAGACCGCGACGCGTCTCGGGCTTCATGAGCGCCGGTGTGGGAGGGCAGGCTCCTCTGGGCTCGGCCGTTGAGGTCCGCGGCGCCCTTTTCCTGTCCGTAGACCGCGACGCGTCTCGGGCTTCATGGCCGCTGGCGCGCTACCAGCCCTCGGGACCGGCCGCTCAGGGCGCTGCGCCCTCTTCCTTGCGCCGTAGACCGCGACGCACCCGGGCTTGATGGACGCCGACGCGCGCGACCACCCCTCGGGCTCGGGCGCTCAGGCCCGCGACGCCCTTTTCCCGCCCGTAGACCGCGACGCGTCTCGGGCTTCATGAGTTCCGGCGTGGGTGGGCAGGCTCCTCTGGGCTCGGCCGTTGAGGTCCGCGACGCCCTCTCTCTCGCGCCGTAGACGGCGACGCACCCGGGCTTGATGGACGCCGACGCGCGCGACCACCCCTCGGGCTCGGGCGTTCAGGCCCGCGGCGCCCTTTTCCCGTCCGTAGACCGCGACGCATCCCGGGCTTCATGGCCGTCGGCGCGCGCGACCAGCTCTCGGGCTCGGGCGTTCAGGCCCGCTGCTTCTCCTTCCCGGTCGGCGGGCCCGGTCCGACTCTCATGGGCGGCGTCCCCGGGTTCGGTCGTCCAGGGCCGCGCTGCCCTCTTGCAGCTCTTCGGCCGTGGCGCGACGCGTCGCGGGGCTCGCCGGCGGCGGGGCGGGAGGGCAGCCGCCTCCGGGTCCGGTCGTTCAGGGGCGCGGTGCCCCCGTCGACCCCCGGACCATCAGTTCGCCCCGTACCGTCGCGATCCCCCCGGGCGGTGGCTCCTCGCGGCCCATCGCGATGCGGCCCGCCCGGGCTCCCGCCTCGGCCAGCGGCAGCCGCACCGTCGTGAGCGAGGGCACCGCGTCGATGCTGAACGGCAGGTCGTCGAAGCCGGCCACCGAGACGTCCTCGGGAATCCGCAGCCCCGACTCCCGCAGCGCCGCGCACGCCCCCAGCGCGACGGAGTCGTTCGCGGCGACCACCGCCGTCAGGGAGGGATCGCGGCGCAGCAGTTCCAGCGTGGCCTCGTAACCGGAGCGCCGGTCGTAGCGCCCCCACACCGCCCAGCGCGGGTCCTCCTCGATGCCCGCGGCCCGCAGTGCCGCCCGGTGGCCCTCCAGCCGGTGCCGGGTCGTCGTCCGCTCCTCCGGGCCCGCGATGTAGCCCAGCCGCCGGTGCCCGAGCCCGATGAGATGCTCGGTCAGCCGCTGTCCGCCCCCGCGGTTGTCGAAGGTCAGCGCGATCGCCCCGGTGTCCGGCGCCGGCGGCCGCCCGCACAGCACCACCCGCGTCCCCGCGTCCGTCAGCTTGCGCAGCTTCGCCGCGACGGCCGCCGCGTGCGGCTCGTTCTCCACGGCGCCGCCGGTCAGCACCACGGCCGCCGCCCGCTGCCGCTGCAGCAGGGTCAGATACGTCAGCTCCCGCTCCGGCGAGCCGCCGGTGTTGCACACCACCGCCAGCCGCTCGCCGCCCGCCCGGCCCCCCGGCCCGCCGATCTCCGACTGGATCGCGCTCGCCATGATCCCGAAGAAGGGGTCGGCGATGTCGTTGACCAGGATGCCGACGAGATCGGAGGTGGCCGCCGCCAGCGCGCTGGCCGGGCCGTTGAGCACGTAGTCCAGCTCGTCGACCGCCTTCAGCACCCGCTCGCGGGTGGAGGCGGCCACGGGATAGTTCCCGTTCAGCACGCGCGACACCGTCGCGGGGGAGACCTGGGCGCGGGCCGCCACGTCCGCCAGGGTCACCGTCATCTCGTCGTCCTCCGGTAGCGCGCCGTCAGCGCATCTGAGTCGTACTCCGTCGTACACGCGGGCACCCACGGCCCGGTTCCGAGCCGCACCTTAAGGCCCCACCCCCCGGTTGTTCGCCCCCTCGAACAACTCGACCCCGTCACGGTCTTGTCCAGACCGCTGCACAGAGGCTAGCTTCTTCCTAGATAGAAAGCGCTTGCTGTAACGCTCAACAGGGTGCGATGGCTCTCCCGGGGGCGTACGCGGCGCGCACGACCGCGTGCGACTCCTACGAAGGGACCGACGTGACACGCAAGACGGTGCGAATCGCCATGAACGGCGTGACCGGGCGCATGGGCTACCGCCAGCACCTCGTCCGCTCCATCCTGGCCCTGCGCGAACAGGGCGGCCTCGACCTCGGCGACGGCACGGTGCTGTGGCCGGAGCCGGTCCTGGTCGGCCGCCGCGAGCACGCCCTGCGCGCGCTCGCCGAGCGGCACGGCCTGGAGCACGTCTCCACCGACCTCGACGCGGTCCTCGCCGACCCGAGCGTCGACATCTACTTCGACGCCCAGGTGACCTCCGCCCGCGAGGAGGCGATCAAGAAGGCGATCGCCGCGGGCAAGCACGTCTACACCGAGAAGCCGACGGCCACCGGCCTGGAGGGCGCCCTGGAGCTCGCCCGGCTCGCGCACGCCAAGGGCGTCAAGCACGGCGTCGTCCAGGACAAGCTGTTCCTGCCGGGCCTGCTCAAGCTCAAGCGCCTGGTCGACGGCGGCTTCTTCGGCCGCATCCTGTCCGTGCGCGGCGAGTTCGGCTACTGGGTCTTCGAGGGCGACTGGCAGGCGGCCCAGCGCCCGTCGTGGAACTACCGTGCCGAGGACGGCGGTGGCATCGTTGTCGACATGTTCCCGCACTGGGAGTACGTGCTGCACGAGCTCTTCGGGCGGGTGAAGTCCGTCCAGGCCATCGCCACCACGCACATCCCCCAGCGCTGGGACGAGAACGGCAAGCCCTACGACGCCACCGCCGACGACGCCGCCTACGGCATCTTCGAGCTCGACGGCGGCGCCATCGCCCAGATCAACTCCTCCTGGGCCGTCCGCGTCAACCGCGACGAACTCGTGGAGTTCCAGGTCGACGGCACGGAGGGCTCGGCCGTCGCGGGCCTGCGCAACTGCCGGGTCCAGCACCGCTCCACGACCCCCATGCCGGTCTGGAACCCCGACCTGCCGGCCGCCTACTCCTTCCGCGACCAGTGGCAGGAGGTACCGGACAACGAGGAGTTCGACAACGGCTTCAAGGCCCAGTGGGAGCTCTTCCTGCGGCACGTCTACGCCGACGCGCCCTACCACTGGGACCTCCTGGCCGGCGCCCGCGGTGTCCAGCTCGCCGAACTGGGCCTGAAGTCCTCGGCGCAGGGCGTCCGCATCGACGTACCGGAGATCGCCCTGTGACCATCCGACTGCCTGCCGCGGACGGTGCGCTGCGCACCTACGAGCCCCGTCCCGAGCCCCTCGCCCTCGCCGCGGGCTCCCCCTTCACCTCCCGTACGGTCTTCTCGGCGGCGCACGTCGTCGCCGACCCGTACGCCGACGTCTCCCCCGATTCGCCCGCCGCCGTCGACTGGGACGCCACCCTCGCCTTCCGCCGGCACCTGTGGTCGCACGGCCTCGGGGTGGCCGAGGCCATGGACACCGCCCAGCGGGGCATGGGCCTGGACTGGGCGGGCGCGGCCGAGCTGATCCGCCGTTCGGCGGCCGAGGCGCGTGCCGTGGGCGGCCGCATCGCCTGCGGCGTCGGCACCGACCAGATCGCCGCCGGCTCGCTCGCCGGGGTGCGGGCCGCCTACGAGGAGCAGCTCGCGGTCGTCGAGGAGGCGGGCGCGCAGGCGATCCTGATGGCCTCGCGCGCCCTGTGCGCCGCCGCCGCGGGCCCCGAGGACTACCTCGACGTCTACGGTCACCTGCTGCGCCAGTCCGCCGAGCCGGTGATCCTGCACTGGCTGGGCCCGATGTTCGACCCGGCGCTGGAGGGCTACTGGGGGTCGGCCGACCTGGACCGGGCCACCGACACCTTCCTGGAGGTCATCGCCGCCCACCCCGACAAGGTGGACGGCATCAAGGTCTCCCTGCTGGACGCGCGGCGCGAGATCGACCTGCGCCGCCGGCTGCCCGACGGCGTCCGCTGCTACACCGGCGACGACTTCAACTACCCTGAGCTGATCGCCGGCGACGAGCAGGGCTTCAGCCACGCCCTGCTCGGCATCTTCGACCCGCTGGGACCGCTGGCCGCGGAGGCGGTGCGGGTGCTGGACACCGGGAACGTGGCCGGCTTCCGCGAACTGCTCGACCCCACCGTCGAGTTGTCCCGCCACCTCTTCCAGGCACCGACCCGGTTCTACAAGACCGGCGTCGTCTTCCTGGCCTGGCTCGCGGGCCACCAGTCCCACTTCACGATGGTCGGCGGCCTGCAGTCGGCCCGCTCCCTGCCGCACTTCGCCCGCGCCTACGAACTCGCCGACGGCCTCGGCCTGTTCCCGGACCCCAAGCTGGCCGAGGAGCGCATGAAGACCCTTCTGTCCCTGTACGGGGTGAACCAGTGAGCGATCCCGACCTCTCCCGCTTCTCCGTCAACCAGATGACGGTCAAGCAGCTGTCGATGCCCGAACTGGTCGACGCCTGCCGCGAGTTCGGCGTCGGCAACGTCGGCCTGTGGCGCGAGCCCGTGCAGGCGTACGGCGTGCAGGAGACGGCCAAGCTGGTCCGCGACGCCGGTCTGACGGTGACGACCCTGTGCCGCGGCGGCTTCTTCACGGCGATCGACCCCGCCGAGCGGGCCAGGGCCCTCGACGACAACCGGCGCGCCGTCGACGAGGCGGCGGCCCTCGGCACCGACGTGCTGGTCCTGGTCTCCGGCGGCCTGCCGGCCGGCTCCAGGGACCTGCGCGGGGCGCGGGAGCGGATCGCCGACGCGCTGGCGGTCCTCGGCCCCTACGCCGAGGAGCACGGCGTGAGGCTGGCCATCGAGCCCCTGCACCCCATGTTCGCCTCCGACCGCTGCGTGGTCTCCACCCTCGCCCAGGCCCTCGACCTCGCCGAACGCTTCCCGGCCCACCAGGTCGGCGTGACGGTCGACACGTACCACATCTGGTGGGACGACGACGCGCCGGCGCAGATCGCCCGGGCGGGCGCGGGCGGCCGCATCCACACCTTCCAGCTCGCCGACTGGACCACCCCGCTGCCGGCGGGCGTCCTCAACGGCCGCGGCCAGATCGGCGACGGCGCGATCGACATGCGGGAGTGGAAGGGCTACGTGGAGGCCGCCGGCTACACCGGTCCGATCGAGGTCGAGCTGTTCAACGACGGGCTGTGGGCGCGGGACGGCCGCGAGGTGCTCGCCGAGACGGCCCGGCGGTTCGTGCGGCACGCGATGTGAGGAATCCCCGCACGGCAAAAATCTCGCGACGCCGTGCAACCCTCCCCGCGCCTCGCGGGTCGTACTGGGCATCAGGGCTTCTCGGAGGGGGATCTGGGGGGATCGCGGGGGTTCTGATGTTGGAGGGGAAAGCCGAGGGGCCCGGTCGACGGACCGGGCCCCTCGAAGCATCCGGGAGACATCCGGGCAGGTACGGCACCCGGTCGCGTCGGTCAGAAGAACACCCCGCACCGCAGCAGCACGTTCGCGTACGGCCGCGCCTCCCCGGTCCGCACGACCAGCCGCGCGCCCGCCGACAGCTGCTTCAGCCGCTCGTGGGACACCAGCTCCAGCTCCGGGAACTCGCCCTTGAGCAGGGCGGCCGCCCCGGGGTTGGCCCCCTGGATCTCCTCCGCCGCCGTGGCGCCCTCCACGACCAGCTCGGCCAGCAGGCCGTCCAGCACCGTGGAGAAGGACGGCACACCGGCCCGGAAGGCGAGGTCCACCACCCGGGGACCGTCCGGTATCGGCATGCCCGCGTCGCACACCAGCACCCCGTCCCCGTGCCCCAACTCGGCCAGCGCCCCGGAGAGATGCCGGTTGAGGATGCCCGCCTTCTTCACCTGGACCCACCGCCCAGGCCCGTGCCGGACCCGCTGCCCGAGCCTCTGCCGGGGGTCCGGGGGGTGTCCCCCGGGCCGGCCTGGCACAGCGCCTCGACCTGCGCGGCCGTGGGGAAGGACTCCTGCGCCCCTCGCCTGGTCACCGCCGCCGCCCCGACCCGGGCCGCGTACGCCGCGGCCTCGGCCAGCGCCGCGCCCGTGCCCAGCCGGAACGCCAGCGCCGCCGTGAACGCGTCGCCCGCGCCCGTCGTGTCGACCGCCTCCACCGTCACCGACGGCACCCGGGCGACCCCCGCCGAGGAGGCCACCAGCGCCCCCTGGGCGCCCAGGGTGACCACGACCGACCGGGGGCCCTTGGCGAGCAGCAGCCGGGCCCAGTCCTCCGGGCGGTCGCTCACGCACGCCTCGCCCAGGATGACCTTCGCCTCGTGCTCGTTGACGATCAGCGGGTCGCACGCGGCGAGCACCTCGGTGGGCAGCGGCCGCGGCGGCGACGGGTTCAGCACGAAGCGGCTGTCCGGCGTCAGGCTGCGGACCACCTCCACGACCGTCTCCAACGGGATCTCCAGCTGCGTGGAGACCACCCGCGCGGCCTGGAAGAGGCTCGCGGCGGCCCGTACGTCCCCGGGCGCGAGCTTCCCGTTCGCGCCCGGCGAGACCACGATGCTGTTGTCCCCGGAGGGGTCCACGGTGATCAGCGCGACGCCGGTCGGCGCCCCGCCCACCAGCACGCCCACCGTGTCCACCCCGGCCGCCCGCTGCGAGTCGAGCAGCAGCCGGCCGTAGGCGTCGTCGCCGACCCGGGCGAGCAGGACCGTCCTGGCGCCCAGACGCGCGGCCGCGACCGCCTGGTTGGCTCCCTTGCCGCCCGGGTGGACGGCCAGGTCGGAGCCGAGCACGGTCTCGCCGGCGCCCGGTCTGCGCTCGACTCCGATCACCAGGTCGGCGTTGGCCGAGCCCACGACCAGAAGGTCGTAGTCGTACATGAAGTGACTCCCTGTCGGGTGAGTTGCACCGTCAGCCGCTGAAGCCTGCCACGTTCTGCCGGGTGACCACCTTCACCGGCACCTTCACCGTCTCCTGGACCTTCTTGCCCTGCAGGGCCCTGAGCGCGTTGTCCACGGCGATCCGGCCGAGCTGGGTCGGCTGCTGGGCCACGGACGCGTACAGAGTGCCCTGTTCGACGGCCTTGAGACCGTCGGGCGTGCCGTCGAACCCGACGACCTGCACGGACTTGCCGGCCTTGGAGCCCAGCGCCTTGACGGCACCGAGGGCCATCTCGTCGTTGGCGGCGATGACGCCCTGCACGTCGGGGTGGGCCTGGAGCAGGTTCGACATCACGTCGAGCCCCTTGGTGCGGTCGAAGTCGGCGGGCTGCTGGGCGACGACCTGGATGCCGGGGTAGGCCTTCAGACCGGCCGCGAAGCCGGCCGCGCGCTCCCGGGCCGCGGAGGTGCCCGCCTGGCCCTGGAGGATCACGATCTTCCCCTCGCCGCCGAGCTTCTCGGCGATGGTCCGCGCGGCCAGCTCGCCGCCCTTGACGTTGTCGGAGGCCACGAGGGCGTCCACGGTCGCCTTGTTGACGCCCCGGTCGACCGCGATCACCGGGATCTTCGCCCGGTCGGCGGCCTTGACGGAGTTGCTCGCCGCGTCCGAGTCCACCGGGTTGACAATGATCGCGCCGAGGCTGGAACTGGTGAAGTTCTGCAGCTGGTTGGCCTGCTGGGAGGCGTCGTTCTGGGCGTCCGTGACGGTCAGGTCCACGCCCAGCTTCTTCGCCTCGGCCTGGGCGCCCGCCCGGATCTGCACGAAGAAGGGGTTGTTGAGGGTGGACAGGGACAGGCCCATCTTCGGGGTGGCCGAGGACGAGGAGCCGTTGTGCAGGAAGGAGGTCGCGCCGACGACGGCCACCGTGACGACGGCCGCGAGGGCGTACGTGCCCGCCTGCCGGCCCCTGCCGCCCTGGGAGGCGCCGGTCACCGGCGTCGCCCCCGCCTTGCGCCGCAGCGTGTCCAGCAGCACCGCCAGCGCGATCACGACGCCGATGACGACCTGCTGCCAGAAGGCGGAGACGTTCAGCAGGTTGAGGCCGTTGCGCAGCACCGCCAGGATCAGCGCGCCGATCAGCGTGCCGGACGCCTTGCCGGTGCCGCCGGCGAGCGAGGCGCCGCCGATGACGACCGCGGCGATCGCGTCGAGTTCGTAGCCGTCGGCGGCCTGCGGCTGCGCGGACGACAGCCGGGCGGCGAGCACGATGCCGGCGACGGCGGCGAACAGGCCGGAGAAGGCGTAGATGGCGAGCTTCTGCCGCGGCACGCGCAGCCCGGACAGACGGGCCGCCTCCTCGTTGCCGCCGATCGCGTACATGGAGCGGCCGATGTACGTCCGTCCCAGCACGAAGGCCGCGACGAGCCCCATGACCACCATGACCAGCACCGGCACCGGCAGCCAGCCGCCCAGCGTGTCGCCGAGGTGGGAGACGGAGCCGGGGAAGGGGATCGGGGAGCCGTCGGAGACGACCAGCGCCAGACCGCGGGCCACCGAGAGCATGGCGAGCGTGGCGATGAACGGCGGCAGCTTGCCGTACGCGATCAGGAAGCCGTTGACCAGGCCGGCCGCTATGCCGGTGGCGACGGACAGCACGACCGCCAGGAACACCGGCACGCCGTGCGACGTGGCGCTCCAGGCGAGGACGGTGGCCGACAGGGCGGCCACCGAGCCGACCGAGAGGTCGATGCCGGCCGAGACGATGACGAAGGTGACGCCGAAGGCGAGGACGGCGGTCACGGCCGCCTGCACGCCGACGTTGAGGAGGTTGTCGGTGGTCAGGAAGTCCCCGGACAGCACCGACAGGGCGATGACGAGGACGATCAGCGCGGTGAGCGCGCCGTTGTCGAGGAGCAGGCGGCGCAGGCCGCCGGTGGCGCCACCGGCGCCCGTGCTGCTCTTGAGCGTGTCAGTGGCCACGGCTGGCCTCCGTTCCGGTCTTCTGGTTCGTGGGGTTGCTGACCGCGAGGGCCATCACGGCGTCCTGGGTGGCCTCGCCGGCCGCGAGTTCGCCCGCGATCCGGCCCTGGGCCATGACCAGCACCCGGTCGCTCATGCCGAGCACCTCGGGCAGATCGCTGGAGATCATCAGTACGGCGGCCCCGGCGGCCGTGAGTTCGTTGATCAGCTGGTAGATCTCGACCTTGGCGCCGACGTCGATGCCGCGCGTCGGCTCGTCGAGGATGAGCACCCTGGTGTCGGCGAGCAGCCACTTGCCGATGACGACCTTCTGCTGGTTGCCGCCGGACAACGTCCGCACCTGCTGGCCCAGGCCGGCCATCCGCACGCCGAGCTGCCCGGCGATCCGCTCGGCCGCCGCGTGCTGCCCCTTGAGGTCGACGAGCCCCGCGCGCGTGGCGGCCCGCATGGTCACCAGCCCCAGGTTCTCCGCCACGGACGCGTCCAGGACGAGCCCCTGGCCCTTGCGGTCCTCGGGCACGAGCCCGATCCCGGCCGCCAGGGCCGCGTTGACGTCGTGCGCCTTCAAGTCCGTCCCGGAGACCTTCACGGCCCCCTTGTCGTACGGGTCCGCCCCGAACACGGCCCGTACGACCTCCGTACGGCCGGCCCCGACCAGCCCCGCGATGCCGACGACCTCGCCGGCGTGCACCTCGAAGCTGACGTCGTGGAAGACGCCGTTGCGGGTCAGCCCCTCGACGGTGAGCAACGCGGCGCCCTTCTCGGGCACTTCACGCGGGTACTGCTGCTCGATGGAACGGCCCACCATGAGCCGTACCAGCTCGTCCTCGGGGGTGGTGGCGGGGACCTGCCCGACGGACTTCCCGTCGCGGATGACGGTCACCCGGTCGCCCAGGGCGGCGATCTCCTCCAGGTGGTGGGTGATGAAGACGATCCCGACGCCGTCCGCGCGCAGCGAGCGGACGATGGCGAAGAGCCTGTCGACCTCCTCCGAGGTGAGCACCGCGGTCGGCTCGTCCATGACGAGCACGCGCGCGTGGAGGCTGAGCGCCTTGGCGATCTCCACCATCTGCAGCCGCGCGATGCCGAGTTCACGCACCCGCGCGCCGGGCGGGACGTCGACCCCGACGCGCTGGAGCAGCTCCTCGGCGTCGGCCTCCATCCGCTTCCGGTCGATCATCCCGAACCGGCGCGGCTGCCGCCCCAGGAAGATGTTCTCGGCGACGGTGAGGTCGGGCACGAGGTTGAACTCCTGGTAGATGGTGGCGATGCCCAGCCGCTCGGCGTCCTGCGCCCCGCGGATGTGCACCTCCTCGCCGTCCACCAGGACGCGGCCCTCGTCGGGGTGGTAGGCGCCCGAGAGCATCTTGATCAGCGTGCTCTTGCCGGCGCCGTTCTCGCCGAGCAGCACGTGCACCTCGCCCCGGCGCAGGTCGAAGTCGACGCCGTCGAGCGCGACCACGCCGGGGAAGGTCTTCCGTATGCCCTCGATGCGCAGCAACTCGTC
The DNA here is from genome assembly GCF_054850255.1 of Streptomyces sp. 7R007. Taxonomy (NCBI): domain Bacteria; kingdom Bacillati; phylum Actinomycetota; class Actinomycetes; order Kitasatosporales; family Streptomycetaceae; genus Streptomyces; species Streptomyces sp. 7R007. The sequence continues at coordinate 100,644 of NZ_JBTWMV010000011.1, read as the reverse complement.
CTGGTTGCTCACGACGTGCTCCTTTGCACTGGGGTGGGGTGCTCGCCGCACGAGCGGCGTACGACGAGCCGGGCGGGGAGGGTGACGGACTGCGGGGGCCGTCCCTCGATGCGGTCCACGAGCGCGCGTACGGCGGCCCGGCCCAGCTCGCCCGTGGGCTGGGCGATCGCGGTGATCGGCGGATCGGTGTGGACGAACCACGGGATGTCGTCGAAGGCGGCGAGCGCGATGTCCTCGGGAACGCGCAGCCCGCGCGCGCGTACGGCGTCCAGCGCGCCGAGCGCCATCAGGTTGTCGGCGGCGAAGACGACCTCGGGCGGCTCCGGCAGGTCCAGGAACCCCTCGGTGACCCGCCGCCCGCTCTCGGCCTGGAAGTCGCCCTGCCCGGTGTAGGCGTCGGGCAGGTCCAGCCCGTAGGCGCCGAGTGCCTCCCGGAAGGCCTCGACGCGTTCCCGTCCGGTCGTGGTGGCGGCGGGGCCGGCGATGATGGCCAGCCGCCGGTGCCCCAGCCGGTGCAGATGCGCGACGAGGTCCCGTACCGCCGTCCGCCCGTCGGCCCGCACCACGGGCACGTCGACGCCCGGGATCCACCGGTCGACGAACACCATGGGCGTCCCGCTCCGGGCGGCGTCCAGCATGAGCGGCGAGCCGCCGTCGGTGGGGGAGACGAGCAGACCGTCGATCCGCCGGTCCAGCAGCGTGCGCACGTGGTGGTCCTGGAGCTCGGGCCGCTCGTCGGCGTTGCCGATGATGACGCTGTACCCGAGCGCGCGGGCCTCCTCCTCGACGGAGCGGGCCAGCTCGGTGAAGTAGGGGTTCATCACGTCGCTGATGACCAGCCCGAGGGTGCGGGTCTGGTCGGTGCGCAGGGAGCGGGCGACGGCGTTCGGGCGGTAGCCCAGGGCCTCCACGGCGGCCAGCACGCGCGCGCGTGCCTCGTCGCTGACCGACGGATGGTCGTTCAGCACCCGCGACACCGTGGCGACGGAGACCCCCGCCTCGGCGGCGACGTCCTTGATGCTCGCCATCGCCGCTCCACCTCCTCGTGGACAGCTCGCTCCGCGCGGCATCGCGTGGAATCGATTACATCGACGTGTAGAGAGGATTGGAATCGATTACACGGCCCGAGGCAATACCCCGAGACCGGATCGTGATGTCAGCGCTCGGAGGTAGCGTCGGATCATGTCCAATCAGGCGGTGCTCGAAGGGGTCCTGGAGCGGATCACGTATGCCAACGAGGAGAACGGCTACACGGTCGCCCGGGTGGACACCGGCCGCGGCGGCGGCGACCTGCTGACGGTGGTGGGCGCGCTGCTCGGCGCCCAGGTGGGGGAGTCCCTGCGCATGGAGGGCCGCTGGGGCTCCCATCCCCAGTACGGCAAGCAGTTCCTGGTGGAGAACTACACGACGGTCCTGCCGGCGACCGTCCAGGGCATCCGCCGCTACCTCGGCTCCGGCCTGGTCAAGGGCATCGGCCCGGTCTTCGCCGACCGCATCACCCGGCACTTCGGGCTGGACACCCTCCGGATCATCGAGGAGGAGCCGAAGCGGCTGATCGAGGTGCCCGGCCTCGGCCCCAAGCGCACCAAGAAGATCGCCGACGCCTGGGAGGAGCAGAAGGCGATCAAGGAGGTCATGCTCTTCCTCCAGACGGTGGAGGTGTCGACGTCCATCGCCGTGCGGATCTACAAGAAGTACGGCGACGCGTCGATCTCGGTGGTGAAGAACCAGCCCTACCGGCTCGCGGCCGACGTCTGGGGCATCGGCTTCCTCACCGCCGACAAGATCGCCCAGAGCGTCGGCATCCCGCACGACAGCCCGGAGCGCGTCAAGGCCGGCCTCCAGTACGCCCTTTCGCAGGCCACCGACCAGGGCAACTGCTTCCTTCCGGAGGAGCGGCTGATCGCCGACGCCGTGAAGCTGCTCCAGGTCGACACCGGCCTCGTCATCGAGTGCCTCGCCGAGCTGGCCCGGCCCCCGGAGGAGGGTGAGGACCCCGGTGTCGTACGGGAGAAGGTGCCCGGCGAACACGGCGAGGAGATCACCGCCGTCTACCTCGTCCCCTTCCACCGCGCCGAAGTCGCCCTCGCCTCCCAGCTGTTGCGCCTGCTGCGGACGGACGAGGACCGGATGCCCGGCTTCCGCGAGGTGGCCTGGGACAAGGCGCTCGGCTGGCTGAAGACCCGTACCGGCACCGACCTCGCCCCCGAGCAGGAGGCCGCCGTCAAGCTGGCGCTGACGAAGAAGGTCGCCGTGCTGACCGGCGGCCCGGGTTGCGGCAAGTCCTTCACGGTCCGCTCGATCGTGGAGCTGGCCCGGGCGAAGAAGGCGCGGGTCGTCCTCGCCGCCCCCACCGGCCGCGCCGCCAAGCGCCTGGCCGAGCTCACCGGGGCCGAGGCGTCCACCGTCCACCGGCTGCTGGAGCTCAAGCCCGGCGGCGACGCGGCGTACGACCGGGACCGGCCGCTGGAGGCCGACCTGGTGGTGGTCGACGAGGCGTCCATGCTGGACCTGCTGCTCGCCAACAAGCTGGTGAAGGCCGTACCGCCCGGCGCGCACCTGCTCTTCGTCGGGGACGTCGACCAGTTGCCCAGCGTCGGCGCCGGCGAGGTGCTGCGCGACCTGCTCGCCGACGGCAGTCCCATCCCCGCCGTCCGCCTCACGCGCGTCTTCCGGCAGGCCCAGCAGTCGGGCGTGGTGACCAACGCGCACCGGATCAACGCCGGGCAGCACCCGGTCACCGACGGCATGAAGGACTTCTTCCTCTTCGTCGAGGACGACACGGAGGAGGCCGGCCGGCTCACGGTGGACGTGGCGGCCCGTCGGATTCCGGCCAAGTTCGGGCTCGACCCGCGCCGGGACGTGCAGGTGCTCGCGCCCATGCACCGGGGGCCCGCGGGCGCGGGCACGCTCAACGGCCTGCTCCAGCAGGCCGTCACCCCGGGCCGGCCGGACCTGCCGGAGAAGCGGTTCGGCGGCCGGGTCTTCCGGGTCGGCGACAAGGTCACCCAGATTCGCAACAATTACGAGAAGGGCAAGAACGGTGTCTTCAACGGCACCGTGGGCGTTGTCACCTCGCTCGACCCGGTCGACCAGCGCCTGACGGTGCTGACGGATGAGGACGAGGAGGTGCCGTACGACTTCGACGAGCTGGACGAACTGGCGCACGCGTACGCGGTGACCATCCACCGCTCCCAGGGGAGCGAGTACCCGGCCGTGGTGATCCCGGTCACCACCGGCGCCTGGATGATGCTCCAGCGCAACCTGCTGTACACGGCGGTCACCCGGGCCAGGAAGCTGGTCGTCCTCGTCGGTTCGCGCAAGGCGATCGGCCAGGCGGTGCGCACGGTGTCGGCCGGACGGCGCTGTACGGCACTCGACCACAGACTCATCTCAAAAAATGATCGATCAAATGAGTCATGAAGGTCACACATCCCTTCCGGATGGGGAATCAAGGGGGCAGGATGAGCAAGTTGGCGGCACTCAGTGCCGTCAATAGGCCCGATGGTCGACCCCGAGTGCACTCTCCTGAGCCAATTGGGGGATGGTAGAGACAGTCAGGGCAACCTCGAAGATGAGGCACTACGTCGGTGAGGGAAGACGTGAGCGACAACTCTGTAGTACTGCGGTACGGCGACGGCGAGTACACCTACCCGGTGATCGACAGCACCGTCGGCGACAAGGGCTTCGACATCGGGAAGCTCCGCGCCCAGACCGGTCTGGTGACTCTGGACAGCGGTTACGGCAACACCGCCGCCTATAAATCCGCGATCACCTACCTCGACGGTGAGGCGGGCATCCTCCGGTACCGCGGCTACCCGATCGAGCAGCTGGCCGAGCGCTCCACCTTCCTGGAGGTGGCCTACCTGCTGATCAACGGCGAGCTGCCGACCGTCGACGAGCTCACCTCGTTCAAGAACGACATCACGCAGCACACCCTGCTGCACGAGGACGTCAAGAACTTCTACCGGGGCTTCCCGCGCGACGCCCACCCGATGGCCATGCTGTCCTCGGTGGTGTCCGCGCTGTCCACGTTCTACCAGGACAGCCACAACCCCTTCGACGAGAAGCAGCGCAACCTCTCGACGATCCGCCTGCTCGCCAAGCTGCCGACGATCGCCGCCTACGCGTACAAGAAGTCGATCGGCCACCCGTTCGTCTACCCGCGCAACGACCTCGGGTACGTCGAGAACTTCCTGCGCATGACCTTCTCGGTGCCGGCGCAGGAGTACGACCTCGACCCGATCGTGGTCTCGGCCCTGGACAAGCTGCTGATCCTGCACGCGGACCACGAGCAGAACTGCTCCACCTCCACGGTCCGCCTGGTCGGCTCCTCGCAGGCCAACATGTTCGCGTCGATCTCGGCCGGCATCAACGCGCTGTGGGGCCCGCTGCACGGCGGCGCCAACCAGTCCGTGCTGGAGATGCTGGAGGGCATCCGGGACTCCGGCGGTGACGTCGACTCCTTCATCCGCAAGGTGAAGAACAAGGAGGACGGCGTCCGGCTGATGGGCTTCGGCCACCGCGTCTACAAGAACTTCGACCCGCGCGCGAAGATCATCAAGGCGGCCGCGCACGACGTCCTGTCGGCGCTCGGCAAGTCCGACGAGCTGCTGGACATCGCGCTGAAGCTGGAGGAGCACGCGCTCTCCGACGACTACTTCGTCTCGCGCAGCCTCTACCCGAACGTCGACTTCTACACCGGCCTGATCTACCGCGCCATGGGCTTCCCGACCGAGATGTTCACGGTCCTGTTCGCCCTCGGCCGGCTGCCGGGCTGGATCGCCCAGTGGCACGAGATGATCAAGGAGCCGGGCTCCCGCATCGGCCGCCCGCGCCAGATCTACACGGGCGTCGTCGAGCGCGACTTCGTCCCCGTCGAGGCCCGCTGACCGGCACCGGCGAGCGCTGGGCCGCCTGACGCGGCCCGGCGCCCAACGCCGTGCAAGCCGAGGTACGAAAAGCGGAAGGCGCCCCGGCGCCGGTCCCCCCACGGGCCGACGTCCAGGGCGCCTTCCCATGTCCCGGTGCGGATTCCCCCCACGGGATCCGGCCGGGCGCTTGTGAGGACAGCGCCTGAATCGCTGTTGAGCACAACGAGCAGAACTCGTCGTACTCATGGGTGTGCATCTGCCGGGACAGCGCACGCTCGGGAGGGCCGCTCAAAGCTTCCCGAAGTACGTGCCCCGGCAACGCATCTCTGGAGAAGTCCCCCAAGACATCCCCAGATGCCAGTCCGCGCCCCCCAAGACGCTTCCTGACATCGCCAACTTAGACCTTCGAACCCCTTCGATGGTTACGTTCACATCACTGTGATCTGCGTCTCTTGCATGTGTCCCTTTGATGCGCAAGAGCCCCGATACCGCGATCGGGACCCCAGCGTAAGGATGATGCGCGAGCCTTGTGAAGAGCTTATGTGAGCCGGGCGCAGGACTCTAGAGGGACTTTTGACTCCGCTTCGGATAACCGCCGGTAACTTCCCCGGAGTTCAGCGGAATGTCCGCAACCGCAGACTGTTGGTCACCACGAAGACCGACGAGAAGGCCATCGCGGCCCCCGCGATCATCGGGTTCAGCAGCCCCGCCGCGGCCAGCGGCAGCGCGGCCACGTTGTATCCGAAGGCCCACACCAGGTTGCCCTTGATGGTCGCCAGCGTCCTGCGCGCCAGCCGGATCGCGTCCGCCGCCCCCCGCAGGTCCCCGCGCACCAGCGTCAGGTCGCCCGCCTCGATGGCCGCGTCGGTCCCGGTGCCCATCGCCAGCCCCAGATCGGCCGTGGCGAGCGCCGCCGCGTCGTTGACGCCGTCGCCCACCATGGCCACCACCCGGCCCTCGCCCCGCAGCCGCCGCACGGCGTCGACCTTGTCCTCGGGCAGCACCTCCGCGATCACCTGCTCGATGCCGACCTCGCGGGCCACCGCCTCGGCCACCGCCCGGTTGTCCCCGGTCAGCAGCACCGGCGTCAGCCCCAGCGCGCGCAGCTCGCGCACGGCCTCGGCGCTGGTGTCCTTCACGGCGTCCGCGACGGCCACGACACCCCGTGCCGCCCCGTCCCAGCCGACCACGACGGCCGTACGACCGCCCCGCTCGGCCTCGTCCCGGACCCGGGCCAGCTCGGCCGGCAGCTCCTCGAAGAGCCGCCCCACGGCCACCTCACGGCCCTCCACGCGCCCGCGCACGCCCCGCCCGGGCACGTTTTCGAAGTCCTCGACCGCCGGGAGCCGCCCGACGCGTTCCTCGGCGCCCGCGGCGACCGCCCGGGCCACCGGGTGCTCGGAGGCGTGCTCGACGGCGCCCGCGAGCCGCAGCAGCTCCTTCTCGTCGGTGCCGTCGGCGGCGTACACCTCCTGGAGGGTCATCCGGCCGGTGGTGACCGTGCCGGTCTTGTCCAGGACGACGGTGTCGACGCGGCGCGTGGACTCCAGCACCTCGGGGCCCTTGATGAGGATGCCGAGCTGCGCGCCGCGCCCCGTGCCGACCATCAGCGCGGTCGGCGTGGCCAGGCCCAGCGCGCACGGGCAGGCGATGATCAGCACCGCGACGGCCGCGGTGAACGCGGCGGCGGTGTCGCCGGTGACGCCGAGCCAGACGCCGAAGGTGCCGAGCGCGATGAGCATGACGGCGGGGACGAAGACCGCGGAGACGCGGTCGGCGAGGCGCTGCACCTCCGCCTTGCCGTTCTGCGCGTCCTCCACCAGCTTCGCCATGCGCGCGAGCTGGGTGTCGGCGCCGACCCGGGTGGCCTCGACGACCAGCCGCCCGCCGGCGTTCACCGTCGCGCCCGTGACGGAGGAGCCCACGCCCACGTCCACCGGCACCGACTCGCCGGTCAGCATGGACGCGTCGACCGCGGAGGCGCCCTCGACGACGGTGCCGTCGGTGGCGATCTTCTCCCCGGGTCGTACGACGAAACGGTCCCCCACGGCCAGCTGCGACACCGGGACCCGCACCTCGCGCCCGCCCCGCAGGACGGAGACGTCCCTGGCGCCGAGCTCCATCAGTGCCCTGAGCGCCGCTCCCGCGCGCCGCTTGGAGCGGGCCTCCAGATAGCGGCCGAGCAGGATCAGCGCGACGACGCCGGCGGCCACCTCCAGATAGATCGTGGAGGCGCCGTCCGCGCGCGAGACGGTGAACCGGAACTCGTCGTGCATCCCGGTCATGCCCGCGTCCCCGAAGAACAGCGCCCACAGCGACCAGCCGAACGCGGCCAGCGTGCCGACCGAGACCAGGGTGTCCATGGTCGCGGCGCCGTGCCGGGCGTTCGTCCAGGCGGCCCGGTGGAAGGGCAGGCCGCCCCAGACGACCACGGGGGCGGCGAGGGTGAGGGCCAGCCACTGCCAGTTGTCGAACTGCAGCGCCGGGATCATGGACAGCAGCACCACCGGCAGGGCGAGCAGCGCGGAGACGGTGAAGCGCTGCCGGTGGGAGGCGAGTTCGGGGTCCTCCTCGGCGGCGGGCGTCTCCTCGCGGACCGGCGGCGCGGGTTCCTCGGCCGTGTAGCCGGTCTTCACCACGGTGGCGATCAGGTCGGCGACCTGGATGCCCGCGGGGTAGGTGACCTTCGCCTTCTCCGTCGCGAAGTTCACCGTGGCCGTGACGCCGTCCATGCGGTTGAGCTTCTTCTCGACGCGGGCCGCGCAGGAGGCGCAGGTCATCCCGCCGATGAGTAGCTCGACCTCGGAGGTGTCGGCTATGCGTGTCTCGGTACTGGCGGTCATGGCCTGCCCTCCCGTGGCGGCGCTCAGGCCAGGCCGACGAGCTCGAAGCCCGCCTCGTCCACCGCGGCGCGCACCGCGGCCTCGTCGAGCGGGGCTTCGGAGACGACGGTGACCTCGCCGGTGGAGGCGACGGCCTTCACCGAGCTGACACCGGGGATCTCGGAGATCTCACCGGAGACGGAGCCCTCGCAGTGTCCGCAGCTCATCCCGCTCACCTTGTAGACGGCGGTGACGGAACCAGGGGTGCCGGTCTGGGCGCTCATGTCGTTCTCCTCGTCGAGGCGTGTGTGTCCTGCGTGACCCACGGTGGGGCCCGTACCACGTACCCTATACCCCTAGGGGGTATTTCTCCAAGAGACCTCCCCGGCAATCGGCGAGGGCGACTGTGCTGGGCCTCGGGCGTGCGTGGAGCGGCAGTGCGCGCATACCCCCCACCCGTACCTGTCTGCGCTCACGGGCCGGCCAGTGGCGCCAGGTAGCGCACCAGGACGTTCTTGATCTCCTGTACGTACGCCTCGCGTTCGGCGCCCTCGTGGGCGAGGACCAGCTCCAGTCCCGCCTTGTACAGGCCGAGGCAGACGTGCGCGGTGCGGCCGACCTCGGCCGGGGACAGGCCCGTCAGCCGCGCGGCCAGCAGTTCCTCCAGGCGGGAGATCAAGGTCGCGTGCAGGGCGTCGTGCTGCTCGGCCATCCGGCCGGGGGCGTCGGGGCCGTGCGTGAGCGCGAAGAACACGGGGTGGTCGCAGTTGAAGGCGATGAACCGGTCGACGGCGGCGCCGACGGCCTGCTCCAGCGGCGTGGCGGAGTCGATCGGCGCGAGCGCCTCCCCGAACGTCGCGCGCATCTCGTGGACGAGCCGGTCGCCCAGCTCGATCGCGATGGCCTCCTTGTTCGGGAAGAACTGGTAGAGCGTGCCCGGGGAGACGCCGGCCTCGCGGGCGATGGCGTTGGTGCTGGCGGCCGTGTAGCCGGTGGTGCAGAAGACGGTGGCGGCGGCTTCCAGCAACTGGGCGACCCGGCGCTCGCCGCGGGCCTGGCGGCGGCGCGGCTGCGGCTGCGGCTCGGTCTGCTCGGCCTGCTCCTTCTGTGCGTTGTCGGGCACGTGTGATCCCCAGCTCTCCGAACGTCATTGACAAACACGAGTGGTCGCTCGCATTCTGGATCCAGCGAAATGCGAGTGACCTCTCGTGTTTCCATTCTTCATGGTGCCACGATGAAGGGGACATCGCGCGATGACCGAAGTCAACTCGCCACCGCAGGCCGCCCGGCAGCCGGGAGGCTGGACGCGTTTCGTCGCCGCGCGCCCCGGACTGTCCCTCCTGCTCGCCCTGGTGGTCACCGCCCTGGCCGTGGTCGCCGGCAGCGGGGTCGCCGACCGGCTCGGCAGCGGCGGCTGGGAGGATCCGGCCGCCCAGTCGACGTACGCCACCAAGGCGCTGGAGCGGGAGTTCCCCGGCTCCCAGCCCAACCTGCTCCTGCTCGTCGACGCCGGCCGCTCCTCGGTCGACGCCCCCGCGGTCGCCGCCGAGGCGAACCGCCTCACCGCCCGCCTGTCCGCCGAGAAGGGCGTGACGGGCGTCGGCTCCTACTGGCAGACGAAGTCGCCCTCCTTGCGCGCCGAGGACGGCCACGAGGCGCTGATAGCGGCCCGCATCACGGGCGACGACAGCGCGATGGCCGACACCCTGGACCGCATCGCCCCGCACTACCGCGGCGCGCACGGCCCGGTGCGGGTGAAGGTCGGCGGCATCGTGGCCGTGCGGCACGAGATGCAGACGATCATCAAGGAGGACCTGACCCGCGCCGAGATGATCGCCCTGCCGATCACGCTCGTGCTGCTGGTGATGGTCTTCGGCAGCGCGATCGCCGCCCTGCTGCCGCTGGGCATCGGCATCGTCGCCATCCTCGGCACCAACGCGGTGCTGCGCGGCCTGACGGAGTTCACCGACGTCTCCGTCTTCGCGCTCAACCTCACCACCGCCCTGGGCCTCGGCCTCGCCATCGACTACGCCCTGTTCATCGTCCGCCGCTTCCGGGAGGAGCTCGCCACCGGAGCCGACCCCGTGACGGCCGTCGGCACCACCCTGCGCACGGCCGGCCGCACGGTCCTGTTCTCCGCCCTGACGGTCGCGGTCTCGCTGGCGGCGATGCTCGTCTTCCCGATGTACTTCCTGCGCTCCTTCGCCTACGCCGGCGTCGCGGTCGTCCTGCTGGCCGCGGCGGCCGCCCTGGTCCTGCTTCCGGCGGCCCTGGTCCTGCTCGGCCACCGCGTCAACGCCCTCGACCTGCGCCGACTCTTCCGCCGGGGCAGGGCGTCCGGGACCGCCGGTGAGGAGGGCACGGCCTGGGCGCGCGGGGCGACGCTCGTCATGCGCCGGGCCCCTTTCTTCGCCCTCGCCACGGCGGCCGTCCTGGTCCTGCTCGGACTGCCCTTCGCCGGGGTGAGGTTCGGCACCGCGGACGACCGCCAGCTGCCCGCCACCGCCGAGTCCCACGTCGTGCAGCAGCACATCCGCGACGGCTTCCCGGGCAGCCCCGGCGGCGGCCTGGAGGTGCTCGCCGAGGGCCGGGCGACCCGGGCGCAGTACGCCGCCTACAAGGACCGCGTCGCCGCCCTGCCCGAGGTCGCGCGGGTCGACGGACCGCTGGTCAAGGGCGACTCGGCGTACTTCACGGTCCTGCCCAAGGGGGAGGCCGTCGACGAGCCCGCCCAGCGCCTGGTCGGCGACCTGCGGGCCACGCCCGCCCCCTTCGACACCAAGGTGACCGGCACGGCGGCCGTCCTGGTCGACTCCAGGCACGCGATAGCCGAGCGCCTGCCCTGGGCGGCCGCCTTCATCGCGGTCGTCACCCTGCTGCTGGTGTTCCTGCTGACGGGCAGCGTCCTGATCCCCCTCCAGGCGGTGGTGCTCAACGCGCTCAGCCTGACGGCCATGTTCGGCGCGGTCGTCTGGGTCTTCCAGGACGGCCACCTCTCCGGCCTCCTGGGCTTCACCAGCACCGGCTCCATCGAGACCACCCTCCCCGTCCTGATGTTCTGCGTGGCCTTCGGCCTCTCCATGGACTACGGCGTCTTCCTCCTCTCCCGCATCAAGGAGGAGTACGACAGGACGGGCGACCACGACCGGGCGGTCCGCCACGGACTCCAGCGCACGGGCGGTCTGATCACGGCGGCGGCGGTGATCCTGGCGGTGGTGATGGTCGCCATCGGCACCTCCCGGGTGACGAACACCAAGATGCTGGGCCTGGGCATAGCGCTGGCGGTCCTGATGGACGCGATGATCGTCCGCAGCCTCCTGGTCCCGGCGGTGATGAGGCTGACGGGCAGGGCGACCTGGTGGGCCCCGGCCCCGCTGCGCAGGCTGCACCAGCGGTTCGGACTGAGCGAGGGCGACGGAGAGCGCCCCCACGAGGGCGCGGGCGGTGTCGGCATGCCGCTCCGCCACGCGGACGCGACCAGCGACGATGGACCCGCAGACGAAAGCGGCGATGGGAGCGCGCATGCGAGCGGTGATGTTCGAGCGGTTCGGTGAACCCGCCGGGGTTCGGGACGTACCCGACCCCACGCCCGCCGCGCACGGAGTGGTCGTCCGGGTGGAGGCCACCGGCCTCTGCCGCAGCGACTGGCACGGCTGGCAGGGCCACGACCCCGACATCACCCTGCCCCACGTCCCCGGTCACGAACTCGCCGGCGTGGTCCAGGCGGTCGGCCCCGACGTCACCCGCTGGGCACCCGGCGCCCGCGTCACCGTCCCCTTCGTCTGCGCCTGCGGGACCTGCGCCGCATGCGCGGCCGGTGACCAGCAGGTGTGCGAGCGCCAGACGCAGCCCGGCTTCACCCACTGGGGCTCCTTCGCCCAGTACGTGGCGCTGGACCACGCGGACGTCAACCTCGTCGCCGTGCCGGAGGAACTGTCCTGCGCCACGGCCGCCGCGCTGGGCTGCCGGTTCGCGACGGCGTTCCGGGCGGTGGTGCAGCAGGGCCGGGTGGCCGCGGGGGAGTGGGTCGCGGTGCACGGCTGCGGGGGAGTGGGCCTGTCCGCGGTGATGATCGCGGCGGCGTCGGGGGCCAGGGTCGTCGCCGTGGACGTCTCGCCGGGGGCGCTGGACCTGGCGCGGACGTTCGGCGCGGCCCGGTGCGTGGACGCCTCGCGCACGCCGGACACGGCCGCCGCGGTCCGCGAGCTGACGGGCGGGGGCGCCCACCTCTCCCTGGACGCCCTCGGCTCGCCGGTCACCTGTGCCGCCTCGGTCAACGGCCTGCGCCGCCGCGGCCGGCACGTGCAGGTGGGCCTGCTCCCGTCACCCGACGGCACCACCCCCGTCCCGATGGCCCGCGCGATCGCCCTGGAACTGGAACTCCTCGGCAGCCACGGCATGGCCGCCCACACCTACCCGGCGATGCTCGAACTGGTCCGCGCCGACGTCCTGCGCCCCGATCTGCTCGTCACCTCCACGATCACCCTGGCCGAGACCCCGGCCGCCCTCGCGGCCCTCGGCACCGCGCCCGGAGCCGGGGTCACGGTCATCGAGCCGTGGAGCTGACGGCGCCGGACCACTCCCGGTCCAGCAGCGCCATGAGCACCTCGTCCACCCACTCGCCGTCCCGCCACCGCGCCTCCCGGCGCACGCCCTCGACGACGAAGCCGACCTTCTCGTAGACGCGCCGGGCCCGGTGGTTGTGGCCGTAGACCTCCAACTCGATCCGGTGGACGCCGAGTTGCTCGAAGGCGTGGCCGACGATGAGCCGGGTGGCCTCCGTGCCGACGCCCCGGCCGCGGCCGCGGGGGCCGATGAGCGTGCGGAACGTGCAGCCGCGGGCCACCGGGTCCCAGTCGTACAGCACGACCTCGCCCAGCACCTCGCCGGTGGCCGGGTCGGTGACGGCGAGGTCGAGGCGGTCGGGGGCGGTGGCCCGGGAGCCGTACCAGGAACGCAGCCGTTCCCGGGTCAGCTCGGTGGACGGCTCGAAGGTGAAGCGGACGACCTCGGGGTCCCGGACGATCTCCCAGATCGCGTCCGCGTCGGCCGCGGTGAACGGCCGCAGCACGGTCTTCTCGCCGGTCAGGACGGGTTTGACGGAGAAGGACATGGCACGACTGTGCCCCACGGGCCGGGTGGGGCACAGCTCGATTTCCAGGGCGTCAGCTCTCTCTGCGGCCGCGGTTGCCGGGCCGGGAGGCCACCCAGGCGCGGACGGTGTCGGCGTACCAGAAGGGCTTGCCGCCCTCGACGTGGTCGGGCGGCGGCAGCAGCCCGTGTTTGCGGTACGAGCGCACGGTGTCCGGCTGCACTTTGATGTGCGCCGCGATCTCCTTGTACGACCAGAGCCTTCGGTCGGTCATGAGTTGCACCTCCCTGCGCGCACCGCGGCGGCGGCCGGGGACGGCCGTCGGGGGTACCGGGCGCTGCGCCGGCGACAAAGCCTGTGCCCCGTGAACGACGCGGAGTCGGGAGGGGGCAGGGCCTGTGCGCCGGGTGTGACGCAGGACCCGTGTACACGCGACATGTGTGACACGACGGGGGCGCTTGTGACAGAAGTGCCGCAAAGGCGTACGCGGGCTCACGGGCGTGGCGCGTTGACACCGGCGGCCGTGCCTACGCCCCGCACGACCTCAGGAACGCCCGTGTCCGCCGCGCGATGGGCAGCGGAGCGTCCGGTTCGCACGGGTACATGTCCTGCTCGACGATCGCGAACAGGTCCACGTCCAGCTTCTGCGCCGCCTCCAGGACGGGACCGAGCGCCGGCACCCCGCTCGGCGGCTCGCACATCACGCCCTGTGCGACGGCGGGCCCGAACGGCGTGCCCTTGGCCCGTACGTCCGCCAGGATCTCCGGGTCCACCTGCTTCAGGTGCAGATAGCCGATCCGCTCCCCGTACGTCTCGATCAGCTTGACGCTGTCCCCGCCGCAGTAGGCGTAGTGCCCGGTGTCCAGGCACAGCGACACCCGCGAGGAGTCCGTCCCGTCCAGGAAGCGGACGACGTTCTCCTCGCTGTCGATGTGGGTGTCCGCGTGCGGGTGGACGACGATCCGCAGCCCGTACTCCTCCCGCACCCGCTGCCCCAGCCGCTCGGTCAGCGAGGTCAGGTTCCGCCACTGCTCCGGCGTCAGCTCGGAGGGCTCCAGCACCTCGCCCGTCTTGTCGTCCCGCCAGAAGGACGGGATGACCACCAGGTGGGACGCCCCCATCGCCTGGGCGAGCACGGCGTTGTCCGCGACATGCGCCCACGTCTTCTCCCATACGGCCTCACCGTGGTGCAGCCCCGTGAACACCGTGCCCGCCGACACCTTCAGGCCACGTCGCGAGGTCTCCTCGGTGAGCACGGCGGGGTCGGTCGGCAGATAGCCGTACGGACCGAGTTCGATCCACTCGTAGCCGGACGCGGCGACCTCGTCGAGGAAGCGCTGCCAGGGCACCTGCCGCGGGTCGTCGGGAAACCAGACGCCCCAGGAGTCGGGCGCCGAACCGATCCGGATGCGGGACAGTGAGGACGGGGGTGACAAGGAGGTCATGCCGGTCAGCCTCCGGTCAGGGGGAAAGCGCTGTCAAGGTCTCGTCCGTATGTCTGGACAAAACATTGACAGGGCTGCGTCCGCGGGGCTACAAACGCGGGAGAGCCGTGACGAAGGGAAGCCGATGGCGTACGACCTGATCACCATGGGGCGGATCGGCGTGGACCTGTATCCACTGCAGACCGGTGTGCCGCTGCCGCAGGTGACGAGCTTCGGCAAGTTCCTCGGCGGGTCGGCGACCAACGTCGCGGTGGCCGCGGCCCGCCTCGGCCGGTCCACCGCGGTGATCACCCGCACCGGCGACGACCCCTTCGGCACCTATCTGCACGAGGCCCTCAAGGGCTTCGGCGTCGACGACCGCTGGGTCACCCCGGTCGCGGGCCTGCCCACCCCGGTCACCTTCTGTGAGGTCTTCCCGCCGGACGACTTCCCGCTCTACTTCTACCGGCAGCCCAAGGCCCCGGACCTGGAGATCGACGCCCACGAACTCGACCTCGACGCCGTCCGCGACGCCCGCGTCTTCTGGATCACCGGCACCGGCCTGAGCGAGGAGCCCAGCCGCACGGCGACCCTCGCCGCCCTCGCCCACCGCGCCAGGGCCGGCATCACCGTCTTCGACCTCGACTGGCGCCCCATGTTCTGGCGCGACCCCGACTCCGCCCGCCCCTTCTACGCCGAGGCCCTGCGCCACACCACCGTCGCCGTCGGCAACCTCGACGAGGTGGAGGTCGCCACCGGCGTGCGCGAACCGCGGGCCGCCGCCGAGGCGCTGCTGGACGCCGGTGTCGAGCTCGCGGTCGTCAAGCAGGGCCCCAAGGGCGTCCTCGCCGTCAACGGCAAGGGCGAGTCGGCCGAGGTGCCACCCCTTCCGGTGAACGTCCTCAACGGGCTCGGCGCCGGCGACGCCTTCGGCGGCTCCCTCTGCCACGGCCTGCTGGAGGGCTGGGACCTGGAGACGGTCATGCGGCACGCCAACGCGGCCGGTGCCATCGTCGCCTCCCGTCTGGAGTGCTCCTCCGCCATGCCGACCCTCGACGAGATCGAGGCCGCGCTCCAGGCCGGAGCGGTGCTGTGAGGGCCGGCCGGGTCGCGGGCGCCCACCACGGCGGCGGTGACGGGCCCGGGCCGACGCGCGTGGACGTCGCCGAACTCGTCCGTCTGCGCGCCCACCACCCCGAGGCCGTCGCCGAGGCCGCCGCCCGCCGCACCCGGCGTCCGCTGCTCGGCGGGTCGGGCCGGCTGATGATCGTCGCCGCCGACCACCCCGCCCGCGGCGCCCTCGGCGTCGGCGACCGCAGGTTCGCCATGGCCAACCGCGCCGACCTGCTCGAACGCCTCTGCCTGGCGCTCTCCCGGCCCGGCGTGGACGGCGTGCTCGCCACCGCCGACATCCTCGACGACCTGCTGCTGCTCGGCGCCCTGGAGGGCAAGGTCGTGATGGGCTCCATGAACCGCGGCGGCCTGCAGGGCGCCCGCTTCGAGCTCGACGACCGCTTCACCGGCCACCGCCCCGAGGACATCGAACGCCTCGGGTTCGACGCCGGAAAGCTGCTGCTGCGCATCGACTACGACGACCCGGGCTCGCTGACCACCCTGGAGTCCACCGCGCGCGCCATCGACGCCATGGCGGCCCGCCGGCTGCCGGTGTTCGTCGAACCGTTCCTCAGCCGCCGCACCGAGGACGGCCGGCTGCGCAACGACCTGTCCGCCGAGGCCGTCACCAAGTCCATCGCCATCGCCTCCGGCCTGGGCGGCACCTCGGCCTACACCTGGCTGAAGCTGCCGGTCACCGAGAACCCCGACGACATGGCCGAGGTCATGGAGACCTCCACACTCCCGGCCGTGCTGCTCGGCGGCGAAGTGGGGGATGACCAGGACGGAGCGTACGAGAAGTGGCGCGGCGCCCTGCAACTCCCCACCGTGCGCGGGCTGGTGGTGGGCCGTTCGCTGCTGTACCCGGCGGACGGGGACGTGGCCGGCGCGGTCGACACCGCCGTGGGACTGCTGTGAGGCCCCGATGAGCGGACAGACGGGTACCGGCCGGCGGTCCGTGCTTGCCCCGCAAGCCGGATGTACCGTGCAAAGAGCGGATGAACAGTTCCAACTCCTGGGCACGAGCGGCGTTTTCGCGTCGGTCACCGAGTGCGCGTATGGTCCGCGCCACGCCCAGGCCCCGATCGCCTCCGGCGCGGGAGCCCTCTTCGCCCTGGCAGGAGCGAAGTGCGAGCGACGACTCCCCGCCCGCTACGGCCCCGCGCCGGAGGTCCCCGCCGTGTGAACACCGGTGGCGGCGGTTGCGTACCCGTGACCGTCCATAAGGAGGGATGTCGATGACCTCGACGACGAGGCTCACGGTCGCGCAGGCGCTCGTTCGCTTTCTGTCCGCCCAGTACACGGAGCGGGACGGCGTACGGCGTCGGCTCATCGGCGCGACCTGGGGCATCTTCGGCCACGGCAACGTGGCCGGGATCGGCCAGGCGCTCATCGAGTACGGCGATGTCATGCCGTACCACCAGGGACGCAACGAACAGGCCATGGTGCACGCGGCCGTCGGCTACGCCCGGCAGTCCAACCGGCTGGCCACGCACGCCGTGACGACCTCGATCGGGCCCGGCGCGACCAACCTCGTCACCGGCGCCGCCCTCGCCACCGTCAACCACCTCCCGGTCCTCCTCCTGCCGGGCGACGTCTTCGCCGCCCGCCCCGCCGACCCGGTCCTGCAGCAGCTCGAAGTGCCGTACGCCGGCGACGTGTCGGTCAACGACTGCCTGCGCCCGGTGTCGCGGTACTTCGACCGGATCACCCGCCCCGAGGCCCTCGTCCCCTCGGCCCTGGCGGCCATGCGCGTGCTGACGGACCCGGTGGAGACGGGCGCGGTGACCCTCGCCCTGCCGCAGGACGTCCAGGCGGAGGCGTACGACTGGCCGGAGGAGTTCTTTGCCGAACGCACCTGGGTGGTACGGCGTCCGGGCGCCGACCCGACCGAACTCGCCGAAGCGGTACGGGCGATCAGGACCGCGCGCCGGCCGCTGGTGATCGCCGGCGGCGGCGTCCACCACAGCCGCGCCGAGGAGGCCCTCGCCGAGTTCGCCTCGGTCACCCGCATCCCGGTCGCCTCCACCCAGGCCGGCAAGGGCTCCCTGCGCTTCGACCATCCCCAGGACGTCGGCGGCATCGGCCACACCGGCACGGCCACCGCGGACGAACTCGCCCGCACCGCCGACCTGGTGATCGGCGTCGGCACCCGCTACACCGACTTCACCACCGCCTCCGGCACCCTCTTCACCGGCGAGGGCGTCCGCTTCCTCAACCTCAACATCGCGCCCTTCGACGGCCACAAGATGGCCGGTCTGCCGCTGATCGCGGACGCCCGCTCCGGCCTGGAGGAACTCACCGAGGCCCTGGAGGTCCACGACCACCGGGTCGCCGCCTCCTACGTCACCGAGTACACCGAGGACAAGGAGCGCTGGGAGCAGCGCGTCGACGCCTGCTACGAGGCCGACGAGCCGGACGTACGGCCGACCCAGCCGCAGGTGCTGGGCGCGCTGGACGCCCTCGTCGACGAGTCGGACATCGTGATCAACGCGGCCGGCTCCCTCCCCGGCGACCTGCACAAGCTGTGGCGGGCGCGCTCCCGGGACCAGTACCACCTGGAGTACGGCTACTCCTGCATGGGCTACGAGATCCCGGCCGCGATCGGCGTGAAGCTGGCCGCCCCCGACCGGCCGGTGTGGGCGCTGGTCGGCGACGGCACCTACCTGATGATGCCGACGGAGATCGTGACCGCGGTGCAGGAGGGCGTCGCGATCAAGGTCGTGCTGGTGCAGAACCACGGGTACGCGTCCATCGGCGGTCTGTCGGAGTCGGTGGGCGGCGAGCGGTTCGGCACGGCGTACCGGTTCCCGTCGGACGACGGCACGTTCACGGGGGCGCCGCTGCCCGTGGACCTCGCCGCCAACGCGGCCAGCCTGGGCATGCGGGTGCTGCGCGCCAAGACGGTACGGGACCTGCGCGCGGCGCTCGCCGAGGCGCGGGCCGCCGACACTCCCACATGTGTCTACGTGGAGACCGAAACGGCAGACACAGTGTCGGGCGCGCCTCCGGCGCAGGCCTGGTGGGATGTTCCTGTGGCCGAGACCGCGACCCGAGCGTCCGCGGTCAAGGCACGTGAGCTGTACGAACGGCACGTCTCGACCCGACGCCGCCATCTGTGAAGGAGTAACCGGTCATGACGAAGATCGTCAACCACTGGATCGGCGGCAAGACCGCCGAGGGCGCCTCGGGCACGTACGGACCGGTCACGGATCCGGCGACCGGCGAGGTCACCACGAAGGTCGCGTTCGCCACGGTCGACGAGGTGGACGCGGCGGTCGCCGCCGCCAAGGAGGCGTACCTGAGCTGGGGCCAGTCCTCGCTGGCCAAGCGCACGGAGATCCTCTTCCGCTTCCGCGCGCTGCTGGACGCCAACCGGGACGCGATCGCCGAGCTGATCACCGCCGAGCACGGCAAGGTGCACTCCGACGCCCTCGGCGAGGTGGCCCGCGGCCTGGAGATCGTCGACCTCGCGTGCGGCATCAACGTGCAGCTCAAGGGCGAGCTGTCCACGCAGGTCGCGAGCCGTGTGGACGTCTCCTCCATCCGCCAGCCGCTCGGTGTGGTCGCCGGCATCACGCCGTTCAACTTCCCGGCGATGGTCCCGATGTGGATGTTCCCGATCGCCATCGCCTGCGGCAACACCTTCGTGCTCAAGCCGAGCGAGAAGGACCCGTCCGCCTCGGTCAAGCTGGCCGAGCTGCTGGCCGAGGCCGGTCTGCCGGACGGCGTCTTCAACGTCGTGCACGGCGACAAGGTGGCCGTCGACCGCCTGCTGGAGCACCCGGACGTCAAGGCGGTCTCCTTCGTCGGCTCCACCCCCATCGCCCGCTACATCCACACCACCGCCTCCGCCCACGGCAAGCGCGTGCAGGCCCTGGGCGGCGCCAAGAACCACATGCTGGTGCTGCCGGACGCCGACCTGGACGCGGCGGCCGACGCCGCCGTCTCCGCCGCCTACGGCTCGGCCGGCGAGCGCTGCATGGCGATCTCCGCGGTCGTCGCGGTCGGCTCGGTCGGCGACACGCTGGTGGAGAAGATCCGCGAGCGCGCCGAGAAGATCAAGATCGGTCCGGGCAACGACCCGGCCAGCGAGATGGGCCCGCTGATCACCGCCGCCCACCGCGACAAGGTGGCCTCCTACGTCGCCGGCGCCGCCGCCGAGGGCGCCGAGGTCGTGCTCGACGGCACCGGCTACACGGTCGACGGCTACGAGAACGGCCACTGGATCGGCATCTCGCTGCTCGACAAGGTGCCGACCAGCGCCAAGGCGTACCGGGACGAGATCTTCGGCCCCGTCCTGTGCGTGCTGCGCGCCGAGACGTACGAGGAGGGCGTCGCGCTCATCAACGCCTCGCCCTTCGGCAACGGCACCGCGATCTTCACCCGGGACGGCGGCGCCGCCCGCCGCTTCCAGCTGGAGATCGAGGCCGGGATGGTCGGCGTCAACGTGCCGATCCCGGTCCCCGTCGGCTACCACAGCTTCGGCGGCTGGAAGGACTCGCTCTTCGGCGACCACCACATCTACGGCAACGACGGCACGCACTTCTACACCCGCGGCAAGGTCGTCACCACCCGCTGGCCGGACCCGTCCGAGGCCCCGGCGGGCGTCGACCTGGGCTTCCCGCGCAACCACTGACGCGCCCGGGCCGGTGCCCCGCAGCCGCGACCGCGGAGGCGGGGCACCGCCGTGTCCGTGCGGAGTCAGCCCTGCTGCTCGCGGGACTGCCTGATCTCCTCGGTGAGGTCGGCGGTCTGGCCGGCGGGCGGGGCCGTGACGGTGGCCGTCTGGCCGAACTTCTCGAAGTCCATGGTCACGGTCACCGTGCCGAGCTGCTCCTTCAGGCGGACCGGCAGGTTGCCGGGACCGACCCAGATGTCCATGGTCATCGAGTCGGCACCGCCGGTGACCGAGTTCATGACGCTGTCCTGGCCGGTGTAGGCGTCCTTGAACCTGCCCATGTGCGCCTTGTCGAGGACGGCCCGGTAGTGGGTGGTGCTCTTGCCGTCGACGGTCTCCTTGCCGAGGTCGTCGACGTCGTTCGCGTACTTCAGCGCCTTCATGGAGTCCGCCGGGTTGCCCCCGCCGCTGGTGCCGCTGAACGCCTGCGCGCCCTTGTCGCCGAAGATCGCGGAGGCGTCGATCCGCATCCACTCCTTGCCCTTGAGCGGGCCGGATGCCTGGGGGTCGACGTCGTAGTAGTAGGCGCCGTCCACGAACAGCACCCGGGTCGTCGGGGAGGCGTGCAGTTGCTGCATCTGCGCGGCCTTGGTGTCCATGTCGACGTCGAAGGCCAGTCCGTGGCCCCAGGAGTAGGTGCCGTTCATGGCGATCGGCGTGCCCGTGCCCATGTCGGTGTTCATCCTGACCTCGGCCGAACCGACCTGCTCGGTCCGGTCGGTCGCCTTCGCCAGCGCCGCCATGATCCGGTCGGCGTTGTCCACGGCCTTGGCGGCCGTCTTCGCGCCGTCCGCGCCGCACGCGGAGGCCGTCATCATCGCCGCCGTCGTCAGCCCCACCCAGGCAGCGGTGTACCTCAGCTTCATGTGTCCCCACCCATAGCTGTGATGCTGTGATTCGACTGTGAGTTCCGTGATCGAAGACTCTAGCGGCACATACTGACAGTCCGGATTCCGGGCGTCCTGACGTTTTTTTGACGCCGGCGCTGCGATTCCCGTATGGCCCAATGCCGGACAACCACCGGAGCGGAGTGCTGGTTTCGGGGCTCAGAGCCCTTCGGATCTACGGATTCCGTAGGTAAACAGGTATTGACGTGCCGGTTTTCGTCGGGGTTCCATGCAGCCACTCCCCAGCCGCCGGAGGCACCCGCACCAGTCGATCGGAAACCGCTTCATGACCGACACGCTCCGCCCTGCCGACACCGCCGTCCCAGAGGCATCGGCCAGCGGCCCCCAGACGCTCAAGCGTTCCATCGGGGTCGTCGGCGGGACCCTCCTCACCCTCTCCTGCGTCACCCCGGCCTCCACGCTCTTCGTGGTCGTCCCGGACCTGTTCGGCTCGCTGGGCACCGCCACCGCCCTGACGATCGCCATCGGCTCCCTCCTCTGTATCGCCGTGGCGTTCTGCTACTCCGAGCTGGGCACCCTCATCCCCAGCGCCGGCGGCGAGTACGCCATGGTCTCGACGCTGGCGGGCCGCCTCGCGGGCTGGCTGGTCTTCGTGCTGTCCCTGCTGGTCGTGATGATCGTGCCGCCGGTGATCGCCATGGGCACGGCCGACTACCTCGCCCCGATCGTCCACCTCGACCCCGCCATGACCGGCGCCGGCGTCATGCTGCTCGCCACCCTCGCGGGCCTGCTCGACCTGCGCGCCAACGCCTGGATCACCGGCGTCTTCCTGGTCCTGGAGGTCATCGCGGCGGCCGTGGTGGCCGTCCTGGGCTTCGCCCACAGCGAGCGCGGCGCCGGCAGCCTGCTGTCGATGCGGGTCGCGGGCGCCGACGGGCACACCGACACCGTGACGGCCATGCTGGTCGTCTCCGGCCTCGCGATCGCCCTCTTCGTCACCCAGGGCTTCTCGACCGCCGTCTACCTCTCCGAGGAACTGGAGCACCCGCGGCGCAACGTGGCCCGCACGGTCCTGGCCACCCTCGCCATCTCCTCCGTGATCATCCTGGTCCCGGTCGTCGCGATCACCCTGGGCGCCTCCGACCTGTCCGCCCTGACCGGCGGCGACATCAGCAGCATGGTCACCGCCTGGTCCAACTCGGCGGTCGGCACCTTCGTCAGCCTCTGCGTGGCCCTCGCGATCGTCAACGCGGGCATCGTCATGGTCATCCAGAACTCCCGTGTCCTGTTCGCCTCGGCCCGCGACAAGGCGTGGCCCGAGCCGGTCAACACCGTCTTCTCCAAGCTCGGCCGCTTCGGCTCCCCCTGGGTCGCCACCCTCGCCGTCGGCGTCCCCGGCGCCCTGCTCTGCTTCGTCAACCTCGACACCCTGTACGGCGTGACGGGCGTCTCGGTGACGGGCATGTACCTCCTGGTCGCCGTCGCCGCCCTGCTCTCCCGCCGGGGCCACCACCAGCACACCCCGGCCTGGCGCATGCCCCTGTGGCCCGCGGTGCCGGTCCTGCTGATCGCGGTCCTGGCGTACATCCTGACCCAGCAGGAGACCGGTTACCTGCTGTGGACGGGCGGCATCACCGCGGCGGCGACCCTGTACTGGGCGCTGTACCTGCGCCCGCGCCGCGACACCCGCTGGCTGGTGTCGCTCCCGGAGGACGCCCGGGCGTAGCCGGTACCGCACCTGCGGTACGCGGGGTGAACCCCTACGCCCCTGGTAGGGCGGAACGTTCAGCCCCGGGGCTGCTCCGGGTGTCACAGCCGCCCCGTACCGTGGGAGGCATGGATCTTCGACTGCCCGCACTGCGAGGGCTGCTGCGGCGGCCCCGACGGCTCCTGGCCGCCGGGGCCGCCGTCGTCGTACTCGCGGGCGCGGGAACGTGGACGGCCGTCGCCTCGGACGAGAAGGCCGCGGTGCGCCGGACCGACCGGGTCATGGCGATGGACGGCGTGCGCATCGACACCTCGTACTTCACCTCGGGCGCGGCGGGCCGCCGTCCCGCGGTCCTGCTCGCCCACGGCTTCGGCGGCAGCAAGGACGACGTCCGCCAGGAGGCCGAGGACCTGGCCAGAGACGGCTACGCGGTCCTGACCTGGTCCGCCCGCGGCTTCGGCCACTCCACCGGCCGGATCGGGCTGAACGACCCCAAGGGCGAGGTCGCCGACGTCTCCCACCTCATCGACTGGCTGGCCCGGCAGCCCCAGGTCCGGCTCGACAAGGCCGGCGACCCGCGCGTGGGCGTCGCGGGCGCCTCCTACGGCGGCGCGATCTCCCTCCTCGCGGCCGCCTACGACCACCGCGTGGACGCCATCGCCCCCTCCATCACGTACTGGAACCTCGCCGACGCCCTCTTCCCCGACGGCGTCTTCAAGAAGCTGTGGGCCGGCATCTTCGTCAACACCGGCGGCGGCTGCGCCAAGTTCGAGCCGCGGCTGTGCCGGATGTACGAGCGGGTCGCGGAGTCGGGCACGCCGGACGCCGAGGCCCGCGCCCTCCTGGAGGCCCGCTCGCCGTCCGCCGTCGCCGACCGCATCAAGGTGCCCACGCTCCTGACGCAGGGCCAGACGGACTCCCTCTTCCCCCTCGGCCAGGCGGACGCCGCCGCGAAGGCGATCAAGGCCAACGGCGCCCCCGTCGACGTCGACTGGATCGCCGGCGGGCACGACGGCGGCGACCTGGAGACCAGCCGCGTCGAGGCCCGCACGCGCGCGTGGTTCGACCGCTACCTCAAGGACGACAAGGGCACCGACACCGGCCCCGCCTTCCGCGTCACCCGCACCGGGGGAGTGGACTCCACGGACGGCGCCGCCCAGCTGCGCGGCGCGAGCGACGACACCTACCCGGGCCTGGCGAGCGGCCGGAAGCCGATCGCCCTGACCGGCACCGAGCAGAGCTTCGCCAACCCGCCCGGCGCCACCCCGCCCGGCGTCTCCGCCCTGCCCGGCCTCGGCGGCTCCGGCGGCCTCGCCCAGCTGTCCTCGCTCGGCGTCGGCGTGTCGCTGGACTTCCCCGGCCAGTACGCGCAGTTCGAGTCGGCGCCGGTGCGCAGCGGCCTGCGCATCACCGGATCGCCGACGGTCACCGTCCACGTGCGCTCCACCAGCGACGACGCCGTGCTGTTCGCCAAGGTGTACGACGTCGCACCGGGCGGCGGCACACCCGTCCTGCCCTCCCAGCTCGTCACGCCCGTCCGGGTCGAGGGCGCCAGGGCGGGCAAGGACGTCACCCTCACCCTCCCGGCGATCGACCACGAGATCGAGCAGGGCCACCGCCTGCGCCTGGTCCTCGCCTCCACCGACCTCGGCTACGCCTCGCCGACCGCCCCGGCGACGTACACCGTCTCCCTCAAGGGCGACCTGGAGGTGCCGACGGCACCGGGCGTGACCACCGCGGCGGCCCCGCTGCCGTCCTGGGTGTGGTGGCTGCCGGCGGCCGGCGCCGTGATCGCCCTGGCCCTGCTGCTGACCAGTCGCCGCCGCACCACCGCCGCCCCGCCACCCGACCCCGAACTCGCCGACGTCCCGCTCCAGATCACCGGCCTGAGCAAGCGGTACGCCGGCTCGGCCGACCGGTACGCGGTCCGGGACGTGTCCTTCCGCGTCGAGAAGGGCCAGGTGCTCGGCCTCCTCGGGCCCAACGGCGCGGGCAAGACGACCACCCTGCGCATGCTGATGGGCCTGATCAAGCCGGACGGCGGCGAGATCCGCGTCTTCGGCCACGCCGTCCGCCCCGGCGCGCCGGTCCTCTCCCGCGTCGGCGCCTTCGTGGAGGGCGCGGGCTTCCTCCCGCACCTCTCCGGGCGCGAGAACCTGGAGCTGTACTGGCAGGCGACCGGCCGCCCGCCCGAGGACGCGCACCTGGACGAGGCCCTGGAGATCGCCGGACTCGGCGACGCGCTCGCCCGTGCCGTGCGCACCTACTCCCAGGGCATGCGCCAGCGCCTGGCCATCGCCCAGGCCATGCTGGGCCTGCCCGACCTGCTCATCCTCGACGAACCGACCAACGGCCTCGACCCGCCCCAGATCCGCGAGATGCGCGAGGTGATGATCCGCTACGCCGCCGCGGGCCGCACGGTCATCGTCTCCAGCCACCTCCTCGCCGAGGTCGAACAGTCCTGCACCCACCTGGTGGTCATGGACCGCGGCCGGCTGGTCCAGGCGGGCCCGGTGGGCGAGATCACCGGCTCCGGCGACACGCTCCTGGTCGGCCTCGCGGCGGAGATCACGGACCCGATGCTGGAGAAGGTGGCGGCCCTGCCAGGCGTCGAGACGGCGACCCGCGCCGACGGCGGCCTCCTGGTGCGGCTGGCGGCCGCGCCGCTCAGGGACGCGGGGAACCGCGCGACCGGCCGGGACGGCGCGCCGGCCGGCACCACACCTGCCGTCGCACCCTCGCCCGGCGACACCGCCCCTGCCGCCCGTCTCCTCGTCGAACTGGTCCGTCTGGAAGTCCCCGTCACCTCCCTCGGCCCCCACCGCCGCCTGGAGGACGCCTTCCTCACCCTGATCGGGGGTTCCGCATGAGCACGCTCGCCGAGCGCACCGAGACCGCCTCCGGATACAAGGCGGGCCACACCCTGCCCCTGCGGGTCGAGCTCGTGCGTCAGCTCAAGCGGCGCCGGACGCTGGTCAT
This sequence comes from Streptomyces sp. 7R007, assembly GCF_054850255.1. Lineage (NCBI taxonomy): Bacteria > Bacillati > Actinomycetota > Actinomycetes > Kitasatosporales > Streptomycetaceae > Streptomyces > Streptomyces sp. 7R007. Next base: position 75,103 of record NZ_JBTWMV010000011.1, on the reverse strand, counting down.
GGGCGGCATCCTCGCCGCCCTGCCCTTCGTGCTGCTGATCGCGTTCGCGATCGGCGGCGACCCGGGCGGCCGCGGCAACCAGGTGACGCTGATGGACACGGCCACCGCGTCCGGCGCCAACTTCGCCGCCGTCAACCTCTTCGTCTCCGCCGGCTTCCTGCTCGTCATCCCGGTCGCCCTGTTCTGCGGGGACACCGTCGCCTCGGAGGCGAGCTGGTCCTCGCTGCGCTATCTGCTGGCGGCGCCCGTGCCACGCGCCCGCCTGCTGTGGTCCAAGCTCGTCGTCGGGCTGGGTCTCAGCCTGGCGGCGATGATCCTGCTGCCGCTGGTCGCGCTGGCCGTCGGCACGGCCGCCTACGGCTGGGGCCCGCTGCAGATCCCCACCGGCGGCACGCTGGCGACCGGGACGGCGGCCCAGCGGCTGGCCGTGGCGGTGGCGTACATCTTCGTGTCCCAACTGGTCACCGCGGCCCTGGCGTTCTGGCTGTCGACGAAGACCGACGCCCCGCTCGGCGCGGTCGGCGGCGCCGTCGGCCTGACCATCGTCGGCAACGTCCTGGACGCCGTGACGGCCCTCGGCCACTGGCGCGACTTCCTGCCCGCGCACTGGCAGTTCTCCTGGGTGGACGCCGTCCAGCCGCACGCCGAGTGGTCCGGCATGATCCAGGGCACGGCCCTGTCCATAACGTACGCGCTCGTGCTGTTCGCCCTGGCCTTCCGCGGTTTCGCGGGCAAAGACGTCGTCTCCTAGGTCAACGGAGGATCACCCACCGGTTACGGCCGGCCATGATCGTGGCCGGGTCGATATCCATCCGCAACTCCCCGTGCCGCACGTTCCGGCGCCCGGCGCCGTCACAGTCGCAGACGGACGACGTCGACGGGCCGGTCAACGGGCCGGTCAACTGACCGAGGGGGCACGGAAGATGGAGCGGTATCCAACACCACGGCCGGGCACGCCGCGCCCGCGCGGGCCGCGTCGGCGCACACCGCGCCCGCCCGCGCGACGGCTGCCCGCCGCCCTGCTCGCGCTCACCGCGGCGGGCGGCCTGCTGCTGACGGCGTGCAGCGCGGGCGAGAGCGGCAACGGCGCCTCGGACGGCGCGAACAAGTCCGCCGGCCTCCCCGCCCCCGCCCCCGACCGGACCGGGGCGACCCTGGACGGGACCGAACGCACCCCCGGCACCGACTACCTCTCCACCTTCGCCCTCGACGTCGACACCGCCTCCTACGGCTACACCCGCCGCGTCCTCGACGAAGGCCGGCTGCCCAGCCCCTCCGAGGTCCGCCCCGAGGAGTTCGTCAACAGCTTCCGCCAGGACTACCCGCGCCCCGACGGCAACGGCTTCACGGTCACCGTCGACGGCGCCCGCACCGACCGGGCCGGCTGGTCCCTGGTCCGCGTCGGCCTCGCCACCCGCGCCGCGGACACCGAGGACCGCCCGCCGGCCGCCCTCACCTTCGTCATCGACGTCTCGGGCTCCATGAGCGAACCGGGCCGCCTGGACCTGGCCCGCCAGTCCCTCGGCGAGATGACCGACCGGCTGCGCGACGACGACTCGGTGGCCCTCGTCACCTTCAGCGACAAGGCCAGGACCGTCCTGCCGATGACCCGCCTCGGCGGCCACCGCGGCACGGTCCACCACGCCGTCGACGGCCTGGACACCGACGCCTCCACCAACCTCGGCGCGGGCGTGGAGACCGGGTACGCCACCGCCGCCGAGGGCCTGCGCGAGGGCGCCACCAACCGGGTCGTGCTGGTCTCCGACGGCCTCGCCAACACCGGTGACACCGACGCCGACTCCATCCTCGAACGCGTCGCGCGCGAGCGGCGCGACCACGGCATCACCCTCTTCGGCGTCGGCGTCGGCAGCGACTACGGCGACGCCCTCATGGAACGCCTCGCCGACAAGGGCGACGGCCACACGGCGTACGTGGGCGACGAGGCCGACGCCCGCACGGTGTTCGTCGACCAGCTCCCGCAGAACATCGACCTCAGCGCCCGCGACGCCAAGGCCCAGGTCGCCTTCGACCCCGAGACGGTCGCCGAGTTCCACCTCGTCGGCTACGACGACCGCAAGGTCGCCGACGAGGACTTCCGTGACGACGACGTCGACGGCGGCGAGGTCGGCCCCGGCCACACCGTCACCGCGCTGTACGCGGTGCGCACCCGGCCCGGCGCCGACGGCCACCTCGCCACGGCCAGCGTGCGCTGGCTGGACCCGGACAGCCGCGCCCCGCACGAGGAGTCCGGCCAGCTGGAGACCGGCGCCCTGCACGACGACCTGTGGAGCGCGCCGACCAGCCTCCAGGTCGACGCGGTGGCCGCCTACTTCGCCGACAGCCTGCGCACGCCGGAGCGTTCCGGCACCCTCCCCGGCAACTGCGGCCTCGACGAACTCGGCGACCACACGCACCGGCTGGCCGACCGGACCGAGGACGCGGCCGTACGGCAGCTCGCCGCCGGCATCGACGAGGCGAGCCTCATGAAGTGACCTCGTGAGGAAGCCGCGGGGAAATGAACCGGCCCCCTTGACCTTTCCTTACTCCCGAGTAAGTTGACTGCCCAGTCAGAACGAGCCGGGGAGCCGCCATGGGCGTACGCAAGGATCTGAAGCGGGCCAGGCAACGCACCGACCTGGCCTCCCGCACCCGCGTCGAGCTCGTGCGGGACGAGCACGGCACGGTGCGCGAGGCCCGCACCGCCCCGCTGGCGGCCGCCCCCACCACGGGCAGCACCGCCGACCTGCCCTACACCAACGCGGCCGAGGCCCCCGACGCGGTGATCCTGCGCCGCAGGGAGAACGGCGCCTGGCGCCCGGTCACCGCGGCCGCCTTCGCCCGTGAAGTCACCGCCGTGGCCAAGGGGTTGATCGCGGCCGGCCTCGAACCGGGCGGCCGGGTCGCGGTGATGTCCCGGACCCGCTACGAGTGGACCGTCCTGGACTTCGCGATCTGGGCGGCCGGCGGCCAGGTCGTCCCCGTCTACGCCACCTCCTCGGCCGACCAGGTCGAGTGGATCGTCCGCGACTCGGGCGCCCGGCACGTCGTCGTGGAGACCGCCGAGCACGCGGCCACGGTGACGACGGCCACCGCCGGCCACCAACCCGCGCCCAGAGTCTGGCAGTTGGACGCGGACGCGCTCGCCGACCTCACCCTCCTCGGCCGCGACCTGCCCGACGAGGAGGTCGCCAAGCGTCGCAGCGCCCTCACCCCCGGCACCGTCGCGACCATCTGCTACACCTCCGGCACCACCGGCCGGCCCAAGGGCTGTGTCCTCACCCACGCCAACCTGCACGCCGAGGCCGCCAACACGGTCGAGCTGCTGCACCCCATCTTCAAGGAGGTCACCGGGCAGGTCGCCTCGACCCTGCTCTTCCTCCCGCTCGCCCACATCCTCGGCCGCACCCTGCAGATCGCCTGTCTGATGGCCCGCATCGAGATCGGCCACTGCCCGAGCATCAAGCCCGACGAACTCCGCCCCGCGCTCAAGGAGTTCCGCCCGACCTTCCTGGTCGGCGTCCCCTACCTCTTCGAGAAGATCCACGACACGGGCCGCGCGACCGCCGAGAAGATCGGCCGCGGCGCCTCGTTCGACCGCGCGGACCGCATCGGGGTGCGCTTCGGGCAGGCGTACCTGAACAAGTTCCTCGGCACCGGCAAGGGCCCCGGCCCCGGCCTCTACGCCGCCTGGGCCCTGTACGACCTGCTGGTCTACCGCCGCGTCCGCAAGGAGCTCGGCGGCCGGATGCGCTACGCCATCAGCGGCGGCTCCCCGCTCGACCGCAACCTCAACCTGTTCTTCTACGCCGCCGGGATCATCGTCTACGAGGGCTACGGCCTGACCGAGACCAGCGCCGCCGCCACCATCGTGCCCCCGCTCCGGCCCCGCCCCGGCACCGTCGGCCTCCCGGTGCCGGGCACCGCGGTCCGTATCGCCGACGACGGGGAGGTGCTCGTCAAGGGCGGGGTCGTCTTCGGGTCGTACTGGAACAACCCGGCCGCCAGCGACGCCGTGCTGCGGGACGGGTGGTTCGCCACCGGCGACCTCGGCGCCCTCGACGAGGACGGCTATCTCAGCATCACCGGCCGCAAGAAGGACATCCTCGTCACCTCCGGCGGCAAGAACGTCTCCCCGGCGGTCCTGGAGGACCGGATGCGCAGCCGCCCGCCCGTCGGCCAGTGCGTCGTCGTCGGCGACAACCGGCCCTTCGTCGCCGCCCTGATCGCCCTCGACCCCGACGCTGTCGCCCACTGGCTGGCGGTCCGCAAGCTGCCCGCCGACACCCCGATGGCCGAGGTGATCCGGGACCCGCGGATGCGCGCCGAGGTCCAGAAGGCCGTCGACTACGCCAACGAGGCCGTCTCCCGCGCCGAGTCCATCCGGGCGTTCACGCTGGTCGAGGGGGACTTCACCGAGGAGAACGGGATGCTGACCCCGTCCCTGAAGGTCAAACGGCACGCGGTGTTCACGGCGTACGCGGACGAGATCGAGGAGCTGTACAAGCGCTGACACGCCGAAGGGGCCGCCGAGATGTCGGCGGCCCCTCCGGCCTCGGCCAGGACAGGTGTCAGTGGCCCGAGGACTCCTCGCTGGTCGACAGGATCGACACGTCCTCCAGCAGGTGCGCCAGCGCGCCGTCCCGCTTGGCCTGGGTCGAGTTCTCGTTGCACTGCTGGGTCTGCTGGTCGGACAGGATCGGCACGTCCTGGATGTTGACGACCTGGAGCACGCCGACGGGCAGGTCGCTGACAGCGATGCAGGGCTTGTTGAAGGAGCCCTGGATCAGCGCCATCTGCGGGCTCATGTTCCCGTAGGTGCTGGAGTTGCCGTAGCTCTGCCAGGAGCCGTTGCCGTTCGCCGCGGTCGGGCCCTTGTCGTTGCCGATCGCGAGTGCCTGCGGAGCCGCGGCGGCGGAGGCACCCACGGCGGACGCGGCGATGGCCGCGGTGGCAACAATCTTCTTGATCACTGGCCAGTCCTTTCTGAGGAAGCCCCGGGGACCGGAGCGTTCTGGTCAACTCTCCGGCCCCGTAGGGGTTTCTCCCATTCACTCCGACGGCCGACACCCGGCGGCGGCCGCGAGCCCGCCGGAAGGCCGGTGTTCGCCGGGCCCGAGCGACTGAGACAGGGCCAATGGAGTGAATCCCCGCAACCATTCCTCGTGAGCCGGGTTGATGTGGCCGTAGGGCATTGCGTCGCTACGAGGAAAGGAACGCGAAGTGCTCAAGAAGGCAATGGCCGCCGCGGCGGCCGCCGCTTCTGTCGTCGGAATGTCGGTGGCGGCAGCTCCGACGGCGCTTGCCATCGGCAACGACAACGGACCGACCGTCGCAAACGGTAACGGCGCCACGTCGTCGTTCGGCAATTCGGCGACCAAGGGTGACATGAGCCCGCAGCTCTCGCTGGTCCAGGGCACGCTCAACAAGCCGTGCGTCGGCCTGAGCGACACCAACGTCGGCGTTCTGCAGATCGTCAACGTCCAGGACGTGCCGATCCTGTCGGACCAGCTGACCCAGCAGTGCGACGACAACTCCACTCAGTCCAAGCGGGACGGTGCGCTCTCGCACGTCCTGGAGGACCTCTCGGTTCTCTCGGCCAACGGCGAGGAGTAAGTCGACTCCGGCTGACCGGGCGGCCCGCGGTTCTCGCCGCGGGCCGCCCGGGGTTTTTGAACACACCACTCTCCATTGCGATCGACGGGGAAAAGTGTGAGGGCGCGGGGCAATGGAGTGAATTTCGCCGCGCCACGCGTTCCGTAGTTTCTCCGTCGGCTATCTGTCGTTTTACAGCCTGCAGGTCATGGCGCGAGCCGTTCCGGCTGTGCTCGCTCGGTCATCGGCCGACAAAGGGGCATGACCGCAGAGAAGGGAAATCTCATGAAGAAGACCGCCGCCGTCGTCGCGGGCGTGATCATGGCCTTCGGCGTGGCCGCTCCGGCCTTCGCGGACGCGGGTGCCCAGGGCGCCGCGATCGGTTCCCCGGGTGTTCTCTCCGGCAACCTGATCCAGATTCCGGTCCACGTGCCCATCAACGTGTGCGGCAACACGGTCGACGTCATCGGCGCGCTGAACCCGGCGTTCGGCAACCAGTGCGAGAACGACTGACCGCATAACGCCGCAGCCGTACTGGCTGTGTCATGGCCGGCCTTGGACCGCTTCACTCCGTTCCGAGGCCGGCTTTTCCCACTTCTTCAAGCAGGAGGACAACGAGATTGCGACAGACCCTGAGCAGGGGAATGGTCGCGGCCGCTGCCGCGACAAGCATTCTGTCCCTGTGCAGCAGCCCTGTCCTCGCCGACACGCAGGCGGGCGGGGCAACCAAGGATTCGCCCGGCGTCGCGGCCGGCAACAGCGTCTCGGCGCCGATCGAGGTGCCGCTCAACGCCTGCGGTGACTCCGTCGACGTGGCCGCCGCCCTCAACCCGGCCTTCGGCAACTCCTGCGCCGGCGACACGCATGCCGGCAAGCACGGCACACCGCGCGACGACGACTCGGGCCACGGCGACGACTCGGACAACGACGACTCCGGCTACGGCGGCGGCGGATACGGCGACCACACGCCTCCTCCGAGCGGCGACCACACGCCTCCCGGCGGCGACCACACGCCGCCTCCCGGCGGCGGCGACCACACGCCCCCGCCCGGCGGGGATCACACGCCGCCTCCCGGCGGCGGCGACCACACGCCGCCTCCCGGCGGTGGCGGGAGCACGCCTCCCGGTGGAGACCACACCCCACCCCCCGGCGGTGGCGGAAGCACCCCGCCCGGTGGGGATCACACGCCGCCTCCCGGCGGCGGCGACCACACGCCCCCGCCCGGTGGGGACCACACGCCCCCGCCCGGTGGGGACCACACCCCGCCTCCCGGTGGGGACCACACCCCGCCTCCCGGCGGTGGCGGCGGCCACACGCCTCCGCCCCAGCTGCCCCACACCGGTGCCCAGGCCATGCTGGCCACCTCGGGGGCCAGTGCCGCGATGATCGTGGGCGGGGTCGTCCTGTACCGCCGGGGCCGAGCCGCTTCCCGCCGGTAGCGCGCAGGGTGCCGGACAGGGAGCGTCCGGCACCCCGCGGCCCGGTCCACCGCACGTCAACCGCGCGTCCCCGTCGGCGCCCCCTTGCGCCCGCCCCTCCCCGGTGCCGGGATCGCCGCCCCCATCCCGCCGGTGTGCAGCCGGTGCCGTACACCCCGTACGAGCGTCTCCGCCGTGTACGCCGCTCCGTGCACGAAGCGCATCGCCGGGCCGAAGTCCGGTGCGGTGATCAGGCCGGCGAGGAAGAGCCCGGGTCGTGAGGACTCGAAGGCCGAGGTCACCCGGGGCGAGCCGCAGGCCGTCGTGGTGAGCGCGGCACGCAGATCGGGGGCGAGGACGGTCAGACGGTCCCGCGTGGCCGTGAACCCCGTGGCCGCGATGACGTGGTCCGTCTCCAGGGTCCGGCGCACGCCCCCGGCCCGGTGCACCACCTCCAGCCGCACCCCGCCCCCGCTCCCGCCCCCGTCGCGCACCGCCCGCGCCGCCGCGATCTCGTGGCCCGGCAGCACCTCCACCCCGCGCTCCACCCGCTCCCGCACCCACCACGCGCCCGCCGGACTCAGGGCCGTCGCGGCGATGCGCAGGCGCGTCGGCTCCGGGAGGCGGTACAGCAGCCCGGGGCGTTCGGCGTAGAACCAGTTGCGCCAGCCGCAGCCCAGCCCGCTGTGCGGGGCGCGCGCCGACTGCCAGCAGGGGCGTCGCCAGGGCGGCGGCACGTCGTTCCAGGACAGCCGGTCGGCGCGCGCCAACACCCGTACGCGGGTGCCCTGTTCCGCGAGCAGGGCCGCCGTCTCCAGCGCCGCCTGGCCGCCGCCGACGACCGTGACGTCCCGGTCGCGGAAGCGGGAGAGGTCGTGGTGGTGGACGCTGTGCGAGACGAGGGACGGGGGGAGGTCGCGCAGGGCCGGCGGGATCTCGGCGAAGGGCGTCACGCCGACCGCCAGGGCGACCGTACGGGCGGCCAGGACCTGTCCGTCCCCGGTGACCGCCTCGAAGCCGCCGGGACAGGCGCTCATCCGGGTGACCGTGCGTTCGTCGACCTCGGGCACGGCGCGCCGGGCGAACCACAGGCCGTACGCGGCGAACATCTCCACCGGGATGGGCTCCCCGTGCCGCGCCGCCACCCCCTGGCCCGCGCAGTACGCGTCCAGGCGCAGGCGGCCGGACGGATCGGAGAGGTTGGACGCCCACGGCTCCGACTTGAGGAACATGCCGCGCGGCATGTGGTCGCGCCAGGACGCCATGGGCCGGCCCAGGACGCGCAGCCGCAGCCCGGCGGCCGCGGCGTGGGCCGCGATGGACAGGCCGTAGGGACCGGCGCCCACCACCAGCAGGTCGTACATCAGCAACTGCTCGCTTTCTCATCGTCAGAGACGTCGTCAGAGACGCCGTCGGAAACGTCGTCGGAAACGTCGTCGGAAAGGTCGGAAACGTCGGCGGAAACGCCGGAGGGCACCTCTGCGGGCGCGTCGGCAGGCATCTCGGCGGACGTATCGGCGGGTGCGGCCGGTGGCACCCCGCGTACGCGGTCCAGCAGCCGGCGGGCCACATGGCGCGTCCACAGGCTCCACATCGTCCGCCCGGGCCCGCGGTCGTCCGGGGCGTGCCAGGCCAGTTCGCGCCCGGCGGCGCAGGGGCGCAGCGCGGTCAGCGGCGCGTAGTTCTCCACCACGAACTCCCGCCCCGGCAGCGGGGAGCCGTCCGGCAGCGGACGGTGGGTCAGGTCGAGGTGCAGGGCGCGTACGACGTCCAGCCCGGCCGTGTCGGTGAAGAGCCGGAACTGCGCTCCGGGGCGCGGGTTGAAGTCGAGCAGGTGGTAGTGCCCGGTGACACCGCAGCGGCGGAAGTCGAGGTCGAGAATGCCGCGGTAGCCCAGTGCGCCGATCAGCCGCTCGGCGAGCACCTGCACCCTCGGGTTGGGCGCCCAGCGGCCGACCGCCGTCAGTCCGGCGCCGCGCGGCCACGCCAGCGACTTCACGCCGGGGCCGCCGGCGCGTACGGCCCCGGACCGGTCGGCGTACCCGTGGAAGAACCAGTCCCGGTCCTCGCCCGGCGGCAGGAACGCCTGGAGCAGCAGCCGGCTGCCCGCCTCCTCGGTGCGCAGGTACAGCTCCCGCGCCTCCCGCGCCGAGCCCAGCACGACCGTGCTGCGCAGCCCGCTGCCCGGGGGCACCAGCCAGGGCCGGCTCCACTTGGCCACCACCGGCAGGCCGAGCCCCCGGGCCGCGCTCATCGCGTGCGCGGCGCTCTCCGGGATCACCGTCCGCGGGTGCGGAACGCCCACCGAGGCGCACACCGCGGCCAGTTCGGCCTTGTCGGCGACGCGTTCGGGCACGGTGTCCGGCTGCTGCGGCAGCAGGTAGGCGGGGGCCAGCTCCGCGCGCATCCGGGTCACCGCGAGGGCGCTCGCGTCGTCCATCGGGACCAGGACGGCGGGACGCGCGACCCGGGCGGCGACCCAGCGCAGCGCGACGGCGATCTCACCCAGGGACGCGCCGGGCGGCGGCGGGGGATGCATCTGCCGTACGAAACGGGATGTCGGTACGGGACTTCCGGTGGCGTCCGCGACCAGGTGGACCTCGACTCCCGCTCTGCCGAGCGAGCGTACGGCTCCCAGCGTGCCGTGGTGAAAGGGATTCCGGTCGATCCGCAGCAGAACGGCGGGGACACGGGTGTCGAGCAGCGACACGGGCATTTTCCTTCGGGTGGTTTCACTCGGTGGTTTCACGCGGTGGTTTCACTCGGGCGGGCGATCGGAGCACTCGAAAGCCGTAATGAGGTGGCGGACTTCATATTGATGTGACTGAGTGTCAGGTATCGGAGAGAAAGGAGCAGGCATGTCCGCACAGCAGCGACGGGCCCGTCTGCGACGGCCGGCGGTCATCGCGGTGACGGCGGCCGCGTCGGCCGCCCTGGCGGCGGGTCCGGGATTCGCCGCGGGGACGGCGCGGGTCGTCGACCCTCCCGCTCCGACCGCCACGACCGGCCAGGCCACCCCGACCGCCCCGGCCACACCGACGACACCGACGACACCGACCGTCCCGGCCACGCCCAGCACCCCCGCCACGCCGGCCGCCCCGCAACCGCCGGGTCCCGCCGTCCCGTCCGAGACGTACGCCTCCTCCTTCGGCGCCTTCCTCGACTCCGGTGCCCTCGGCGTGGCCCGGATCGCCGACCTCAGCCGCTGGCTGGGCGGCGCCGAGCTGCGCGTCGGCCACACCTACCTGCCGGGCGAGCGCTGGTCCGACATCGAGGGCGCGCACGGCTTCCTCGACCCGTGGGCCGACTGGCGCCGGCAGCGGGCCGACCGGATGCTCGTCCTCAACGTGCCGATGATGGAGCGCAACGAGGACAACGTCTCCGACGAGGAGGTGCGCCTGCTGCTGCGCCGGGGCACCGCCGGCCAGTTCGACCACCACTTCCGCGCGCTCGCCGAGCGGCTGGTGGCGCTGAAGGTGCCGGACACCGTCATCGTGCTCGGCTGGGAGATGAACGGCACCACCTACACCCATCGCTGCGGTCCCGACCCGGAGGCCTGGAAGGCGTACTGGAACAGGATCGTCACCACCATGCGCGCGGTGCCGGGCCAGAAGTTCCGTTTCGACTTCGCGCCGAGCCGCGGCCGGGACGCCGTTCCCTGGACCCGCTGCTATCCCGGTGACGACACCGTCGACATCATCGGAATGGACGCGTACGACCAGCCGCGCGGACTGTCGTTCGAGCAGCAGGTGAAAGAGCCGTACGGGCTCCAGGAACAGGTGGACTTCGCCAAGGCGCACGGAAAGCCCGTTTCCTATCCGGAATGGGGGCTCTTCCGCAACGGCGACAATTCCGCGTACATGCAGGGCATGCTCGCGTGGATGGACGCGCACAAGCCGCTGTACAACACGCTGACCGACTACTGCCCGCACGGCGTCTGGCAGTGCGCCGACAACCCCCGGTCGTCGCAGGTCTACCGGTCCGTGCTCTTCGGCCGCACCGAGGAGCCGCCCGCGCCCACCACGCCGACCCCCACCCCGACGCCCAGGCCCACGCCCACACCGGTGCCCATGCCCACGCCCACTCCCGCGCCGGGCTGTTCGCCGCTGGACCTCGGCGACTGGGTCGAGTACTGGCTCGGCGGGAAGCTGTGCGTGCGCCTCGACTGGTGGTCGCGCTCCCGGTGACCCCGGGCCGGCGGCGGGTCGGTCACGGCCCGTCGCCACCGCGCTCCCTCCACCGTCGCACCAGTTCCTTGCCCCGCCGCCGGGCGGCCACGTCGCACAGGGCCGCCGACAGCAGCGGGGCGGTGCGCCGCCGGGCCAGCAGCAGCCGCTGGTTGCCCACCGGCTGGGGCCGCCAGTGGTGCTTGTACGGCTCGTCGCCGCGCAGCAGGCTCAGCGTCTCGCGTTCGCCCGCGCGGGCGTGCTCGGCGCACGCGTCGAGCAGCATGACCGCCACGTCCGCCTTGCGCTGGCGCAGGCACGGATGGGCACCGTAGAGGTAGCCGCCGGCCAGCCGCCGGGACAGCAGGGTCAGGTCGACGGCCACCACGTCGTCCGCCAGCCGGAACTCGGTGACCACCGCGTCCCCGGAGCGCACCATCGACCCCACCGACCGCACCAGGTGCTCGCGGAAGCGGGGGCGCAGGTGCTCGCCCGTCACCTTCCGTCCCTCCCACTGCAGCCGGTGCAGTTCGACGAGCCGGTGCAGCGCCTTGTCCACCTCGTCCGGCGCGACGACGTGCCGCTCCACGCCGAGCGCGGCCAGCTTGCGCAGCTTGGCGCGCACCCGCTGGGCCTTCGCCGACGGCAGGCGGGCGACCAGGTCGTCCATCGGTACGGCGGGCAGCTCCAGGCACAGCGAGTCGCTCACCCGGCGCCGCGGGCCGCACCAGTGGTCGTAGACCTCTTCGGCGGCGCCCCCGGGCCGCACCTCGCGCAGGTCGATCAGCGCGGTGCGGGCCGCCGCGTAGAGCCCTTCGGTCAGCGCGCTCACCGCCGCCTCGCCGCGCTCGTCGTCCAGCAGGACGTCCCCGTAGTCGGAGATCGCCCCCCCGAGCGGCACCAGCGCCGGCACCGGTCGCCGTACCCGCATCAGCGGAGCGGCGGCGACGAGGTCGCGGCCGTCGCGGACCAGCAGCAGGCGCAGCCGGCCGGGCCGGCCGTAGGACAGCCACCACGAGTGCAGCCAGGCGTGGCTCTGGAACGGGGTCGCCGCCGCGCACCTGCGGTACAGCCTCCCCCATTCCGGGGCCAGTTGCCCGAAGGCGCTCTCCTCGGTGACGACCTCCACGGAGTACTTCACAGCTGTCCGTGCACATCGGCGGCGGTGGCCGGGCCCGGCACCGAGGCCGGCCGCCCGGGCGCCTCCGTGGCCCGCCGGGGCCGCACCAGCAGGGCCAGGCCGCCCAGCAGGCCGCCCGCGCTCGCGCCCACCAGCCCCGTCACCGCCGCCGACGCCGAGGACGGCTCGGTGGGCGGCACGGCGCGGGCGAACTGGCGCAGCTCGACGTCGGTGTCGGCCTTGGCGTCGTTGGCGTGCCGGGTCAGCGCCCGGGAGACGGCGTCGGCCATGTCGGCGGCGAGGTCGGGGCGCGAGGAGGTCGCCGTGATCGCCACCATCGGCGCGTCCGGCGACGTCGCCGCCTGCACGCTCGACTTCAGCGTCCGCACCGGCACCCCCGCCCACACCTGGGCGTCCCCGAGCACCGCGAGCTGCGTGGCCACCCGGCCGTAGGCCTGCGCGAAACCGAGCGCGGTCGCCGCGTCGGACTTCGCGGTCGGCACCGCGACGACATAGCTCGTGGCCGTGTACGTCGGCGTCCTGACCAGGCCGTACGTGCCGCCGATCAGGCCGCCGGCGACGACGCCGGCCGCCAGCAGGGACCAGGCCGGCAGCGACCGGACCCGGCTGCGGGCGGGGGACGTGCGGCGGGCGCCGCTGGGGTTGTCGGTCATGAGGAACTGACTCCGTGAGGTGACGGGGACGAGGAGTGGGCCGCCGCGTAGACGTCCATGAGCCGCGCGGCGCTGCGGGTGATGCTGTAGTGGCGGGCGGCCTCGGACGCCGTGCGCGGACGCGGCCCCTCGGCCCGGGCCGCGGCCAGGGCCGCGGCGAACGCCCCGACGTCACCCGGCACCCGGCGCGCGTCCGGCGCGGTGCGCGCGGGGAGGTCCTCGACCGCCGGGCAGCAGGCGTAGCGGACGGGCAGCCCGGAGGCGAGGGCCTCCACGACGGCCAGGCCGAAGGCCTCCTCCGGGGACGGCGAGGCGAGCAGGTCCATCGCGAAGGTGAGCGACGGCAGGTCGGGGCCGGCGGAGCCGTCGGGGACGTAGGGGCGCTCGCCGGCGAACAGGACGCGGTCGGCGACCCCGGCCTCGTGCGCGGTGCGTCGCAGCACGTGCTCCTCGGGTCCGCCGCCGACCAGCAGCAGCCAGTAGTCCGAGGGCAGCCGGGCGAGGGCGCGGACGAGGACGTCGAACCGCTTGCCGCCGGTGAGCCGGCCGATGCCGCCGACGACGTAGGCGTCCTCGGGCAGGCCCAGCCGCTGCCGGGTGCGCAGCCGCCGGACCGGGTCGAAGCGGAAGCGGTCCAGGTCGATGCCGTTGGGGACGACCTCGATGCGCGGGGCGGGCACCCCCCAGCGCGCGAGCCGGTCGGCGACCGTGGGGGAGACGGCGACGGTGGCCCGGCCGAGCCGCTCGCTGGCCAGGTACAGCGCACGGACGCCCGCGGTGAGCCGGCGCCCCTCCATCTGCGAGTCGCCGAGGGAGTGTTCGGTGGCGACGACCGCCCGCACCCCCGCGAGCCGCGCGGCCAGCCGCCCGTAGACGCAGGCCCGGTAGAGGTGGGTGTGCACGAGGTCGTAGCGGCCCCGGCGGATCAGCCGGACCAGGCGGGGCAGGGCGCCCAGGTCCCGGTTGCCGGCCATGCCGAGGTGGGTGACCCGCACGCCGTCCGCGACCAGCCCGTCGGCGACCGGGCCCGGGTTGGTCAGCGTCACGACGTCGCAGTCCACCGGCAAGTGGCGCAGCAGCAGCCGCAGTTGCTGCTCGGCTCCGCCCACGCCGAGGCCGGTGATGACGTGCAGGGCCCGCATGTCACAGCCCCTCGACGGGACGGCGGCGCAGCCGGTGCAGCCGGTGCTTGAGGAAGAGCCGTACGGAGTCGTCGCGTTGCCCGACGTGGACGCGGGGCAGGGCCAGCGGGCCGGTGAGCGGGCCCGGGTCGATGGCGCAGGCGTAGCGGTATCCGGCGTCCCGCACGGCGGCCACGGCACGTGCGTCGACCGAGCCGTAGGGGTAGCAGAAGCCGTCGACGGGGGTGCCGAGCAGGTCCTCCAGCGCGGTCCGGCTCTCGACGGTCTCCGCCTTCAGCGTGACGTCGTCCACCTCGGTCAGGTCGAGGTGCGTCAGCCCGTGGGAGCCGATCTCGACACCCGCCTCGGCCGCCCGCCGGATGCCGTCGGCCGTCAGCAGCGGCTTGCGGGGGCCGAGCGGGTCCCAGGCGTTGTCGCCGCCGAGCCGGCCCGGCAGCACGAACAAGGTGGCGCCGAAGCCCAGCCGGCCGAGCACCGGCAGTGCCTCGGTGACGAAGTCGGCGTAGCCGTCGTCGAAGGTGAGCCCGACCAGGCCACGGCCCTCGCCGCGGGCGCGGGCGGTCAGCAGACCGGCCACGGACACGCCCCGGAGGCCGCGCCGGGCCAGCCAGGCCAGCTGCCGTTCGAACCGTTCGGGGGTGACCGTGACGCGGTAGGGGTCGTCCGAGCAGTCGCCCACCGAGTGGTACATCGCCACCCAGGGAACGGGCCCGGGGCGGGATGCGCTGCGGGTGCCGGTGGAGTCAACGGCCATACGGGAGCCTTCGGGTGACGGCACGGGCGGCGGCCCGTACGGAACGGAGTGCTGGGGTGCGGCCCTGGGCGCCCAGGGCGAGAGCGAGCAGGACGAACACGACGGCCACGGTCGACGCCCCGGCCAGGAGCCCGGGCAGCGGCGCCGCCACCCGGCTCGCCGCGAACCAGCCGGCCGCCGTCGCGACCGCGGCCGCGCGCACGGGCCGGCCGATCTCGGCGAGCACCTGCCCGCCGCGCAGCGGGATGCCGCGCGCGACGCCCCGGTACGTCGTCCCCATGCCGGCCAGCAGCAGCGCGGCCGTCACGGTGATGCCGGCCGCGTTGGCCGCGGCGATCCCGGACACGCCCCAGGGGCCCACCGCCCAGGCGCCGAGCCACGAGGTGACGACGATGCCGCCGGTCATCGCGCAGACCGGGTACCAGGTGGGGCGGCCCGCCGAGAAGTAGGAGCGGATCAGCACGCCGACCAGGGTCTGGCCGAGCAGCCCGAGGGCGTACACGCGCATGACGTCGGCGGTGGCCGCCGTGTCCCGGGCGGTGAACGCGCCCCGCTGGAAGAGGATGTCGATGATCTGCGGGGCGCAGGCGATCACCGTGGCCGCGCCGAGCAGGACCATGCACGCGGCGAGCGCCAGGTCCCGTTCCACGCGGTTGCGGGCCCGCTCGGTGTCGCCGTCGGCCAGGGCCCGCGAGACCACCGGGAAGGTGACCGTGCACACCATCAGCGACAGCGTCATCGGGATCTGGGCGACCTTCTGCGCGTAGTTCAGGTGCGAGATGGCCCCCGCGGGCAGGGTGGAGGCGAGGAAGCGCTCGACGAGGACCTGGGACTGCCGGCACAGCGCGAACAGCAGCACGGTGGCGACCAGCGTCAGGGTCACCGCCCGCTCCGGGTTCTCGGCGGGCTCCTCCCGGTGTGCCGCCCTGCGCCGCACCTGCCGGGCCACGGCGGGCAGTTGGACCGCCACCATCACGGCGCCGCCCGCCGCGACCCCCACCGCGGCCGACCGCACGCCCCAGTGGCCGCCCAGCGCGACCATCGCAGAGACGATGGTCAGGTTGTACGCCACGTAGATCGCGGCCGGCGTCACGAACCGCCGGTGCGCCCGCAGCACCGCGCTGCAGTACCCGGCGAGCCCGAAGCTCAGCACGCAGGTCGCGGTGAGCCGGGTGCAGTCCACGGCGAGGGCGCGGTCGGGCAGGCCCGGCGCCAGCGCCTCGACCAGCCAGGGGGCGGTGGCGACGATCAGCGCGCAGACGGCGGCGAAGGCGAGCGCCAGCCGCGGCAGGGTGGCCGCGACCAGGGCCCGGACCGGGTCCCCGGCAGCGCCCCGCGCCCGCCGGGACAGGGCCAGGCTGAACGCCGGGATCAGCACGAAGGCGAGCCCGTCCTCGATGAGCAGCGTGGCCGCGAACTCCGGCACGGTCCACGCCACCAGGAAGGCGTCGGTCCCGCTGCCGGCCCCGAACAGGCGGGCCAGCGACTGGTCGCGGACCAGCCCGAGCACCGACCCGGCGACGGACAGCGCGGCGGTGAGGGCGGTGGCCCTGGCCAGGAAGCGACGGGAGACGGGAGCCGGTTCGCCGGGCCCCGCGGGCCGGGGCCGCGCCGCGGGAACGGTCACCGCGTCCGTGCCGTCGGAGGTCCCGGGCCCCGGGGAGGGCGTCACGGTCATACGCCGGACACCTCGCGGGAACCGACCAGCGCCCACCAGGCCACCACCCCGAAGCACACCGCGGTCAGCACGGTCGAGGGCCCGCCGATGTCGGCGTAGGCGAAGTCGGTCAACTGCCACACCAGCAGCCCGCACCCGACGAGCGCGCAGTCCAGCCCGGACCCCGCACCGTGTTGCGCCCCCCGCGCCCGCGCCAGCCCCCGCACCCCGCACACCAGCAGCGTCAGCCAGCTGCCCAGCAGAGCGAGCAGGCCGAGCAGGCCCTGTTCGGCGAGGACGAGGAAGTACATGTTGTGCGGGGACAGCAGCGGCTGCCTGCGGAAGGCGGCGCCCGCGCCCTCCGTGTCGCTGCCCGCCGACAGGGCCAGCGAGGCGTGCGCGTCCCGGTGCTCGGGGAAGCCCTTCAACCCCACGCCGGTCAGCGGCCGTTCCCGCCACATGGCGACGGCCGCCGCCCACATGGTGTACCGGTCGGTCACGGACTGGTCGGGGGCGTCGGTGACCTGCGTGATGCTGTCGACCCGCTCCTGCAACTGCGCGGAGCCGACCCCGAAGCCGCCCACCAGGATCACGCCGGCGGCCGCCGCGGCCGCCCCCACGGTCAGCGCCCGCCGGGCCCCGGCCAGCAGCAGCTGCGCCGAGCAGGTCACGGCCGTGGCGATCCAGGCGCCCCGGCTGAAGGACAGGGCGAGCGGCACGAGCAGCGCCAGCGCGCACCCGGCGGCGACCGCCCGCTGCCGTACCGGCGTCCGCCCGAGCGCCAGCCCGAGCGCGCACACCAGCCCGAAGGAGACCACGGTCGCCATCCCCATCACGTCCGATGCCCCGAAGGTGCCGACGGCCCGGATGTCCCGGCCCTGGTAGGAGGCGCCGGTCCCGGTCAGGTACTGGTGCACCCCGAGCGCGCCCTGCCAGGCGGCGAGGCCCACCAGGGACCAGGCCAGCAGCCGCAGGTCGCGCCGGTCCCGGACGAGCAGCAGCACGGCCGCCGGGACGAGCACGAAGATCTGCAGGTAGCGGCCCAGACCGGCGAGCCCGGCCGCCGGCGAGGACGCGCCCATCGCGGCGACGGCCAGCCCCGCCACCGGCAGCCCGAGCGCCACGGCCGCCGTGCGCGACAGCGGGCGCCGCCGCTCGCGCAGCAGCCGGACGGCGCAGTACAGCACCACCAGCCCGGAGAGCGCGTCGGCCGGTCCCGCGCCGCTGTCGGCGTTCGGCGACACCGGCAGCGCCAGCAGGGCGACCACGGCCACCACCGGCAGCACCGGGGACAGCTCCCGTACCCGGGGCAGGGTCAGCGCGTGACTCATACGCGCTCAGCTCCCCGTCGGACGCACGAGCGCGGCCGCCGTACGCAGCAGGATGCAGATGTCCTGCCACAGCGACCAGTTGTCGATGTACGCGTTGTCGAACCGGCAGCGGTCCTCGATCGAGGTGTCGCCGCGCAGCCCGTGGATCTGCGCCAGCCCGGTGATCCCGGTCTGCATCCGGTGCCGGGCCGCGTATCCGGGGTAGGTCTGGCTGAACTTGGCGACGAAATAAGGGCGTTCGGGCCGGGGACCGACCAGGCTCATGTCGCCCCACAGGACGTTCCACAACTGGAGCAGCTCGTCCAGCGAGGTCCGCCGCATCCACCGGCACAGCCACGGCATGTCGTGCTCGTTGGCCACGCTCCAGCGGGTCGCCGCCTCGTGCGCGTCGACCGGGCGGTGGGTGCGGAACTTCAGCAGCGTGAACGGCTTGCCGTCCTTGCCGATCCGCTCCTGCCGGAACACCACCCCCGGCCCGCCGGCCAGCCGCAGCGCCACCGCGCACCCCAGCAGCAGCGGACCGACCAGCAGCAGCAGCGTCCCGGACACCACCACGTCCAGCACCCGCTTGCCGGCGCTGCCGCCCCGCCGCGACCCCATCACCAGCCGCCGGCAGGAGAACCCGGCGAGCTGCTCGCCGCGCTCGTACGACGGTGAGTCCGCGTCGATCTCCCACACCGTGCAGCCCGACTCGGCGAGCGCCCGCAGCAGCGGCCCCTGCCGGGTCCGTACGGACGGATGCACGGCCAGGACGTCCCGTACGCCGTTCTGGATCAGGGCCCGCTCCACGCCCTCGCCGGTCGTCAGCACCGGCAGGGTCTCGCCGCCGTCCGGCTGCTCGGCGACGATGCCCACCGGACGCACCCCGCACCCCGGATGGCGCAGCACGGCGGCGGCCACGCGCTGGGCGGTCGCCGCGGGGCCGATGACGAGGGCGGTGCGCGGCCGGGCGAGCAGGGCCGCGCGCTGCTGCCGGCGCACCACGCCGCGGCCCGTCCAGCCGGCCGCCGACTGCAGCAGGAAGCCCGTCACGAGGGTGCCCGCGGCCAGCGCCCGGTCCGGGTCGTAGGCGGCCACGACGGCGGCCAGGGCGAGCCAGCCGACCGCGATCCGGGCGCACACGGCGGGCAGTTCGTCGAGGACGCCGGCCACCGGCCGCGAGGGGTGCGGGCGCAGCAGCATCGACGCGGCCACCAGCAGGGCCACCAGCAGCGGCCGGCGCTGGCTCGCGCTGAACGCCAGCGCGCCCACCAGGGCGGCGACGAGGTCCGCGGTGAGCAGGGGGAGCGGTGAGGAGGGGCGTGCCGTGGGGCGGCGGGCGGGGAACCGGAAACCGGCTTCCTGGCCGCGCGGCGGCATCACCGAGACGGGCGAGAATCCGGTGTCCCGTGCCTGCCCGCCGGGGGAGGGGACGGTGCTTTCCGCGGTCACGAGTGGATGGGCTCCCTGCACTCGGTGGGCACGGGGCGCGCGGCGGGCTCGGCGTCGAGCAGGTCGCGGTACAGGCCCGCCACCGCCTCGGCCGTACGCCGCACGTCGTGCGTGGACAGGACGTAACGGCGCCCCTGGTGGCCCAGCGACCGGCGCAGCGACGGGTCGAGCAGCAGCCCGGCGACGGCCGAGGCCAGGACCGCCGGGTTCTCCGGGGGCACCAGGCAGCGGGGGGCGAGCGCGGCCGGCAGACTCTCCCGGGCGCCGTCCACGTCCGTCACCACCACCGGCCGCCCGCAGGCCATCGCCTCCAGCGGGGCGAGCGCCATGCCCTCCCAGCGCGAGGGCAGCACGACCAGATCGGCGGCCTGGTACCAGGGCGCGACGTCGGCGAAGGCCCCCGCGAACACCACGGACTGCGGGGCCGCGCCGCGCAGCCGGTCGCGCTCGGGCCCGTCCCCGACCAGCACCAGCCGGGCGTCCGGTACGCGCCGCAGCACGTCGTCCCACGCCCGCAGCAGGACGTCCTGCCCCTTCTGCCGGCACAGCCGCCCCACGCACACCACGAGCGGCGCCGCCGGATCCACGTCCGGAAGCAGCCGGGCCCGTACGGGGTCCACGGCCGCGGGACGGAAGTGCCCGGCGTCGACCCCGTTGGGGATCACGCTCCACCGCGCCCGGATGCCGGCCCGCAGGCCCGTGTGGCGCTCGGCCTCGCTGACGCACACCGTCCGCGCGGACCAGCGCGCCGCGTGCCGCTCCCAGCGCAGCGCGAGCGCCGCGGTGATCCCGCCGACCGCCTCGAACGACCAGGCGTGCGGCTGGAAGACGGTCGGGATGCGCCCCCGTACGGCGATCCGCCCGGCCAGCCCCGCCTTCGCGCTGTGCGCGTGCACCAGGTCCGGCCGCACCTCCTCGATCAGCCGGGCGAGCCGCCGTACCTCGCGCACGAGTGCCGGACCCGGCGAGCGCGTCGCCTCCCACGGCACCACCTCCGCGCCCAGGGTCCGCAGCCGGGCGGAGAGGGGGCCGGCCGGACAGCCGACCGTGACGTGCAGACCGGCGGCGACCTGGGCCCGCGCCAGGTCCGTCACCACTCTGGCGACCCCGCCGTCCACGGGCTGCGTCAGGTGCAGGACCCGCGGCCCGGGGCCGGTTGCTGACTGGTGCATTGCGGGGTTTCCTCGCTCACGGACGTGCTCAGGACGGCGGGAACGCGTCTACTGCCGGGCGTCTACGGGGACGAAGAGCGCGCCGGCCCATACCGCGTCGCGCTGGGAAACGAGCCGGAAGGCCAGCTGGTCACCGCCACGCCGCAGAGCGCTCGCGAGTTCGAAGACGTCCGAGTCGTAGCCGAGGGTGTTGGCGTACGCGGGCTCACGCTCCGGCGCGGGCGCCCCCGGCTCGGAGATCGTCGAGTTCAGCACGTCGTCTCCGGGGTTGGCCGGGTCGGCGAGCGCGGTGCCCGGGCCGCGGCCGGCCGACACGGTGAGCGCGTCACCCGTACGGCCGCGGTCACCGTCGTACGCGACGAGCCCCGCCCGGCCGGTGCCGTGCGCCGCCAGACGCAGTCCGCGCAGCCGGATCTCCCGCCCGGCGGGGGAGTCCAGCGCGTCGAAGCCGTCCCACAGCGCGAGGTGGCGGAGCGGCTGGTCGGCGTCCTCGTAGGCCACGACCAGCGTCCAGCCGCCCCACGCCCCGGCCGCCGAGCGGCCCATCGCCGCGTTGACCTGCGCCACCGTGTACAGGCCCGAACCGCTGTCGCGGACCAGTTTCGTGACGTCCGCCGAGGCCTGGAAGGCGTCCGCGCCGCGCGCCGTGCGGTGCCCCACGACCGTGTCCGCGAGGAGGGCCTTGTAGGCGCCGCCGGGCTCCGCGATCAGCACCCGCCCGTTGTCCCGCGGCGGCTTCTGCTCGCCCACGCGCAGGTTGCCGCCCCAGTACAGCCGCGCGTACGTCACCCGGGAGCCGGCCGGCAGGCGGACCTCGGCGCGGGAGGAGTTGTAGGTGTCGGGGTTCTGGTCCACGTCGACGTAGAACATGTCGAAGTCGCCGTTGGCGGCCGCCTCGCCCGCCCGGACCGCGGGGCAGGAGGGCAGGGCACCGGTGCCGGCGGTGCGGCAGCTGACGGAGGTGTTGGCCGCGCGGACGATGCCGCCGTGCTGGAGCGCGCGGTAGCGCTCGGCGAACGGCAGGCGCGGTGCCTCCGCGGCCGGGGGGACCGGCGCCGCCGCGGCGGGCAGCGGCGCGCACAGAGCCACCAGGGCGGCGGCGCCCGCCGTCACGCGGCGCAGCAGCGGGACCGGGGAAGAACGCATGACCGGCGTGCCCTTTCGGAGGGTGCGGCGTCCGGGGCGGGCGAGGTGCCGCCCGCGGGGCGTCGGGAGGCCGCAACTCTAGCGACTGACCGGACCAATACGGTGAAATCGGTCAGTTGTGTCGGAAGCGTGAAGCCCGGGTCCGGACAGATCACTCCTTTGGCAGCACAACTCGCGCGGGCGCCGCGCGTTGACACAGCGCCGGGCATCCCGCCCGGGTGTTTGTGTCAACACCAAGGAGTACCTCTCCATGTCGCGTATCGCGAAGGGCCTGGCCCTGACCTCTGTTGCCGCCGCGGCCGTCGCCGGTGGTGCGGGCATCGCCGCCGCCGACAGTGACGCGCACGGCGCCGCCGCCCACTCCCCGGGCGTGCTGTCGGGCAACGTCGTCCAGGTTCCGGTCCACGTTCCGGTCAACGTCTGCGGCAACACCGTCGACATCATCGCCCTGCTGAACCCGGCGTTCGGCAACCAGTGCGAGAACGACTGACGTTCACGCGCCACCCCCCTGGCCGGCCGCTCTCCCGTACTCCTCCACGGGGGCGCGGCCGGTCTGCGTTGCCCCGAACGGGGGATGCCGGTCACCGCCCGGCCCGCAGGGTCCGAGGCGGTCCTCACCAGCGGCGACGCGCGCGGTACGGCGCGGGTGCGGTGACCCTGTGTGCCGGTTCGGTTGCAGGGTGCAGTCGGCGAATTCACGGTGGGCGTAGATCCGACGCTCATCGAAAGGAACACCCATGCGTGCTGTGCCCGCACGGCGTCTCGCGTCCACCGCCCTCTGCGCCGCCCTCCTGGTCGGCCTCGCCGGCCCGGCCGCCGTCGCCGCCGACTCGGCCCGCGAGCGCACCCAGTCGGCGTCCCGGGCGCCCGTCCCCGGCGCGGACGCGCTCCTCGCCCAGGTCGACACCCTGGGCGACCTCGGCGGTGTGCTCACCCCGGTCACCGACCTGCTGACCACCGTCCTCAAGGCCGACAACGGCCGGCTCTCCGACGCCGAGGCGGCCAAGCTGAGCACCGCGGTCACGGACGCCATCGCCAAGGCCACCGCGGCCGTGCCGTCGTCCCCGAGCACCGGAACGACGCCGAGCACCCCGCCCAGCCTCCCCGCCACGCCCACGACGCCGGCCTCCCCGGCCACCCCCGCGGCCCCGACGCTGCCGGCCACGCCCGCGACACCGGCCCTGCCCGCCGCCGTGTCGGCCGACACCCTGCCCGCGCTGATCAAGAGCGGCGCGCACGCCAAGGCGCCCTCCGCCGACGTCGTCGACGACGCGCTGACCGCGCTGGAGAAGGCGATCGACGACCTGGTCGAGGCGGCCACCAACGGTGACGTCAGCCAGGTGGTCTCCGCGGTCAACAGCTCCGTGACGGGCCTCGTCAACGCCATCGCCGCGACCCTGCTCGGCGGCGAGCTGCCCGCGCCGACCCTGACCGGCCTGCCGAGTCTGCCGAGCGTGCCGGCGACCGGACTGCCGAACTAGTGGATCTCATATGAGGACTCGGCGGGGGAGTTTCCGCGCCGGGCGCACCTCGTTGGGCACGGCGTCAGACTTCCCTCGGGTGACGTGAGTTGCCGAAGAAAGGAACACGATGAAGACCCTGAAGGCCGCCGTCGTCGTTGCCGGCTCCCTGGTCCTCGCCGGTGCCGCCGCGCCCGCGTTCGCCTACAACAGCGCCGACATCACGCCCACCAGCCTCAACGGTGCCGTGAACACGCTCACCAAGGGTCCTATCGACGTGATGCCGCTGCAGCACCAGTCGGACGCGCTCGACACCGAGAACAAGGACTCCGTGCTCAACACCGTCAAGGGCGCGACCAAGGCACTGAACAACAACGGCGGCATTGTCGGCGCGCTGCCCGTGGGCGGCTGATTCCGCGTCACCGGCGATACGTGACCCGTAAACGGGCCGATTCCGTGATGGGGCCGATTCCGGGAAGGGCCGGTTCCAGGTGGCTTTCCCACAGCCCCGGAATCGGCCCTTCCCGCTGTGCGCGGCCGTCCCTCGTTCGTGTGGACGGCCGGTCGGCCCTCGCCCGGTCGGGTGAGAACGCGCCGGGCCGCCCCGCGCGCCGCCGCTAAGGTCGCCCGGTGACCTCAACCTCAAGCGAAACCCGGCCCTTCCGCTCCGCCGACCTGGGCACCCTCGTCGTCCTGCCCTGGAGCGGCGAGAACGCCGACGGCATCGACATCCCCCACCTCCTGGTGTGCTCCCTCGGCAACGCCGAGGGCGGCCCGGAGACGACGTCCGCCGCGGTCGAGCGGCTGCTGACGGACAACGGCCTGCCGGTCGGCCGGGAACTGGTGGACGGCATCGCCCGGCCCAGTCTCCCGGTCAGCCTGCTCGTCGTCGCGGGCCAGGCCGTCGTCACCCTGCCGGGGCTCAAGGCCCAGTGCACCGTGCCGCAGGAGTGGCTGGAGGCGGTCGGCGCCCGCGGCTTCGCCTACCTGATCTTCACCACGCGCGCCTGGCCGGAGGCCGAGCTCGGCAAGAGCGTCGAGCCGGAGACGCTGGCCGAGTTCGTCAACGCCGACGAGACCCTGGACGCCGCCGCGCACCTCGTCCTGCCGGCCCGCAGCCTGCGCGCCTGACGCCGTGGCCGAGGGGCGGCACGCGGGGGAGCCGGCGCGCACCGCGGGCGGCGGCCGCGCCTTCGCCCTGCCGCTGGTGGGCACCGGCGCGGCCGGGCTGCCGGCCTCCTGGGTCATCACCCTCGACACGTTCGAACTGCTCCAGGACCCGGACTTCACCCCCGGATGCAGCCTGAACCCGGTGGTGTCCTGCGGCAGCGTCATGAAGAGCGATCAGGCCGGCCCTGGGGTTCCCCAACCCGATGCTGGGCCTGATCGCCTACGGCATCGTCGTCTGCGTCGGCATGAGCCTGCTCGCCGGCGCCCGTACCGGATCAGCGCGCTGTGCCTGTGGTGCTGTCTGGCGTGGGTCGCCACGGTCCTGGTGTTCTGGTACCTGACCTCGCACGTCGTACGGCACCGGTTCCTGCCGGCGCCCGGGCCGTTGCGGGCGTTCCTCGACGAGTTCACCTGGGTGCTCCCGCTGCCGCACACCGGGATCGTCGGCACGCTGGTGCCGACCCGCTGGTGGGATTTCTGGACGAGCTGACCGGCCGCCGCCGGTTCGTCGTACTACTGCGGCAGCCGGGGGATTCTTGCGCTGGTGAGGACCCCAGGGTCGTTAGCCGGTACGGACGTTGAGCCCCCGAACCCTGGAAGGGACCGCACCTGCCATGAAGCCGACCACCCGAGGAACCCTTGCCGCCGTCGTCACGGGCGTGGCAGCCGCCGTGGGGGCCGCCGCCCCGGCCGCGGCGGTCGGCACGGTCCCCGTCCCGGTGCCCCTGGACGGCGCCGAGAAGACCCTCCACATGGAACTGCCCAGGGTGGGCGGCGAGATCCCGCTGCCGAAGCCGGGCAAGCCGGACGGCCCGCAGTTCGTCGAGGGCCGGCTGCTCCCGGCGCGCACCCTGCCGCAGCTGCCCGTCACCGGCGGCCTGCCCGGCGCCGGGCTGCGCGCGCCCCTGCCGCACGCCCTCGGGGACAGCTTCGACCACGTCGGCGTCGACGCGCCCGCCTCCGACCTGCGCACCCTGGCGCCCGGACTGAGCGTGGACGCCCCGCTGACCCGGCCGAACCCGGACAACTTCGGCCTGCCGGACGCCAAGCTCCCGCAGGCGGGCATCCTCGCCCCGGTCCTGCAGACCGTGCCCGCCGCCAACCTGGGCCTGGGGCCCGGGCTGTAGCACCGCGCCGGCACCGACGTACCGACTACCGACGTACCGGCACAACGGCTTCCCGTGAACGGCCCGGGTCCGGCGACGGGACCCGGGCCCGCCGGACCGGAGGGGTGACCACGCGGGCCCTCGGGCGGTTACCGGTGTGTACATCGCAACCGGACGAGGAGCACACGATGGTCGTCAGTGTGGGCAGGGAAGCGGCGCGGGCCGAACCGGAGGCGACGAGACCCGGACCGGCGCGGCCCGCCCGACGGGACGCGCTGCGCGGGCTGCTGGCCGCGGCCGCGGCCGCGGCGGGACTGGTCCCCGTCGTCGCCGCCTCCCGGCCCGATACCGGTTCCGGAAAGCCGGCGGAACTCCCCTTCGACTTCGACGAGACCTACCGCGGCCGGCGCATCCGCGGCTCCCGGATGATCGCCACCGGGGCCGCCGCCGACGCCGGCCCCTGGCAGGTCACCGTGGACGCCCGGCCGCTGCACCTCATGCGCCGCGCCGACGGCAGCTGGCTGAGCATGGTCGACCACTACCGCTCGTACCCGACCCCGCTGGAGGCGGCCCGCGCGGCCGTCGACGAACTGGGCCCCCGGGCACGGCTGCGCGCGCTCGACGGCATGACGGACCACGCGGACATGGAGGGCGGCTCTCTCCAGGGGGGACACCATGGCGTACACGCGTAAGGACGTCAGCACCCTCACCCGCGCCGAGCGGCGGCGGTTCGTGGGGGCGCTGCTGGAGGTCAAACGGCGGGGCGAGTACGACGAGTTCGTGCGGATGCACATCGAGTACTACGTCTCCGACGGCGACCGAGGGCTGCGCACCGCCCACATGGCGCCGTCCTTCCTGCCCTGGCACCGCAGGTTCCTGCTCGACCTGGAGCGCGCCCTGCGCCGGGTCGATCCGTCGGTCACCGTGCCGTACTGGGACTGGACGAAGGACCGCACCACGACGTCGGTGCCCTGGACCGACGACCTCCTCGGCGGCAACGGGCGCCGCTCGGACCACCGGGTGACCACCGGGCCGTTCGCCTACGCCGAGGGCAACTGGACCCTCAAGGAGGGCGTCACCGACGAGGAGTTCCTCACCCGCGACCTCGGCCGCTCCCGTGATCCGATCGCCCTGCCGGCCAAGAGCGAGCTGGAGTCGGCCCTGGCCGAGTCCGTCTACGACAGCGCGCCCTGGGACTCGCGGTCGGCCAAGGGGTTCCGCAACCGGCTGGAGGGCTGGGGGAGCGGGCGGGGCAGCGCCGCCTGGCGCAACCACAACCGCGTGCACCGCTGGGTCGGCGGCGCGATGGTCGGCGGCGCCTCCGTCAACGACCCGGTGTTCTGGCTGCACCACGCCTTCGTCGACCTGCAGTGGTCGCGCTGGCAGCAGCGCCACCGCGGCGCCCGCTACCTGCCCGTGACGCCGCCGGGGCCGGGCAGCGAGCAGTACCGCAGGATCGTCGCGCGGCACGAGAAGATGCCGCCGTGGGACGTGACCCCGGACGAGCTGGAAGACGTCAGCCGGATCTACCGCTACGCCTGAGACCGCTCAACAGGGGAAGAGCCCCGGCACTGGACGTGCCGGGGCTCCGCGACTTCACCGGCGTCAGCCGCCGTAGCCGTGACCGCTCTTGTCGTGCTGGTGGCTGTCGTTCTCGCAGCTGTTGCCGAACGCGGGGTTCAGCAGGCCGATCACGTCGACGGTGTTCCCGCACACGTTGACCGGGATGTGGATCGGGACCTGGACGAGGTTGCCCGACAGGACGCCGGGCGAACCGACGGCCGCGCCGCTGGCGTCCGCGTCCGCCATGGCCAGGCCGGTGCCGCTGAGGACGACGGCACCCGCGCCGAGCGCCACGCCGGCGACCTTCGCGATGCGAGACATCACGTTCTCCTTCTTACTCGGGGAGTGCGCCGGCACCACTTCGCCGTCGCACTCCCCGTTCAACGCCGCCACTGACGGAGGGTCACGGCGTTCATCGGTGCATCACCCTTCCCGAACACGCACTCCCGCCCGGTCGGCTCAGCCCAGCCGCCGTATCGGCGCCCCGTCGAGGAAGGCGCGGATGTCCTCCACGGCCTGTCCGTAGTACGTCGCGTAGTTCGCCTGCGAGACATAGCCCAGGTGGGGCGTGGCGAGCAGGCGGGGCGCGGTGCGCATGGGGTGGTCGGCGGGCAGCGGCTCCACGTCGAAGACGTCCACGCCCGCCCCGGCGATACGGCCCTCCCGCAGCGCCGTCAGCAGCGCGTCCTGGTCGACGATCGCGGCGCGCGAGGTGTTGACGAGGTAGGCGGTGGGCTTGAGCAGCGCGAGCTCGGCCGGGCCGAGCAGGCCGCGGGTGCGGTCGCTGAGGGCGAGGTGGACGGAGACGAAGTCGCTGCTCGCCAGCAACTCCTCCTTGGAGGACGCCAGTTCGACACCCACCTCGTCGGCGCGTTCCTTGTCGAGGTGCCGGCTCCAGGCACTGACGCGCATGCCGAAGGCGAGGCCGACCTGGGCGACCCGGCTGCCGATCTTCCCGAGGCCCAGCAGTCCGAGCCGGCGGCCGTGCAGGTCCGCGCCCACCGTCTGCTGCCAGGGCCCGCCGGAGCGCAGGGCGGTGCTCTCCTCGACGATCCCCCGGGCCAGGCCCAGCAGCAGCGCCCACGTCAGCTCGACGGGAGGCGTCGAGGCGCTCGCCGTGCCGCACACGGTGACGCCGTGCGCCTCGGCGGCGACGTAGTCGATGACGCTGTTGCGCATGCCGGAGGCGACCAGCAGCTTCAGCCGGGGCAGGCGGGCGAGGAGGCCGGCGCCGAAGGGCACGCGTTCGCGCAGGGTGACGACGATGTCGAAGCCGGCGAGCGCGGCGGCCAGGTCGTCCTCGGTGGCGAAGTGCTCGGCGAAGCCGACGACCTCGACCTCGTCGGTGACCGGGGACCAGTCGGCGACCTCGGTCGCGACCTGCTGGTAGTCGTCGAGGACGGCGCAGCGCAGCCGTACGGATGTCGTGTTGTCAGGCACGCCGGTAATACTCGCGCATCAGCTCCGTGGCCCACTCGGGCTGGCTGGTGGGTCCCTGCGGGCCGAACTCGCTCAGGTACGGCTTGACGTCGAGGACGGGGGTGCCGTCCACGGCGTCCAGGCCCTGGACGTGCAGGTCCAGCCCGTCCACGCGCAGCAGGCGGCAGCGGGAGACGCCGACGCGGTTGGGGCGGTTCTTGCCGCGCTGGGCGAAGATGCCGACGAGCGGCCAGTCGGGGTTGCCGCGCGGGTGCCGGGCGCCGGTCTCGATCCGGTCCTCGGGCACGCGGTCGAAGTGGTAGACGACCTCCAGGTGCGAGAAGGCGTCCAGACCGGCCACGGCGTCGGTGCCGAAACGGCCGGCGTCGAGGCGGATGACGGCCGTCACGTCACCCCAGTCGTCGTCCCGGACGTCGGCCCGGCCGCCCGTCACGCGGCCGACCGGGAGGAGGACCACTTCGGCGGGCGCACTGGTGTCAGACATGCGGGTCACCGTAGCGCCTCGCCGGCCGCCGTCACGTCCGCGCAGCTCAGGGCGTTGTTAACGGTGATGACAACGGTCACCGGTGCAGCCTTTGGCGATTGCCGTGACCATGCGTTTCACTGCGAACCGGACCACTCGACGCGAGGGGGGAAGTCGTACGTCATGGACGACCACGGAAGCCAGGGGCACGGCCACGGTGACGGGCACGGCCACGGCCACGGACACGGCGGTCACTCCCACGGCGTGTCGCTGGACGCCGACCGGCGCTGGCTGGCCATCGCGCTCGCCCTGATCACGGTGTTCATGGCGGCCGAGGTCGTCGTCGGTGTCGTCGCCGGCTCCCTGGCCCTGATCTCCGACGCGGCGCACATGCTCACCGACGCCGCCTCGATCGTGCTCGCCCTCGTCGCGATGCGGCTGTCGGCCCGCCCGGCCCGCGGCGGCTTCACGTACGGCCTCAAGCGCGCGGAGATCCTCTCCGCCCAGGCCAACGGTCTGACGCTGCTGCTGCTCGGTGCCTGGCTGGCCTACGAGGCGGTACGGCGGCTCGTCAGCCCGCCCGAGGTGGAGGGCGGCCTGATGCTGGCCACCGCGCTCGCCGGGATCGTCGTGAACGTGGTCGCCACCTGGTGCCTGTCCCGGGCCAACCGCAGCTCCCTGAACGTCGAGGGCGCCTACCAGCACATCCTCAACGACCTGTTCGCCTTCGTCGGGACGGCCGTCGCGGCGCTGGTCGTGGTGGTGACGGGGTTCGCACGGGCCGACGCCATCGCCACGCTGGTGGTGGTGGCGCTGATGGCCAAGGCGGGCTACGGGCTGGTGCGCGACTCCGGGCGGATCTTCCTGGAGGCGGCGCCGGTCGGGTTCGACCCCGACGCGATCGGCGACGAACTCGCCGGGCAGCCGCTGGTCGTGGAGATCCACGACCTGCACGTGTGGACCATCACCTCCGGCGAACCGGCCCTGTCCGCCCACGTCCTGGTCGAGCCGTCAGGCGACTGCCACGCCGTACGCCGCCATCTGCAGCAACTGCTCGGCAAACGGCACGGCATCAGCCACGCGACCCTCCAGGTCGACCACCTCGGGGAGGACGCCCAGGCGGAGGAACTGCTGCAGATCACGACGCCGCCGACGGCCACACCGGACCACTGCGACGACGCCCACGGACCGGTCCACCGGCCGGGGCCGCATGAGCACTGACGTGGGGCATCGCTCACCGAGGCCGACTCCCCGCAACGGGCCCCGCTGGAGGGCCTGGCCGGGGCGGTGACGTTCAGCTGAAGGCCCGGCCAGCGCCGGCGAGAGCGACACCAACGTGCCGGCGGGGCGCGGCGCAGAGGGACGGCGATCTGAGCTGGGGGTTTCGGTCGGGAAGCTTGTCATTGCTCCTGTTGGCGACGGCCGGTGTCCTGAGGCGGCCGACCATGCGCGACCGGCGCACGCGGCACGTGGTGCGGCTGGCCTTTCCGCTGGGGATCGCTGTCTCCCTCGCAGACCTCTCGGAAGGCTCATTATGGGGCTCTGACAGTCGTGAGCACGTCCCGTAAGATGCCCCCTACTGTGTGCCACCGTGGGGGGACATAGGGGGGCTTTCGTGCTCGATGCGAAGCAGCATCAGGGCAAGTTCGGCGAAGACTACGTCCGTGTGCTGGCCTCTGCGGCAGGGCTGATCGTCCTGCAAGGCGATCTCGATGCGGACGGGGTCGACCTCGGGTTCCGCGCCACCGGCCGCTACGGACGGACGCTGTCACCCACTGTCGAGGCTCAGATCAAGACATGGTCGGCGCCGTCCGTGTCGTCCGGCCACCTGAACTACCGCGGGCTCAACGAGTGGCAGTTCAACAGGCTCGCCGGTCCCGACTTCACCGTGCCCCGGTTTCTGTTCGTCATCTGCGTCCCCGCCGACAACCAGGCGTACGCGGTCATGAGCACCGACGGGGTGATGCTCCATCACCTCGGCTACTTCGTCTCGCTCCGCTCCGAGGAGCCGATCAAGAACCCGGACCGCAACCGGAAGCGTCCGGTCAGGGTTCCGACAGCGAACGTGCTCACCGCCGCCTCACTGCGCCGGCTCGCCGAGACGCAGTCCGACTGGTAGGGGAATCGATGACGATCCCGCTGAAGGTCGACGACATCGCCAGCTATCTGGCGGAAACGGGTTGGGAGCGGGATCCACAAGGCTGGCGCGGAGCGAGTGTCTGGCAACACCCGGGCGACTACGAGGTGTTGGTACCCGCTCGCGACGGCATGGGCGACAACGACCTCCGAGTACGGGAGATCCTGCGCTGTCTGTGCGCGCTGGAGGACCGGCCGGCGGACGACATCGCTCTGGAGATCGCCAGACCGCAGCTGGACAAGCAGTCCTTCCACACGTTTCCCACCGGCCACGACCCCGGCTACACCTCGCTGCTCCTGGGTACGCAGACGGTTCTGGGCGTCCGCAACGTCCTGACGGCGGCGGCGCGTACCGTCGTGCAGGGGCCGCACTTCGCCTTCGCCGGCCGACAACCGGGCGTGGTGGGCGACCTCTTGCGCGCCGCCGAACTCGGCCCCTCCCGCGCCGGGAGCTACGTCGTCGAGATCCGGGTGGCAGCGGACGCGACGGCCCGGACCCCGAGCGGGGAGCAGGTCACCGGTCGGGCCGTGCTGGTCCAGATGCTTGAGGCGGTGAGCGCGGCCCAGGCAGCCGTAGCGGCGGACACGCCCGCAGCCTTCGACGAGACCGTCACGGCCGGCGTCTCCGCGGATCTGTGCAAGGCGCTCAGCGAGCTCTCCGGTTTCGACCGGAGCGAGCCCTTCGAGATTGGCTTCCGGTGGGCGCGTTCGCAGCCACTCGATGAGCCGTCACGCGTCGTCGCGTTCCCGGAGAGCTCGGGATCGCTTCTGCACGCCGCGTCCCTGCGGCTTCGCAGCCTCAACGCCACCGGTGCCGCGACGGTCACCGGTGTGGTCGAGGGGCTGCATGACGACTCCTCCGGCAACGACCGGTGGCGGATCAAGGTCCGCGGTGAGTTGCGCACCGAGCACACCGAACTGGCCCGGCGGGCCGTCTGGGTGCGGCTCCCGGACCAGGTCTCGTACGACCGTGCGATCACCGCGCACCGGGAACGGCGAGAGATCACTGTCATGGGCGAGTTGTCCAGCGTGACCGGCCGGGTGGAACTGGTGCCCGGGCGGGGGTTCGACATCTGACCGGATTTCGGCTCATCGAGGAGGGGTCTGTGCCGACGGAGTTGACTGTACGGGATCATGCGTCGCTGTTCGCCCTGATGGTGGTCGCGCGGCCGGTGACCAACCGGGAACTGCGCGAACTCGCCGGCCTGGAGATCACCGCGGCGGTGCGACGGCGAGTGAACGAGGATGCCGAGCGGATCGTGACCAAGAAGCGCGGTGCGGTCAACACGCACCAGCTCACGACCGCGGGCCGGACCTGGTGCGAGTCCGCTCTGGTGGCCGGACGCCCGGACGGAGCGAAGTTTCCGGCCGGGGTGCTCTATGCGGTGCTGGAGAACGTCGGACAGTACCTGGCCCGCTCCGGCACCAAGTTCGGCGAGTTCTTCCAGCCCGACGTCGAGGACTGGATCCGCGCGGTCTACAAGGAACTCACCGTCCGCCGGAAACCGGGCAGCTGGGTCAGACTGTCGGCGCTGCGCCCATGGCTCGAGAACCTGCCGCGAGGGGCCGTCGACGCCGAACTCGACCGGATGATCGAGCAGCCCGACGTACATCTGATGGGCGAGCTCAACCGGCGCACGCTCAGCGACGAGGACCGCAAAGCCGCCGTCGACATCGGCGGCGAACCGCGCCACCTGCTGCGGATCGGACCGGCGTGAACGGGGAACTCGCTGCCCTGGAGACGCTGTACATCAACACCGCGCTGACCCAGGAAGAGATCTGGACACCGGTGACCTCCTACCATGTCGACGGCCTTCATCCCGAGGTGTTCCGGCGGCTGAGGAGGGCGATGGGCGCCGTCGAGCGCGCCCACTCGCCGGTTGCGACCGTGGTGCGTGGCGAGAGCGGCTCGGGCAAGACGCATCTGCTCGGCTGGACCCGCCACGAGATCCAGGAGCGCGGCGGCTCTTTCTTCTACATCAAGCTGGTCACCGGCCGGAACTTCTGGGAGAGCGCCGCCAACAGTCTCGTCGACAGTCTCTACCGGGAGGATGAAGGCGGCCAGGAACAACTGATTCGCCTGCTCGACAGGCTTTCGCGTCAGGCTCGTCTGGACACGGACACCCATACCGCCGTCACTGGCCGGCGCGAGTTGACGCGCGCCCATGTCGATGCGTTCGTCCGGGGTATCCGGACCATCGACCGGCAGGTGGGCAACGAGGCCGCGGACACGGCCCGCGCGCTGGCGCTCATAGCCTCCACCGGCGATCGCGTGGAGATCGGCAGGGCCTACTTCGCGCTCAACGACGACGACGGGGACAAGCGCGCCGCCTGGGGGATGTCGCCAGGCGTGCGACAGGCTCAACTCGTCCTCCGCGATCTGACGCGCCTGTTCGCCCTGGTCGGACCGCTGGTCTTCGCCTTCGACCAGCTTGACACCCTGGTGTCCGCCGCGGAGACGTCGTCGCTGACGTCGCCCGCCTCCGGCGAGGGCCGGGCCGCGAAGCGGCTGAGCGGTGAGATCGCCACCGGCCTGATGGAACTGCGGGAGGAAGCCCGCCGGACCCTGATGGTCGTGGCGTGCCACGAGGACACCTGGGAGCAGATTTCCCGGGCGGCGGTCCGGTCGGCCCTGGACCGGTTCGAGGTTCTGCCGACGCTCGGCGCGATTCCCGACGAGGCCACCGCCGCCGCCATCGTCAGCAGCCGCTTCCGGGCCTCCTACGAGTCGGTGGGGTTCACTCCGCCGTATCCCACCTGGCCGGTCACCTCGGCGGCGCTGGCCGAAGCCCCACACCGTTACACCGCACGGCGGCTGCTCATCCGGGTCCAGAAGCACATCGAGGCGTGTCTGCAGACCGGCACGGTGGCCGAACTGATCTCCCTGGCAGGCGCAGAGCCCACGGCGGCCGCACCGCCCGCACCGGCGAGGGCCGTCAACCCGAGCACCCTCACGGAGCCCTTCGACAAGCTCCGTGCCGAGGCGGACGACCTCGGGCCGCTCGACCCCACCACCGAGGACGGGTTGATGCCTGCCCTGCTGGGCGCGGGGCTGCGGAGTCTGGTCAGGGAACTGGGTGCCGACGAGACGCGGTTCTCCATCGAGACCGACTTCGGCCGCAAGGCGGCGTTGCACGCCCGGTTGCGCTATGTCGTGGACGAGGCCAGCGAGAACGAATTCCACTGGTCCTTCCGGGCGATCGCCGCGAACAACGCCATCGCCGCCCAGAACCGGATCCGTAACGCGGCCGTGGAGGCCGGCCTGACGGCCGACCTGGCGAGCCGCCGGCTGATCCTGCTGCGGAACACGCCGTACCCGAGCGGCCCCAAGACCAAGGACATCAAGGACGACTTCGAGGCGCGGGGCGGGGTGTCGTTACCGATCGGCGCCGCCGACCTCCGGACCCTGGCCGCCCTCCGGGCCATGCTCGACGACCGTACGCCAGGCCTGGACGAATGGCTGCGACAGGAGCGCCCCGCTTCCCGCATCGAGGTCTTCGCGCCGGTGCTGGCAGACCTGCGGCAGCATCTCGGCATCGCGACCACGGAAGTCGGCTCCAGGGCGGCGGTGGATGCGGCGGGCACACCGGAGGACGCCGAGCCCGCTCGTACCGACATCGTCGTCGGAACCACGGTCCGGGGCGGCCGTTCGTTCGCGGTGCCCATGGAACGGCTCCGGATGCACACCGCGGTGGTGGGCGGGGCGGGATCGGGCAAGACGGTCCTGATCAAGCGGCTTGTGGAGCAGTGCGCTCTGCGCGGCGTCTCGGCGATCGTGCTGGATCCGAACGACGACCTCGCACGGCTCGGCGACCCCTGGTCGCGCCCGCCGAAGGGTTGGACGGACGACCATGAGCGCGAGGCCCGACGCTATTTCGCGGATGTCGAAGTGGTGGTGTGGACACCGGGTCTGAACCGGGGGCGTCCGATCTCCTTCTACCCGCTTCCCGACTTCGGTCCCGTCCTCGACGACGAGGACGACTTCCCCCGTCTGGTCAGGTCGACCGTGACCTCACTCGCGCCACATGCCGGTGTACGCGGCAGCAGTGCTCGCGCGACCCAGCAGCTGGGGGTCCTCAAACGTGCCCTCGAACGGTACGCGCGCGACGGCGGCAAGACCCTGGCCGGTTTCGTCGAGCTGCTCGCCGAGCCCCCGAGCGACATCGTGAACAGCAGGACCAGCCGCTTCGCGGTTCAGATGGCGGACACGCTGGAAGCCGCGATGGAAACCGACCCGCTGTTCGGGGAGTCCGGCGCACCCGCCGATCCAGGCATGCTCCTGATCCCGTCGCCGGGAAAGGCCGCCCGTATCTCGGTGATCAGCTTCATCGGCCTGTCCGGCGATGGACCGGCCCAATTCGTCAGCCGCCTCCAGGCGACCTTGTTCTCATGGTTCAGGGCACACCCGGTCGGCGACCGTGCCCTGGGCGGGCTGCTGGTCATGGACGAGGCGCAGAACTTCGTGCCCTCCGGTGCGTCGAATCCGAGTACGGACAGCACGGTCGAACTCATCCGCCAGATACGCAAGTACGGACTCGGGATGGTCCTCGCCTCACAGCTCCCCAGGGGGATCCACAACCAGGCGCTGGGCAACACCGTGAACCAGTTCATCGGCCGGCTCACACAACCCGCCCACATCGAGGCGGCCAAGACCATGGCACAGGCGCGGAACGCAGTCCTCGACAACCTCGCCGGCCTCAAGGCCGGCATGTTCAACGCCGCAAGCGAGGGGACCGGATTCAGCAAGATCCAGGTGCCGATCTGCCTCAGTCACCACGATGTGCCGCTCAAGGAGGACGAGATCGTCGAGCGAGCCCGCCGAGGTAGCTGAGCGGTCGTGAGGCGGTGAGCGCGTCCTGGCCTGTGGTCCTGCGCTGGTGTGTCCGTGCCGAAACCCTGACCTGCGCGGACAGGGTTTTCGGCACGGACAGCGCCGCCAGGGCGCTTGAGCCGTCCTACCCCGGCAGTCACCTCTGCGCCGTCCTGGAAGGCAGACGGACCTGCGCGAGCGAACCGCGCTCTTCCGCACTGTCACCGCCGCAGGCGACACCCTCGTCATCGACGACGCCCCGTCAGACAGCCGAAGTCCGCCCCGGCCACCGGTCTGTTCGTGTTCCCCAGCCGCACCGGCCTGCCGGGGCCGGCCATGGGACGGCGTGGTGGTGGCCCTTCCCCCCAAACCGCTCGACGAGCGATCGGCGGTCGAGGTCGTACGCAGTTGGCGCGTCACGGACGCGGACGGCGCGGCCCGGGCGCTGCTCGGGATCCGCAGCGGCCTGCCGCTGGCGCTGCGCGCGGCCGGCGAAGGGCTGGTGGAGAAGCGCCCTCAGCTGAGCCTCAACGACGCGGTACTGGTATTCGGCACCGGCGGCCAACCACACTCGGAGGACAGGACCCCATCGGTGAGCGCGGTTCTCGCCCTGGCCTGCCAGGGCCTTTCCGACCCCGCCAGGCAGTTGTGCCGTCTGCTCGGCTGCCTGCCGGGTACGACGGGCCACCGGACGTCTCGCGGCGGCGGCCGGGGTGCCAGCCGTGCAGTTGTTGCCAGTCGTTGAACTGCTGGCGGGGCGCGGCGGCTGCCTGGGTGTCGAGGACGTAGGCGGCATGTTGCTGGTCGGTGCAGCGCTGCACACGGCGGAGGGCGTCGGCGAACATCCGTCGGTCGGATCCGGCGTCGTCCTGTGTGGCGAGTTCGATCAGCGCTCGCGGCTGTAGCCGGTCCTGAGCAGGCCGTCGACGTCGATGGCGTCGCGGCCCTCGGCCCGGGTGAACAGGGCGCCGGTTTTGCCGGCGGCGACATCGTCGCGGCGGATGCCCCATCTGACCTGCGGAAACACGCAAAGTAGCGGCGGCGCCCCCGGCAGGACTCGAACCTGCGGCCAAGCGCTTAGAAGGCGCCTGCTCTATCCACTGAGCTACGGGGGCCGGTGTGGTGGCCTCTGTCGTGGGTGCCCGGGTGTGGGCCGTTCCGTGACGTTGCCGGGGACAAGGATAGGGCTCCCGCGACCTTGTCCCTGTTGCTTCGCCTCCGTGGCTCGATGTGGAGGTTCGGTGAAGCGGTCCTGATAATCGCAGGCAGGTACGAATCGTGCATCGCTTTTGGCGCCTCGCGCACCGGGTGTTGTGCACTCGTTATGCCTGGGCTTTGCCCTCGTCCCAGTCGCCCCTTCCGTCCCTTGTGTCCAGTCGGCGCGCAGACATGCCCATATGCTTTAGATATCCCCTAAAATTGGGCATTCTTCGCATGTGGTGACCTTGGACGTACGGCCTCAGCTGCTCGACGCACTCTCCGCCCTCCGCGACCGTGTCGCCGCCGCACGCTTCCCGCTGCCCCTGGCGGGGGCGCCACGCGCGCGTGCCAACCGCGACGAACTGCTCGCACAGCTCGACGACTACTTGGTGCCCCGGTTGAGGGAGCCCGAAGCGCCCTTGCTGGCCGTGGTCGGCGGCTCGACCGGGGCCGGCAAGTCGACCCTCGTCAACTCCCTTGTGGGGCGGCGCGTGAGCGAGGCCGGCGTGCTGCGGCCGACCACCCGGACGCCGGTGCTGGTGTGCCATCCGGAGGACCATCACTGGTTCAGCGGCATGCGCGTACTGCCCGACCTCACGCGCGTGTGGGTGCCCCACCGGGAGCCGTCCGACGACCTGTTGCTGCCCGGCGAGGACCCCGCGCGCGTGCTGCGCGTCGAGACCGCCGACACGCTCCCGCGCGGACTCGCCCTCCTCGACGCGCCCGACGTCGACTCCTTCGTCGCCGACAACCGCGTCCTGGCCGCCGAACTCATCTGCGCCGCCGACATCTGGGTGATGGTCACCACGGCCGCGCGCTACGCCGACGCCGTGCCCTGGCATCTGCTGCGCACCGCCAAGGAGTACGACGCCACCCTCGTGACCGTCCTGGACCGGGTGCCCCACCAGGTGGTCTCCGAGGTGTCCCGGCAGTACGCCGCGCTCCTGACCAAGGCCGGCCTCGGCGACGTGCCGCGCTTCACCGTGCCCGAACTGCCCGAGTCCGCCTGGGGCGGCGGCCTGCTGCCGGCCACCGCCGTGGCGTCGCTGAGGACCTGGCTCGTGCACCACGCCCAGGACCCCGCCGCACGCCAGTACGCCATGGCCCGTACCGCCCGTGGAGTACTCGACTCGCTCAAGTCCCGCATGCCCGAACTGGCCGGCGCCGCCGCCGCGCAGTACGCCGCCGCGCTGCGCCTCACCTCCGCCGTCGACGCCGCCTACGACAGCGAGCACGCGCGCGTGCGAGGGCGGTTGCAGGCCGGCGCCGTACTCGCCGGGGACGCCCTCAAGCGCTGGCGCGCGTTCCCGCTCGACTGCACCGCCGGCGAGCTCCTGGACGCCCTCGTGGAGAGCCTGGCGGCGCTGCTGCTGTGCGCGGTCACCGCCGCCGACGAGCGCGTCGACGAGGCCTGGCGGCGCGAACCGGCCTCGCACGCCCCCGAACTCGCCGACCGCGATCCCTCCCTGGAGAGCGCCGAACACCGGATCGGTCTGGCCGTACGGCGCTGGCGGCGGGAGTTGGAGGAGTTCGCCGAGGACGAGGTGCGCGACCTCGACCGCGGTGCCGCACCGGATCCCGAGGCGGTCGCCGCGCTGGTCGCCACGGCGCTGCTCGGCGGACGGCGGGCGCGTTCGGCCGGCGAGGGGCTCGCCGAGCGGATCGGCGCGCACGGCGCGCTGCGGTTGCGCGACCGTGGCGGACGTCTGCTCGCCGAGCACGTGGACCGCGTGCTGCACGCCGAGCGCGAGCGTCGTCTCGCGCCCCTCGACGCCCTCGACGTCCACCCCGAGCCGCAGGCCGAACTCATCGCCGCGCTGTCCGTACTGCAGAAGGAGAGGTGACCGGTGACCGCCGTCACTGACCAGGACCACACCGAGCACGCCGACCACGCGGGGGACACGGTGACCAAGGACGACGACCACGAAAACGCCCTCCCCGGGGAGAACGATTCCGAAAACGGCATCTCCGGAGGGAGCGACGACGGCCCTGAAGAGAGCGGCCACGCACGCGTGGACGACGACTGCGACACCAGCCGCCGCCGCCGTACGGGTGCGGGCGGTTCCGCTCGTAAGAACTCCGCCACCTCCGGTCGTAAGGACTCCGCCACCTCCGGTCGTACGGACCCGGGCTCTTCGTGCGCCACGGACGCTACGGACGCTACGGACTCCGCCGGCCCCTGGGACGACGGGCTGATCGCCCGGCGGGTCACCGCCGACGCCACCGCCGCCGAGCCCGCCGCCGTGGAGACCCGCAACCACACGCCCGCGCCCCTCGCCTACGACGGCCCCCTGCGCGCCCGTCTGGAGGCGCTGCGCGAGCTCGTCGGGCTCTCGCGCACCCGCCTCGACAGCAGGACCCTCGCCGAGGCCGGACGGGTGCTGGACGAGGCGGCGGCGCGGCGCAGGCTGTCCGGGCAGCACACCGTCGTCGCCATCGCGGGCGCGACCGGCAGCGGCAAGTCGCAGCTGTTCAACGCGCTGGCCGGGGTGACCATCTCGGAGACGGGCGTACGACGGCCCACCACCGCCGCGCCCATCGCGTGCAGTTGGAGCGACGGGGCGGCGAGCCTCATCGAACGGCTCGGCATCCCGCCCCGGTTGCGCCGCCGCCCGCTGCACAACGGCGACGCGGACGCGCAGCTGCGCGGGCTCGTCCTCGTCGACCTGCCCGACCACGACTCGGCGGCCGTGCAGCACCGCGAGCAGGTGGACCGGATCCTCGCGCTCGTCGACGCGGTCGTGTGGGTCGTCGACCCCGAGAAGTACGCCGACGCCATCCTCCACGAGCGCTATCTGCGGCCCATGGCCGGCCACGCCGAGGTCATGTTCGTCGTCCTCAACCAGGTCGACCGGCTGCCCGGAGAGGCCGCCGAGCAGGTCCTCGACGACCTGCGGCGGCTGCTCGACGAGGACGGGATCGCCCTGGGGGAGTACGGCGAGCCGGGTGCCACCGTGCTGGCGCTGTCCGCGCTCACCGGTGACGGCGTCGGCGAACTGCGCGAGGCGCTCGGCCAGTTCGTGACCGAACGCGGTGCACCCGCGCGGCGGATCGCCGCCGACGTGGACGCCGCGGCGGCCGGACTGTGGCCGGTGTACGCGACACGCCGGCGGACCGGGCTGAGCGAGGAGGCGCGCGACGAGTTCGCCGCCCGGCTCGCGGACGCGGTCGGCGCCACCGCGGCGGGCGAGGCCGCCGAACGCGCCTGGATGCGCAACGCCAACCGCGCGTGCGGGACGCCCTGGCTGCGGCTGTGGCGGTGGTACCACGACCGGCGGGAAGCCCCCACCGGACGGCTGCCGGTGCGGGCGCAGGTGGACGAGGAGGCCACGGCCCGCCAGCGCGTCGAGCACGCCGTACGGACACTCGCGGACCGGGCCTCGGCCGGGCTGCCCGCGCCGTGGGCGCAGGCGGTGCGCGAGGCGGCCGTACGAGGCTCCCAGGGGCTGCCCGAGGCGCTGGACGACCTGGCGGCGCGGGCCGGACTGCCGCCGGGGCGGCCGCCGCGGCCCGGCTGGTGGCCTGCGGCCGTACTGGCGCAGGCGTCCATGACGATCCTCCAGGTCGTGGGCGGACTGTGGCTGCTGGGTCAGATCATCGGATTCATGGCGCCCAACCTCGGGGTGCCGGTGCTGCTGATGGTGGCCGGGATCATCGGCGGGCCGCTCGTGGAGTGGGGCTGCCGGATGGCGGCGCGGGGGCCGGCCCGGCGGTACGGCACGGAGGCGGAACGGCGGTTGCGGGAGGCGGCGGCCGGGTGCGGACGGGCCCGGGTGCTGGATCCGGTGGCGGCGGAACTGCTGCGCTACCGGGAGGTGCGCGAGCAGTACGGCCGGGTCACGGGGGTCGGGGCGGGGGCGAGGTGAACGGCGGCGCGTCGATCACCTGTCCCTCGTCCGGGTGATGGGTTTTTCCACAGGCGGGCGGTGATCCACAGCGCTCTGCGGGCCCGGCCCGACGGAGGCAGTCTGGCGGTGCGGCGATCGCGAACGGCGTGGTCGCGGCGGCAGACGCAGCCGTACGGGACGGGCCCGTACGCGTGTCGGGGCAGCCGTACGGGAGGGGCCCGTACGCGTGTCAGGGAGGGAAGCGATACGCGATGAACGAGACGATCATCTGCGCCGTGGGCAACGTGGCGACCCAGCCGGTGTACCGGGAGCTCGCCTCGGGGCCGTCGGCGCGGTTCCGGCTCGCGGTGACCGCGCGCTATCTGGACCGGGAGAAGAACGTCTGGACCGACGGCCACACCAACTTCTTCACCGTGTGGGCCAACCGGCAGCTGGCCACGAACGCGGCGGCGTCGCTCAACGTGGGCGACCCCGTGATCGTGCAGGGCAGGCTGAAGGTGCGCACGG
The DNA here is from genome assembly GCF_054850255.1 of Streptomyces sp. 7R007. Classification (NCBI taxonomy): domain Bacteria; kingdom Bacillati; phylum Actinomycetota; class Actinomycetes; order Kitasatosporales; family Streptomycetaceae; genus Streptomyces; species Streptomyces sp. 7R007. The sequence continues at coordinate 33,797 of NZ_JBTWMV010000011.1, read as the reverse complement.
ACGTGCGCGAGGGGCAGAGCTGGACGTCGGCGGACCTCGACGCGGTGGCGATCGGCCACGACCTGGCGCGCGGCACGTCGGCCTTCCGGCGGGCGGCACGGCCGGAAGGGACCGCCGTCACCACACCTCAGCAGCCGGAGCCCAACTGGGAGACGCCGGCTGGGGATGCGGACGAGCCGGCGGCTCAACAGGAGTCGGAGCCCGCTGTGGTGACGTGATGTCAGGCAACATCCTGAGATGAGACGAGTGCGGCTTATCGGCCGATGCATTGCGAACAGCCGGTGGATTTGTCGATAAGCCCTGCTCACAGGCTGTGTAGGCGATAACGATTCCGAGTCGGATCACCGGTGTGACGGTACGACCGGGAATCGTGGTGCGGCGGCGTCCCTAGGATGCCGGGCAAGGCTTCCGAGCCTCTCGGGGCTCTCGGGGCTCTCGGGGCTCTCGGGGCCTGAGAGCTCCGGGGGTTCTCTGGACCTGAGAGCTCCGGGGGTTCTCGGGGCTTCGGATTCTGCTGGTGGGACCACACCCCCCACGCCAATGGTCCTGCTCGAAGGGGAATTTGGTGTTTGCTTCGTTCTCTGCGCTGTCCCTGCGCGGGCGAGGGGCGGCCCGCCTCGCCGCCGCCGCGCTCGCGTCCGGGCTGCTCGCCGCCGGAGTGCTGACCGGGGCCGGGACGGCCGCCGCGGCCGAGGAGACGACACAGGGCCAGGGCGGGGCGACGGCCACCATAGGCGGCCTCAAGACGTACGGCGCCGCCGTGATCCACGACGACGGCGGCGACGAGCAGGTCTCGGCCGGGCTGTTCGAGATGTCGGTGGACGGCGGTGGGATGTTGCAGACGTACTGCGTCGACATCCACAACCCCACGCAGCGGGACGCCAAGTACCACGAGACGCCGTGGAGCGGCACCTCGCTCGGCGCCAACAAGAACGCCGGCCGGATCCGCTGGATCCTGCAGAACTCCTACCCCCAGGTCAACGACCTCGCGTCGCTGGCCGCCAAGGCCGGCGTCAAGGGCGGCCTGACCGAGCAGGACGCGGCGGCCGGCACCCAGGTGGCCATCTGGCGCTACTCGGACGGCGCCGACGTCGACGCCGTCGACCCGGGCGCCGAGAAGCTCGCGGACTACCTCCAGAAGAACGCGGTCGACGTGGCCGAGCCCCGGGCGTCGCTGACGCTCGACCCGCCCGCCGTCTCCGGGCACCCCGGGGAGCTGCTCGGCCCGGTCACCGTGCACACCAACGCGGCCGCGGTGACGCTGACGCCGCCGGTGGACGCGGCGATCAGCGGCGTACGGCTCGTCGGCAAGGACGGCAAGCCGCTGACCAGCGCGGTCGACGGCAGCCAGGTCTTCTTCGACGTCCCCGAGGACGCGGCGGACGGCTCGGCCGAGCTCACCGCGCAGGCGTCGACCACCGTCCCGGTGGGCCGCGCCTTCACCTCCGAGAGCCGCAGTCAGACGCAGATCCTCGCCGGGTCCAGCGAGTCGACGGTCTCGGCGACGGCGAGTGCGGTGTGGGCGAAGCAGGGGGCCATACCGGCCCTGTCGGCGGTGAAGAACTGCGCCAAGGGCGGCGTGGACATCACGGCGACGAACCGGGGCGACGAGGAGTTCACCTTCGAGCTCATGGGCGTCGAGCACAGCATCCCGGCGGGTGAGTCGCGCACGGTGACCATCGTGCTGCAGGAGGACCAGGCGTACGACTTCACCATCACGGGGCCGTCCGGCTTCGAGCAGCGCTTCACCGGGGTCCTCGACTGCAAGACGACCCAGGCCGTGGGAACGGGCGGCGACGCGACCCAGATCCTGAGCGAGCCGAGTCCCGCGACGGTGGGCGGCAGCACCGCGGCCGACGACACCAACCTCGCCGCGACGGGCGGCTCCACGGCGACCCCGCTGATCACGGGCATCGCCATCGGCCTGGTGGTGATCGGCGGGGCGGCGCTGGTGCTGGTCCGCAAGAAGGAGACGCAGGGGTAGGTCCAGAACCGAGAGAAAGGGTGCGGACGAGGTCCGCACCTTTTCCTTTTCTGCGCATTCACGCGCCGAGCGTGTACCTTTCCCGCCGGTAAAGGCTGTTGGCTTCCCGCATCGTCTGCTCGCTGATGAAAATGCCCCTGGCCTGAAGATCGTTCTTCGCTGCCGTGTACGCGCTGTCCAGGATCTCGCGCTTTTCGTTCGGCGAGAGCCATGTCCGACCGAACCTGCGCTTGACGACGTCATAGGCGTCGTCGGTCGCCCGGCGATACAGGTTGAGGAACGTCACCCCGGCCACGGTCGTGGCCGCGACCTTGACGGCCAGGATGCCCCCGGCCTGGTGCGCGATGCCCCCGAGCACCGCTCCCGCGTGCAGGCCACCGTGCGCGGCAGCGGCGGAGGCGCCTGCGTGGGAGCCGTAGTAGACGGCGTGCGCGGCGCCGGCTCCTTTCGCGGCAAGGGCACTCTTGGCGATCAGGGCAATCGTCGCGGTGATGGGATCGACCATGTTTTCCCCGCATTCTGGGATATTGCTGTAGCGCCTGTTATGCCCACGGAGGCGTATATCACACAGCGCTGCGGCATTGTTTTTCCTGAATTGCAGGGCCCGGCAAATGCGATCCGTCTCGGACGGAAATCGACAGACCCGGTCGGTGCCGGTTCTCGTCCGGCCATGGGACGGCATCGGCGGGGCGGTCCCCGGCTCCAGTGAGGCAGACCCCAGCGGGCGGCCGTCCTCCCGGACGGCGAACGCGAGCCGGCCGCCCCGTCGGCGTACACGAAAACCCCAGGTCACAGGCCCTCGGCCATACGCGTTTCCGCCCAGGGGTAGCCGTACGGCAAGATGGGGTGTATCTGCCCACTGCCAGATTTCAAGCTGCCGGACGGTTTCTCTTGGCTGAGTTCATTTACACCATGCGCAAGACGCGCAAGGCGCACGGCGACAAGGTGATCCTCGATGATGTCACCCTGAACTTCCTGCCGGGAGCGAAGATCGGTGTCGTCGGCCCGAACGGTGCCGGCAAGTCGACCGTGCTGAAGATCATGGCGGGGATCGAGCAGCCGTCGAACGGCGACGCCTTCCTGTCGCCCGGGTACAGCGTCGGCATCCTGCTCCAGGAGCCCCCGCTGAACGAGGAGAAGACCGTCCTGGAGAACGTCCAGGAGGGTGTCGCCGAGATCAAGGGCAAGCTCGACCGGTTCAACGAGATCGCCGAGCTGATGGCCACCGACTACTCCGACGCGCTGCTGGAGGAGATGGGCAAGCTCCAGGAGGAGCTGGACCACGCCGAGGCCTGGGACCTGGACGCCCAGCTGGAGCAGGCCATGGACGCCCTGGGCTGCCCGCCCGGCGACTGGCCCGTCACCAACCTCTCCGGCGGTGAGAGGCGTCGCGTGGCGCTGTGCAAGCTGCTGCTGGAGGCGCCCGACCTGCTGCTCCTCGACGAGCCCACCAACCACCTCGACGCCGAGTCGGTGAACTGGCTGGAGCAGCACCTCGCGAAGTACGCCGGAACCGTGGTCGCCATCACCCACGACCGGTACTTCCTCGACAACGTGGCCGAGTGGATCCTCGAACTCGACCGCGGCCGCGCCTACCCCTACCAGGGCAACTACTCCACCTACCTGGAGACCAAGGCCGCGCGCCTCAAGGTCGAGGGTCAGAAGGACGCCAAGCGGCAGAAGCGGCTCAAGGAAGAGCTGGAGTGGGTGCGGTCGAACGCCAAGGGGCGCCAGGCCAAGTCCAAGGCCCGACTCGCGCGGTACGAGGAGATGGCCGCCGAGGCGGAGAAGATGCGGAAGCTGGACTTCGAGGAGATCCAGATCCCGCCGGGCCCGCGCCTGGGCAACGTCGTCGTCGAGGTCAACAACCTCAGCAAGGCCTTCGGCGAGAAGGTGCTCATCGACGACCTCTCCTTCACGCTGCCGCGCAACGGCATCGTCGGCGTCATCGGCCCGAACGGCGCCGGCAAGACGACCCTGTTCAAGATGATCCAGGGGCTCGAGGAGCCGGACTCCGGCACCATCAAGGTCGGCGAGACCGTCAAGATCTCGTACGTCGACCAGAGCCGCGAGAACATCGACCCGAAGAAGACCCTGTGGGCCGTCGTCTCGGACGAGCTGGACTACATCAACGTGGGCCAGGTCGAAATGCCCTCCCGCGCCTACGTCTCCGCCTTCGGCTTCAAGGGCCCCGACCAGCAGAAGCCGGCCGGCGTCCTGTCCGGTGGTGAGCGCAACCGGCTCAACCTCGCGCTGACCCTGAAGCAGGGCGGCAACCTGCTGCTCCTCGACGAGCCCACCAACGACCTCGACGTGGAGACGCTCTCCAGCCTGGAGAACGCGCTGCTGGAGTTCCCCGGCTGCGCCGTGGTCGTCTCCCACGACCGGTGGTTCCTGGACCGCGTCGCCACGCACATCCTCGCCTACGAGGGTGACTCCAAGTGGTTCTGGTTCGAGGGCAACTTCGAGTCGTACGAGAAGAACAAGATCGAGCGGCTGGGTCCGGACGCCGCGCGTCCGCACCGGGCCACCTACAAGAAGCTGACCCGGGGCTGATCGACCTTGCGTCACATCTACCGCTGCCCCCTGCGCTGGGCCGACATGGACGCGTACGGCCACGTCAACAACGTGGTCTTCCTGCGCTACCTGGAGGAGGCCCGTATCGACTTCCTCTTCCGCCCGGAGAAGGACTTCAAGCAGGGGTCGGTGGTGGCCCGGCACGAGATCGACTACAAACGGCAGCTCGTCCACCGGCACCACCCGGTGGACATCGAGCTGTGGGTCACCGAGATACGGGCCGCTTCCTTCACCCTCTCCTACGAGGTGAAGGACGGCGACGTCGTCTATGTGCGCGCCTCCACGGTGATCGTGCCGTTCGACTTCGAGGCGCAGCGGCCCCGCCGGATCACCGCGGAGGAACGGGAGTTCCTCCGGGAGTACATGGACGACGACGACATGGATGACGACGAGGAGGAGGCCGTCGCCGCATGACGGTCCTCCACCTCGCCGACGAGGGGGAGGCGGCGGACCTCGCGGCCTTCCTCTCCCGGCTGCTCCACTACGACCGCGCGGCCGCGGTCCGGCTCCAGGCGGCCGGTACCGCGCTCGCCGTCTTCGGGCGGCCGGCCTCCTTCGAGGTGCTCGCGATCCGCGCGGTGCGGCTCGCCAAGCCGTACGAGAACGGCCTCGACGTCACGCTCGACGTGACCGTCTCCGCCGGTGAACTCCTGGAAACGATCGACGAGTCGGGCGCCACGGCGGGCGTTCCGGGAGCCGTCACCGGGCCGCCGTGGGCGGGGGTGCTGCCGCCGCGCGGCGGATGGCGGCCGGAGCCCGGACTGCCCGCGCCGGACGCGCTGCGCGCGATGGTCGGCGCGGCGGTGGCCGAATTCCGGTCCCGCACAAGGGAGTTGGCGCCGGAGCGGCGTACGAGGGCCGAACTCGACCGGATCGGGCGGGAGATCTGGTCCCGCACGGTCGGCGAGACACCCCTTCCGGTCCGGGCCGTGCACGCGGCGCAGTCCGTGGGCTTCCTGAGGGCCGGGACGCCGGCCGACCTGTTCTCGTCGGGCCCGTGGCTGCGGCTGCGTACGCCCTACGGATCGATCGCCGTACGGCGGGCGGGGGCCGGCGCCCTCCTCGGCGTCAGCGTCCGCTGAGCCCGGTCACCGCCCGTCCGCACTGTCGTCCGGCCATACGGCGATGTGGTCCCGCTCCAGTTCCAGCGCCACCCGGTCGCGCATGCCCAACGCCTCCGTGTACTCGGCGGGGAGCTGGAGGCGGCCGGCGCGGTCGAGCATGGCGTACTCGCGGGCGACGACCGTCTCGTGGCCGGTGACCTCGTCGACCTCGCTGCGGCGCAGGACCTCCGTGGACGTGCGGCCGTCGCGGATGGCGACCGTGCGGCGGACCTCGCCGGCCACGGCCTGGTCGTGGGTGACGATGACGATGGTCGTGCCGAGGTGTTCGTTCGCGGCGCGGAAGGCGCCGAAGATCTGTTCCGCGGTGTGCGAGTCGAGTTCGCCGGTGGGTTCGTCGGCGAGCAGGACCGCGGGGTCGTTGGCGAGGGCCACGGCGATGGCGACGCGTTGCTGCTGGCCGCCGGACAACTGGTGCGGGCGGCGGCTGTGGCAGTCGGCCACCTCCAGCAACTCCAGTAGTTCCATGGCGCGTTCGGCTCTCGAGCGGCGGCCCTTGCGGGTGCCGGACAGCTGCATGGGGAGGGTGACGTTCTGGGCGGCGGTGAGGTAGGGGAGCAGGTTGCGGGAGGTCTGCTGCCAGACGAAGCCGACGGTGGTGCGGCGGTAGGTCAGGCGGTCCCTGGCGGTCATCGTCAGCAGGTCGTGGCCGGCCACGCGGGCGGCGCCGGCGGTGGGGGTGTCCAGGCCGGCGAGGATGTTCATGAGGGTGGACTTGCCGCTGCCGGAGGCGCCGACCAGCGCCATCAGCTCGCCCTCGCGGACCAGCAGGTCGAGGCCCTGGAGGGCCTGGACCTCGATGCCGTCGGTGGTGAAGATGCGGACCAGGCGGTCGCAGGTGATCAGGGCGTCGTGGCCGTAGGCGGGACGGTTGCGCTTCTCGGCGGCGCGGTGCGCCAGGTCGGCGAGGGTGGGGTTGGTCGTCGTCATCCAAGGTCTCCTCGACTCATACCGCTCATCGCCTCAACGCCCGTCCCCTCGACTCGCACCGACTCGTGCCGCTCGTCGCCGGCCCTTCGGCGTATCCCCTTTTCGCCTCGGTGCCCGGCCCTTCGGCGTGTCCCCTTTTCGCCTCGATGCCCGGCCCTTCGGCGTATCCCCATCTCGTCTCAACGCCCGTCCCCCACCCGCAGCTCCGCCACCGAGCTCCGGCGTCCCGTCCACCACGCCTGCATCCCCGCCACCCCCACCGTCACCGTCAGGATCGCCAGTGCCGGGAGGGTCAGGGACAGGGTGTCGGGGCGCAACCGGGCCTCGCCCAGGGGTGTTTGGGCGGAGGCGAGGGCGATGGTCGTGAGGTCGATGCCGGGGGACAGGAGGTGGATCGTCGCCCAACCCGTCAGCGCGCCGCCGGTCGCCGCCAGGGCCGCCTGCGGCAGGGACTCCAGGACCAGCAGGCGGCGGCCCTGCGCGCGGGTCAGGCCCATGGTGCGCAGGCGGGCCAGGAGGGCACGGCGTTCGGGGGCGGCCCGGACCAGGGACAGGAGCAGGGCCAGTACGGCGTACCCCGCCCCCGCGGCCACCGCCGCCGTGTACACGCGCTCGGCGCCGGACTGCAGGGGCGAGTCCACGTACCGGGCCTCCTCCTCGGCCCGCGTCCGGACGCTCGCGCCGCCCGCCGCCCGCCGCAGCGCGCCCACGTCCAGGCGGGCGCCGGTCAGCAGCAGCACGGTCGGCCGGGCCGCCTCCCGGCTCAGCCCGGCGCGGTCGACGACCAGGAAGTCGTCGCCGGGCACGGCGGGCGTGCGGTCCCGTACGGCCGTGATGCGGACGGTGACCTGGGTGCCGTCCTCCAGGCGCACCGGGAAGGGCCGGGTGCCGTAGGTCCGGGCGACCGTGGGGGAGGCCAGCGCCGGCAGCGCCCCGTCGGCCTCCCGCGCCCTCAACTCACCGGCGCCGAAAGCCCCGAGGCCCGTCCGGCGCGCCAACTGCGCGTACGGGCCCGGGTCCACGCCCGCCAGCGGCACCGACCGCTCCTCGGCATGCGGCTTCGCCTGGTACGCGACGGCCACCGCGGTCAGGCCCCGTACGCCGGGCGATCGCCGGATGCGTTCCCCAAGTCCGGTGGGCAGGGCGCCCGTTCCCTCCACGCGCGCGTCGGCGCCCACCGCCAGCAGCGCCGCGTGGGCGCGGGCGTCGCGCACACCCGCCAGGACCGAGCCGCCGAACGCCGCCGTGGTCAGCGCCGTCAGCAGCGCCAGCAGGGGCAGGACGGCCGAGGTGGAGGTGCGGCCCGCGCGGGCCAGGGACAGCGGGCCGACCGCACCGCGCAGCCGGGCGGCCGGACGGGCCAGGCCGCGCAGGGGGAGCGGGTAGAGGCGGACCAGGAGCAGGGCCGCCGCCACTCCCACCGACACCGGGGCGAGGGCGGCCAGTTGGTCGCCGTCGGCGCCCTGCCGGCGCAGGGTCTCCACCGCGCCGAGCGCCACCGCGACCAGGGTGAGCTCCGCGACCGTACGGCGCCGGGACGGCCGTAGGGACACGACGTCCGTACGGCCGTCGTGCAGCCGGACGACCCGGTGCGCGGACGCGGCGCGCAGGGGGAGGGCCAGGCAGGCGGTGACCGTCACCGCCACCGCCGCGCCCACGGCGTACGGCAGGCGGGCGTCCGGCAGCGCGAGCAGGGCGACCGCCAGGCCCGCCGCCCCCGCCGGCAGCGCGACCACCGCCGTCTCCGCGAGCAGGCGTGCCGTCATGCCCCGCAGGGAGCCGCCGCGGGCGCGCAGCAGGGTCAGTTCGGTGCGGCGGCGGTCGGCGGTGAGGCCGCCCGCCATGAGCAGGACGACCGCGGCGACCGTGCCGGTGCCGAAGGCGGCGACGGCGACGAGCGGGCGGACGCCGTCGCGCAGGTCCGCGAAATCGCCCAGCACGTCGTCGAAATCGGTGTCCACGTCCGCGGTGGAGTCGGTCAGCGTGCGGATGCCGCGCAGCGCCGGGCCGCCCTCCAGGGAGGCGAGCGCGGACCGCAGGCCGGTCACCTGGTAGGCGTGCAGGTCGCCGGTCGCGGGCGCCAACTGCCAGTAGCGCCAGGGGTTTCCGGCCGTGCCCAGCATCGCCGGGGCCGCCTCCGGGGCGAGCAGGAGGGTGCCGAGCCAGTACCGGTCGCCGTCGGCGCCGCCGCCCGGCACGAGCACCAGGCTGGGCGTGTGCAGGAGCGGCTGGGTCGCCCAGTAGGCGCTCTGCGGGGCGCGCGGGGTGACGATGCCGGTGACGCGGACCGCCAGGGGAGCGCGCTGCACACCGGGCACGTGGATCACCGAACCGACCTTGATGTGCAGGCGTTCGGCGGTCTCGGCGCTCACCGCGGCCTCCACCTCGGGTGTGGCGGCGGTCACCGAGTCGTCGGCGCGGGGCAGGCGTCCGGCGCGGACCGTCGCGTGTCCGGCGAGATCGTGCTGCGCGGCCAGGACGATCTGCGCGGGCAGCCCGGTCGGCCGGGGCAGCCAGGGGTCGTCCACCGCCTGGGGGCTCGCGGTGCGTACGCCGTACGTCGACTGGCGCGGGTCGGCGGCCAGCGGCCGGGGGACGCGGGCGAGGATCTTCGCGTACTGGGCGGCGAGCGTTCCGGGCCGCAGGGCCTGCTCCCGTACCGGCTGCGGCCGCATGAGGTCGGGCTGGCGCGCGAAGACGCCCACGCTGGTGCTCGCCGGGCGCGCCCGCTCGACGGCCCGGCGTAGTCCGGCGTCCTCGTACCGGTCGACGGCGCGCGGGAACGCGGCCGCCAGGCACGCCGTCAACGCCACGAGCACGGCGAGCGCGCAGGCGGCACCGGGGGCGGTGCGCAGGCGGGTGCGGACCCAGGGGGCTACGGCGCCGTTCGGCGCCCGTCCGCCGAGCCGTGCTCTCACGTCACTCACCCCCCGCCTCCCGCAACGACACCGCCGGATCCGCCCGCCGCACCGCCAGCGCCCCCGTCACCAGCAGCGGAGCCGCCGCCACGGCCGCCAGCAGGACCGCCACCCCGGGCAGCGGGAGCCGCACCAGCACCTCCGGGACCGGGCGCGTCGCCTGGGCGGTCAGGACGATGAGCGGGACCACCGCCCGGGCCAGGGCGACCCCCAGCGCCGTACCGACCACCAGCGCCAGCCCCACCAGCACCCCCTGCTCCACGGCGATCATCCGGGCCAGCCGTCGGCGCGGCGCGCCCAGGGCCCGCAGCACGGCGAGTTCGGCACCCCGCTCCCGCAGCGAGCCCGCCGCGCTCACCGCGAACCCGACCGCGGCCAGCGCCGCGGCCACCCCGGCCGCCACCGCGAACGCCGCCTCCGGGCCCGCCCCGAACGGGTCGTCCCGCAGCCCCGCGGCCGTCTCGTCCCGCACCACGACCTGCTCGGGGTCGAGTTCGGGCAGCTTCCGCAGATCCGCGGCGACCCGGGCGGACGTGCCCGCGTCGACGCCCAGCCACCACTCGGTCGGCGTGACGCTCTCCCCGTACCGCGCCTCCAACTCCCGGTTCACGGACGGCAGGTCGACCAGCAGGGCGCCGCCGTTGGCGCCGCCGGTCGTCGGCAGCGCGCGCAGCGACCGCACGATCCGCACCGGCACGTTCTCGCCGCCGAACGCGACGTCGACCTCCTGCCCGACCCGCGCTCCCGCCGAGTCCAGGAAGCGGTCGGTGGCGACCGCGGTGATCTGCCGCTGCGCCGGCTGGCGGACCCGCATCCGCACCGTCAACGACGAGACCGCCCAGGTGTCCTCGGGCGGGATGTACCCGGTGCCGTAGGCGACGCCCGACGAACTGACCGTGGGCTGGGTCGGGTTGGTGTCCGCGACCGGCGACGACACGTCCCCGTCGCTGCGCACGGCCGCCGTCCAGGCGGTCGGCGGGGACAGCCGCCGCGCGCTGCCGTCCGCGCCCGTCGCCGTCAACTCGTCGAGTGAGAAGCGCTGTTGCTCGGCGTGGCCGAACGGCTGGGGCAGCACCAGCTGCACCCCGGTGAACGTCATCGGCCCCGGTCCGACGCCGACGTCCAGGGTGTGCGGCCGGTTGTCGGCGGGGAGTTCGCCCGCCGGCACCTGGAACGGGGTGCCGTAGCGGTCCTCCAGGGTGACGATCACGTCGCCGACGGTGCCCTGGTCCCGGGAGGTGCGCAGGGTCGCCGTCAGGCGCAGCCGGGCGGTGTGCGCGGGGACGTGCGTCCCGGCGGTGTGCCCGGTGGGGGCCAGTCCGGTGAGCGTGGACCCGGTTCCCAGGTCCCGGCGCAGCAGCAGCGTGTCCCGCGCGTGGGCGGTGTCGAGGGCGAGCACGGCCGCCGTACGGCCGCCGGACAGCGGCAGTTCGGTGCGTACGGCGGGGGTGGCCGCGCGGACGTGGGGGACGGCCGCGTACGTCTCCGTGCGCCCCAGGTCGTCCTCGCCGGCGGCCAGCACGCGCACCGGCGCCCCGGCCGCGAAGTCGGCCTGGTCGCGCTGCGAGCGTGCCCAGGAGGCGCCCTGCCCGATGGCGAGCATGCCCAGCGCGACGGCGAGCACCAGCAGCAGCACCGGCCCCGCGGCGCGCGTCGGCCGGCGGCTGAGCTGCCAGCCCGCGAACGCCGCCGCGAGCCCCCGCCCGCCGGCCGCGCGCCGCTCCGCGAGCCGGGCCGTGAGCGGCAGCAGGCGCAGGGTCAGCACCGTGCCGGCGAGCAGCGCCAGCGCCGGCGCGGCGACCAGCAGCGGGTCGATGCCCAGCGTGCCCGACCGCCCGGCGCTCACCGCGCCCTGCCGCCCGAGCTGCCAGTACGCCACCCCGGCCACCGCCAGCAGCCCCAGGTCCGCGCCCGCGCGCACCGCAGCGGGCAGGGCCCGGGCGCGGCCGGCGCGGAAGCCCTCGAAGGTGAGCGCCGGAAGCGTCACGGCGAGGGCGCAGCCCAGGGCGACTCCGGCCGCCACCAGCCACACCCCGAGCCGCCCGCCGGCCGGCACGTCCAGGTGCAGCCCGATGCGGGCCAGCGCGCCCCGCTGTGCCAGCAGCCGGGTGAGCGGGCCCGCCAGCAGCGGCGCGGCCACCACCGCGGGCAGGGCGAGGAACAGCGCCTCCAGGGCGGCGACGGCCGCGATCCGGGCCCGGGAGCCGCCGCGGGCCCGCAACAGCCGTGTCTCGCCCGCGCGTTCGGCGCTCAGCAGACGGGCCACCAGCAGCAGGGCGCAGGCGGCGAGGAGGGCGAGCTGGAGCGCGATGATCAGGAGGGTGGAGCGGGCGACGAGCAGGGAGCGTTCGACGCGGTCGAGGACGTCGGGCAGGGAGGTGCTCGCGGCGGTGGTGCCGCTGAGGGCGGGCTGCCGGCGCAGGGTCGCGTTGCCGGTGCGGGCCGCCGCGCGTACGGCGTCGATGCGGCCGGTGGTCAGCGTGGCGAAGTCGGCCGACGCCAGCCAGGCCGACTGCCCGGCGCTCACCCGGGTCAGGTCCGCGGGGGCGGCCAGGAGGGGGCCGTACGTGGTGAAGCCGACCGTCCGCACGCCCCGGCCGCCGAGGTCGTCCAGCCGCCAGTAGGGGGCGTCGGTCGCCACGGGCCGGTAGACGCCGGTGAGCGTGACGCGCACCTTCGGGCCGCCGAGCCGGTCGGCGAGGGTGAGACGGGCGCCGGGCTTCAGGCCCAGGGCGCGGGCGGCGCTCTGCGGGAGGGCGGCTTCCACGGCACCGCCGGGCCGGGGGCGGGGCATGCGGCCGCCCACGATCCGCACCTCGCCCTGGTCCAGGGCCGCGAAGAGGGTCAGGTCGGGGTCGCCGGAGCGCTCGGCGGGCGGCTGGAGGGAGCGGGGCAGCGCGTACGGGCCCGAGCGCACCAGGGTCCGCACGGTCACCGGGAGGCCGTCGAAGACGCGTTTGGCGCCTTGGCGTACGGCCGCGTCGGCGGCGGCGCGGTGCGCGGCGGGGACGTCGGCCTTGACGATCAGGGCGGCGTCGGCGGCGTTCGCGGGGGCGGCCAGGGAGTGGCGCAGGGCCGCGTCGCCGATCGCGGCCGAGTAGGCGGTGAGGGTGGCCAGGACGGCCGCGGTCAGCAGGACCGTCAGCAGGGCGGCGGCCAGCAGCGGGCGATGGGCGCGGGCGCGCAGCAGCACGAACCTCGCGACCGCGCCGAACGCAGACACCCCGACCCCCCCGTGGCCGTCCAGATGTTGTCCAGACCTCCGGGCGATGCTGTCAGAGGGGAGGGGCCGCTTGTAAGCGCTTGTGTACGGGCCTTGACCGGATTGTGACCGGTCGTGTCTAGTCCGGGGCGTTCACCATCGAGGCCGCGGCGTACGTCAGGTAGTCCCACAGGCGGCGCTCGTGCTCCTCGGGCAGGCCGAGTTCGTCGACGGCGACCCGCATGTGCCGGAGCCAGGCGTCGTGCGCCTCGCGGTTGACGGTGAAGGGCATGTGGCGCATGCGCAGCCGGGGGTGGCCGCGGCGTTCGCTGTACGTCGTCGGGCCGCCCCAGTACTGGATCAGGAACAGCGTGAGCCGCTCCTCGGCCGGCCCGAGGTCCTCCTCGGGGTACATCGGCCGCAGAACGGGGTCCTCGGCCACGCCCTCGTAGAAACGGTGGACGAGGCGGCGGAAGGTCTCCTCCCCGCCGACCTGCTCGTAGAAGGTCTGCGTCTCAAGCGTGCCGCGCCGGATCTCTTTCACGCCCTCCATGCTCTCAGACGCGGAGGACGAGGACCTGGGCCCTAGGACCTACTGTGGAGCCATGGGCGTACACGCTCTCGGTGGGGAACTCGACGCCGTCGCCTCGTCGGCGCGGGCGGCGATGGTGCGGGAGATCGACGCGAGCGGGGCCTGGGCGGACGATCCGGGCTGGCGGGAGGCGTTCGAGGCGGTGCCGCGGCACGTGTTCGTGCCGTACTACTACGTCGGCGTCCGGGGCGGCTACGAGCGGCGCTGGGGCGAGAGCCCCGATCCGGCGGCCCGCGAGAAGTGGCTGCGCGGCGCCTACGCCGACGCCCCGCTCGCCACCCGGCTGCGCGACGGCGACCTGGTCTCCTCCAGCAGCCAGCCCTCGCTGATGGCGCGGATGCTGGCGGAGCTGCGGGTCGCCGACGGCGACCGGGTGCTGGAGATCGGCACCGGCACCGGCTACAACGCGGCCCTGCTCGCCCACCGGCTCGGCGACGACGACCTCGTCACCACCATCGACCTGTACCCGGAGATCACCGAGGCGGCCCGGCAGCACCTGGCCGCCGCCGGACACCATCCGGCCGTCGTCACCGGCGACGGCGCCCGCGGCGTCCCCGAGCGCGCCCCCTTCGACCGGATCATCGCGACCTGCGCGCTGACCTCGGTCCCCCGGGCCTGGCTCGCCCAGTGCGCCCCCGGCGCCCGCATCCTGGCCCCGCTCGCCACCGGCCTGGTCGCCCTCACCGTCCGCGACCCCGGCCACGCCGAGGGCCACTTCCTGTCCACGCCCGCCTACTTCGTGCCGCTGCGCGGCGCATCCCGCCCCGATCAGGAGCCCGCGCACCTGGGCCCGGTGCCGCACGAGGCCCGCGACCACGACCTCTTCCGCTTCCTGCTCGCCCTCACCCGGGGCGGCCTCGACCCGCAGGAGGCCCACGCCCTGTGGGAACGCGAGGGACGGCCGCCGCGGCAGCGCTACGGCCTCACCGTCGGCGGCGAGAAGGAGTGGGCGTGGCTGGACGGCCCGGAGGGGCCGTACGTCTGGCCCCTGCCGGACTGAGGCTCAGCCGCGCCGGATCGTGATCGTCGTCCAGGCGCCCACGTGCACCTTGTCGCCGTCCTGCAGCGGGACCGGCACGAAGGGCTGGATGGGGTCCTCGGAGCCGTTGACCGTGGTGCCGTTGGTGGAGTTCTGGTCGACGACCGCCCAGCTGCCGTCCGGCTGCTGGACCAGCACCGCGTGCTGGTGGGAGACGCCCGGGTCCTCCGGCGGCACCGACAGGTCGATGTCGGGGGTGTCGCCGGTGGAGTGGCGGCGGCGCCCGATGGTGATCTGGTTGCCGGTGAGCGTGCGCTGCTGCTCGGGCGAGTACGCCGGCAGGTTGAGACCGGCGGCCTCGGGGCCGGAGCGCTGCATCATCGCCATGAAGTACTCGCGGTCCGGGCCGATCGTGGCCGTCCAGGTCGCCGGCTGCTGCGGGAAGGGAGGGCCGGGCGGGGGCGGGGCCTGGGTCGAACCGGGCTGCGGGTAGCCGTAGCCGCCGCCCTGACCGGGACCGCCGGGGCCACCGGGAGCGCCGGGGCCCGACGACGGAGGCGAGATCACCCAGTCGTCGTCACCGCCGCCGAAGGACGGACCGCCGGGGCCGCCCTGCGGGGGCCGGGTGGTCTCCTGCGGGAAGCCGGGCGGGGCCGGCGCACCGGCCTGCTGGAAGGCCTGCGGACCACCCGCCGTCGTACCGGGACCGCCGGGACCGTTCGGGCCACCGGGGCCGCCCGGACCGGGACGGCCGGGGCCGCCCTGGTCACCGAAGCCGCCGGGGCCTCCGGCGCCTGGCCGGCCGGGACCGTCGGGGCCGCCGAAACCGCCGGGAGCGGGCCGGCCGGGACCGTCGGGGCCGCCGAAGCCACCGGGGCGGCCGGGGCCGTCCGGGCTGCCGAAGCCGCCGGGGCCCGACGTCGGCGTGGGGCCGGGGGGTGGGACCGGGCGGGACGGGTCGGGGCCGAAGTTGGACGGGCCGGACGGACCGTTTGGGCCGCCGGGGCCGAAGTTCGAGGGGCCGGACGGCTCGCTGCCGAACGGCGGGATCGGCTCCGCGGGCCGGTTCATCTGGGACGGCCGGGAGCTCTGGTACTCGTACGAGTCACCGCCGCCGTACGACGGAGGCGGTCCCGGCGGCTGCTGGAAGCGCACGGCCGGACCCGGGGCCGGCGGGCGCGGGGCGGCCGGGGTGTACGAGGTGGCGGTGTTCGTCAGGAAGTTCCACCGGCACTCCTCGCAGAACGGCGCACCGCCCTCGCGGGGCGTGCGGCACTGCGGGCACAGCTCCGGCTCGGGGTCCGGTACGGCGGACAGGTGCGGACGGCCGCCGGGCTGGCCGGGGCCGGGCTGGCCGCCGGGCGGCGGGAAGCCGTAGCCACCGCCGGGCGGGGGCGGCGGGGGCGGGGGCGGAGGCACGGCACCGGCCATGCGGTGACCGCAGACCTCGCACCAGTCGTCGGAACCCGACTGGTGTCCGTTCGGGCAGGTCGGCATGTCGGCGCTTCCCCCTCTCCTTCAGGGTCCTACTCGTTCCGCGCGCGCACGCCGTGGGTCACGCCGTGCGCACGCCTGGTGTCACTTCTTTACACGAACAGTCTTTGTGGACCGTGTTTCGAGAGTCATCTCGTCGGCCTCCTCGACCTTCGCCTTCAGTCGCACAGTACCCGTCGCGGCATCGACCACGTCCACCACCTTCGCAAGCAGTTTCGCAGTATCCGCGTTTCCGGAGGCGCTGGCGAGCTGAACGGCCCGGCCCAGTTTGGCCGTTGCTCCGTCGAAATCGCCCGCTTTGCGAAGATCGAGCCCTTGCTGGATGGCTTGTGCCAGTTCGGCCTGCCCGGTGTAGTGGGCGACCTGCGGGTTGATCGAGGTCGAGGCGGCCATGTCGTCGGTCCACACCGCCCGTACCAGGCCCTGGGCGCCCAAGTTGTGGGCGCTGCCGTCCGGTTGCGGGACGACCAGGGAGACCCGGGCGGCGAGCATCTCCTGGCCGACGGCGGCCGTGGGGACCTCCACGCACACGTGGTAGTCGCGGGACTCGTCACCCCAGGAGCCGGTGGGGTAGTCCCCGGCGCGCGGGCCCGCCTCGGTGCGGCGGCCGGTCAACTCCTCCACGGTGGGCGCCACTTGCTTGACGAACTTGATGGAGGTGCCCACCGGCGTCCACAGCCTGAGGGCGACGTCCGCGACCTCCTTGCCCATCGCCTTCTCCATCATCTGCGTGAAGTCGGCGGCCAGGGCGGCCGGGTCGGCGACGATGTCGGCGGTGCCGAGCAGGGCGGAGGCGATCCCTGTGACTTCTTTCACTTCCCAGTCGGTGCCCACGCCCCGGGCGTCACAGGTGAACCGTCCGGCGCAGGAGTCCAGGGCCGCCCGCAGGCTCTCGGGCGACTCGTGCTCGTTGCGGCCGTCGGTGAGCAGGATGCCGTGCCGGATGGCGACGTCCGCGGAGGACAGCAGGCGGTCGGCCAGGCGCAGCCAGGTGCCGATGGCGGTGCCGCCGCCCGCGCTGAGCTTGCGCAGGGCCTGCTTGGCCTGGGCCCGGGTGGTGGCGTCGGCGACGGCGAGCCGGCCGCCGCCGGGGTAGACCTCCTTGGCGACGTGGGTGCCGCCGATCACCGCGAAGTGCGTTCCGTCGCGCAGGGTGTCGATCGCGGCGGCCGTCGCGTCCCGGGCGTTGCGCATCTTCGTCGGCGGATAGTCCATCGAGCCGGAGCAGTCCACCATGATCGCCACGCCCGCGGAGGGACCCTGGCCGGGCGCGTACAGGTGCGGCGCCGCGACCGCGCTTCCGATCGTGCCGCCCCCGGTGGCCGTCACCGTGACGATCGCGTTGACCTCCCGGCCGCCCTCGGGCAGGTACTCGTTCTGGTACACGTCCACCGAGAACTGCGGCACGTTCGACTTCGAGAAATTGGCCATACCTGCTCAAATCCCCCTTGAAATCCCCGCGTCGGCAGGGCACCGAGTGTGCGGGGACCGGTCCCCTCCGGCCCCCCGAGGTCTCCCCGTGTACGACCTCAGCCCGATCCTGCCCCCTGGGGCACCGCCGGGAACGGCACGACCGCCACTGTTACGTTGTCGTGGCCCCCGCCGTCCAGGGCGTGGCCGACCAGCACCCGGGCGCAGTGCAGCGGGCGTACCGCCGCGTCCGTCGGGACGATCTCGGCCATCTCCTCGGCCGTCTCCGCGTAGTTCCACAGCCCGTCGGTGCACACCACCACCACACCCGGCCGGTCCGGCTTGAAGGAAGCCGTGTGCGGCTCCAGTTCGTAGGCGTCCGCGCCGAGCCAGCCGGTGATCGCGTGGGCGCGCTCGTCGGCGTACGCCTCCGCCTCGCTCATCAGGCCCGCGGCGACCATCTGCGCGGCCCACGAGTCGTCCTCGGTGAGCCGGGCCGGCGGCGAGGTGCGGTCGGTGGGCACCCAGTAGGCGCGGCTGTCGCCGACCCAGCCGACGACCAGCAGACCGGTGGTGACGATGGCGCCGACCAGGGTGCAGGCGGGGGCGTTCTGGTGCGGGGAGTGCTCGCGGGCGGTGGCGGGCTCGACGGCGAGCGCGTTGACCGCGTGCGAGGCGGCCACGATCGCGTCGTGCATGGCCTGCTGCGGGTGGGTGCCGCGGGGCAGGGCGGTCAGCAGCGCGCCGCTGCCGGTGTCGGAGGCGGCGAGCGAGGCGTCGTCGGGGCGGGTCGCCGAGGAGACGCCGTCGCACACGATCGCCAGGTTCGCGGGGGTGCCGTCGGGCAGGGTGGTGTGACCGACGGCGAACGCGTCCTCGTTGCGGTGGTGGCGCAGGCCGCGGTCGCTGACGGCGGCGGCCACCGGGCCGAGGTCGCGCTCCATGTGGTCGCGCTCGCGCGGCTGGGCGTGTCCGCAGTGCTCGCAGTAGCCGTCGTCGTCGACGCGGCCGGCGCGGCAGGCCACGCACGTCCTGGCCTCCTCGGTGCCGGCCGCGAGGTCGGCCAGGCGCGGGTCGGGCGCCTGGAGCGGGTACTCCTCGGGCTCCGGCGGCCGGTCGAAGCGCACGCCGGAGGCCGGGGAGACCGGCGATCCCGTCGGCGGCGCCTGCTCCGGCGGCAGCGGGCCCCCACCGGAGTCCGTGCCGGGCAGCTCCGCCGGCAGATGCGCAGGCGAGCCGGCCGGGCCGGCGGCCACCGGCCAGTCGGAGCCGTCCGTCTGCGGGGGCGGCACCGCGCCGTTCAGCGCGATGGTCGGATGGTCGTCCGGCCGGGCGGGCACCGCGGACAGGTCGTATCCGCAGGCACCGCAGAAACGGTCACCCGACTCAAGCGGCTCCTCGCAGCTCGGGCAGTTCGACAGGGCGGCCCGCTGGGGCATCTGCGACATCAACTACACCCACGTCCGGGGGCGGTAACGATTGGCACGTTCCACCAGGTCGATCCTCTCCTCGCCGCCGCGCGCGAGCCGGGCCAGCGTGCGGTACGAACGCTCCAGGCCGAAGCGGAGGCCCCGCTCGTCCAGGTCGCTGCCGAGCAGCGCGCGCCGCCCGTCGGGCCGGGCGGCCTGGCCACCGGAGAGTATCCAGTCCAGCGCGCAGCCGAGGACCTCCGCCGACAACTCCTCCCGGCGCGCCGGGTCCAGACCGTACGCCTCCAGCGCCTCGACCTGTCCGGCGGCGGCGGTCAGGTCGTCCAGGAAGGGTACGTCGGAGGGGGCGGCGGTGCGGCCGCGCAGCCGCGCCCGTACGGCGGCCACGCGGGCGGCCGTGTAGTGGATGGACGACTCCGGCACCGACTCCAGCGTACGCACCGCGCCGCGCCGGTCGCCGCCGGCCAGCTGGACGCGGGCCAGACCGAAGGCGGCGCTGACGTAGCTGGGGTCGGTCGACCACACCAGGCGGTAGTACTCGGCGGCGTTGTCCAGCTGGCCGAGCACCTCCGCGCACAGGCCGAGGGCGAGCTTGGGGGCGATCTCGCCGGGGAAGGCGTCGTAGATCGCGTCGAAGGCGAGGGCGGCCTCCTCGTGGTCGCCGGTCACCAGGGCCGCGACACCCCGGTACCAGACCACCCGCCAGTCGTCGGGGCGCTCCTTGTCCAGGGCCTGCAACGCGTTCACGGCGGTCGCGAAGTCGCCGTTCTCCAGCCAGGCCCGGATCTGCCGCAGCCGCGTCTCCACCGACTGCGCCGGCGCGGCGGCCAGCGCGGCCAGCAGCTCGGTCGGCGCGGTGGTCAGCAGACCGGCGAGGAAACCGGCGCTGGGGTCGGCCGGGTCCACCCGCGGGACGGGCAGGGCGAGGGCGGCGGTCGGGGTGTGGACGGGCTTGACCAGGGCGGGGGTGCCGTTCGCGGAGAGCGACGCGGGGGACGGCCGCGTGCCCTTGCGCGCCGCCCGCGCCCCCAGCCGGGACACCTCGCCGGCCAGCTTGGGGAACAACTCCGTGTCCGTCACCCGCAGTTCGGGGCCGAACAGCGTCGACAGGGCGGGGCGGGCGCGGCCGGTCTGGAGCGAGACGACCTCGCGCAGGACGCCGGTGAGCTGCTCGCTCATCTCCTGGGCGGAGGCGAAGCGGCGGGCCGGGTCGGGGTCGGTGGCGCGCACCAGGAGCCGGTAGAAGGACTCGTACTGGCGGAAGACCTCGATGTTGTCGGGGTCGGGCAGCGAGTCCACGAAGACGTTCGTGTAGCCCTGGAAGTCGAAGGTCAGCACGGCGAGGGTGCGCGCGACCGTGTACAGGTCGGACGCCACCGAGGGCCCGACCTCCGCGACCTCCGGCGCCTGGTAGCCCACCGTGCCGTAGATGGCCGACTCCTCGTCGTCCATCCTGCGCACCGCGCCCATGTCGATGAGCTTGAGCTGGTCCTCGGTCTGGAGGGCGTTGTCGACCTTGAAGTCGCAGTACAGCAGGTTGCGGCTGTGCAGGTGTCCGAGCGCCTCCAGCGCCTCGATGCCGTACGCGCACGCCTGCTCCACCGGCAGCGGGTCCCGCTTGCCGTCCGCCGTGCGGCGGGAGTTGGCGATCTCCTTGAGCGACTTGCCGCCGACGTACTCCATGACGATGTAGCCGTCGAGCGAACCGGTGCGCTGGTCGAGGTGCTCGACGAAGTTGTAGATCCGCACGATGTTGGCGTGCTCGATCTCCGCCAGGAAGCGCCGCTCGGAGATCGCCGCCGCCATGGCGTCCTGGTCGCCGGTGTCCAGCAGGCCCTTGAGGACCACCCACCGGTCGGAGACCGCCTTGTCCACCGCGAGGTAGATCCAGCCCAGCCCGCCGTGCGCCAGACAGCCCACGACCTCGTACTGGCCGTGCACCACGTCACCGGACTTCAGCTTCGGCACGAACGAGTACGGGTGGCCGCACTTGGTGCAGAACCCCTCCGTGCGCCCGGGCCGGTCGCCGCGCGAACGGCCCACCGGCGCCCCGCAGTCCGAGCGCGAGCAGAACCGCTTGCGCTCGGGCACCTCGGGGTTGTCCAGCACCATCGCGCGCGGATCGGGCCGCGGCACGGCCGGCACCTGCACCAGCCCGGCGCCCAGCCGGCCCCGGCCGCTGCTGCCCGTGCCGGAACCGGAGCTGCGCACCGACACCGACCGGCTCGTGGACCTGCCCGACAGGGAGCGCGAGAGCCGCCCCGACACCGAGCGCCGGGACTTCGACGACTGCGAGGACGTACGGGAGCTGGCGCGGCCCGTGGAGCGCGCGCTGCCGCTGCCCGCCGAACCCTTCTCGCCCCCGCCGCCCCCGGTGGGCGCCGAGCCCGCCGGGCCCGTCCCCGCGGCCCTGGCCGAGACCACCGGTGCCAGTCCGCAGGTGTCGCAGTACAGCTCACCGCCGCCGACGTCCTCGTACGATCCGTCGCAGCCCGGCCGCTGACAGGCTTGCCCCGCCTGACTCATGACGACGCCTCCCCCCTACGGTCAACACGGTCCTCGGGTCCGCCCGGTCCGGGCACGCGCGGCCCGCCGAGCAGCTCGGCGACCGCCTGCTGGTAGCGCAGCACGGCCTGTTCGGCGACGCGCAGGTCGCAGGGGGCGCTCCACAGCATCCGGCGCGCCGCGTCGTAGCGCTCGACGAGCAGCGGGTCCTCCGCCAGGCCGTGCCGGGCCACCTTCGCCTTGTACGCGTCGAGCCGGCCGCGCAGCTCCGCGCGCACCGCCAGCGGCGCGGTGACCGCGGTGAGCGACTCGCGGGCGCGCAGCAGCTCGTCCTCCGCCTTCTGCTCCAGCGACTCCAGCAGCGGGGACAGCCGGTGCCACTGGGCGTGCCGGCGGTACTCGGCCGCCGTCGCCAGCTGCTCCTGCAGCGCGGTCGGCGGGCCGCTGACCACCGGCACCTCCGTCGCGGCGATCTTGGCGAGGACCTCCCCGCGCGCGGTGCGCGCCTCGGCGAGGGTGCGGTCGGCGCGGGAGAGCACGTCCCGCAGCTTCACCAGCCGCGCCTCCGCGTCCTGACGGACCGTCAGAACGGCGTCGATCTCCCGGCGCACGTCCTCCAGGGCGCGCGCCTCACGGTCGTACACGGTGGTGTCCGGCTTGCCGCCGCCGGGGGCGGAACTGCCCTGCGCGGGCACCCAGTAGGCCAGCGGGTCGGAGACGACCTGCTCGCGCAGGGAGGTCAGGGTGCGCGTGATGCGCTCCAGGTCGTCACCGGCCGGGTGCTCGCCGGGGCGTACGCCGACGGAGTGGGCGAGGGCACGGGTGCGCTGGAGTTCGGCGGCGAGTAAATCGATGCGGGCGGGCAGCGCCGACCAGACCGCGTCGCAGGCGACGACCATGTCCAGGCTCGTCGCGTACAGCTCGTTCATCCGGTCCACCAGCGCCGACAGCGAGAAGGCCTCGCTGAGCTTGCCCGAAGGGCCGTGCAGCGTGGGGGCGTTGGCGGTGGCCGTGGCGGAACCGGCGACCGTGACGGACTCGCCGCGCAGCAGCTCCGTCAGCTCGACCAGGTCCTCGCGGCTGGACCAGCGGCGGCGGGCACGGATCTCCCGGGCGGTGTGCAGCGCGTCGGTGTAGGCGTCGAAGTACGCCCACAGCAGGGTGATCGACGCCTCCGTGGCCTGCCAGCGCTCCTTGGTGACGCCGGTCAGCTGGGCGCCTTCGAGGAGCCTGCGGCCCGCGTGGTCCTGCAGCGCGAGGAGCGAGGTCTCGATCGCCTCGTGCTCGGCGCCGAGCCGCGCCAGCGCACGGTCCACCTCGTCCCGGTCCATCACCGGCCCGGCGGGGTCCGTGACGCCCATCGATCACCTCTCGCTGCTGTCGTGTGCCGTCGTGTTGCCTGTCGTCAGTGTCGATCGTCCGTCACTTGTAGTGGGCTGCGGGAGGGGTCGCCGACGCCGACTTCCTGCCGCCGGTGTCCATGGTGGGGTGCAGCCACTTCTCGTACGAGGCGGCCCAGCCGCCGCTCTTGACGTAGTTCTGCAGCGTCCGGTTGACCTGGCGTACCAGATCGTCCGCGCCCAGCTTCATCGCCACGCCGTAGTACTCGGTGGTGAACTGGGTGCCCTTGAGTTCCACCGTCGGGTCCTGAGCGGCCTGGCTGGCGGCGAGCGCGCCGTCGGTGACGACCGCGTCGACCTCGCCGAGCTGCAACTTCACCAGGCAGTCGAGCTGGTTGGGCACCAGCGTGGAGATGTCGGTGGAGGCGGGTATCTCGTCGCCCCGGTCCGCCTTGAGGTTGTCGTAGGCGGTGGAACCCTGCGCCGAGCAGACCTTCTTGTGCGCCAGGCTCTCGTTGTACCCGGTGATCGTCGAGGTCTTGGGGGCGAGGACCTGCTGGCCGGTGGTGAAGTAGGGGGCGGAGAAGGCCACTTGCTTCAGGCGGTCGCAGTTGATGGTCATGGTGCGCACCACCATGTCGACCGCGCCGCTCTGGATCGCCGGGATGCGCTGGTTGGTCGGGATGGCCTTGAAGGAGACCGCGTCCGGGTCGCCGAGCAGGTCCTGGGCGATCCGGTGGACGAGGTCGATGTCGAAGCCCTCCAGCGCGCCGGAGATGTTGTTGGGGTTCAGGTAGCCCCAGCGGTAGCTGTTGGTGTCGACGCCGACGATCAGGCGCGGGTCCTTGCGGGCCTTGATCCTGTCCAGGGTCGGCGTCCTTCCGTCGCCGCCGGACGGCGAGAGACTGCGGTCCTGCGGGTCGACGCACTTCTCCGCCTTGGCCTGGCGGCCCTGGGCGACTCCCTGACCGCCGGTGCCGGTGCTGCCGTCGGCGCCCCGGGACAGGCTCAGCGGCAGCACCAGCGCGAAGAGCGCGGCGAGGACGCAGACGACGGCCATCGCGCCCACCCCGCCCCAGCCGCGCAGGCTGGAGCGCAGTCGCTGCGCCAGACGGTGTGCGGTGTGTGGTGTGTTCCGCCGTGCACTCATCCTCCCGCCCCCTCTCACCGGTACTCCGACAGCCTGCGCCCGATGCCGAGCACCGCGCCGGCCGCGCCCAGGACGGCGAGGACGGCGGCGCCGGTCGGCAGGCCGGTCAGCGCGTCCCGGCCGTCGCCCGCGGCCTGCCTGAACTCCCTCTGCTCATGGGCGAGCGCGTCCTTGAGCGCCTTGTCGATGTTGTCGAAGCACACGCTCGTCGGGTCCGCGCCGACACCGATGACCTTGTCGCGGGCTTGCTGGTACTCGCCCTTGTCGTTCATGCTCTGGGCGACGCCGTGCCGGTCCTTCCAGGCCTGCATGTAGCTGTTCGCGTCCGTCACCGGCTTCCTGCCCGCCGCGTCGTCCGCCAGCGCCTCGGCCTTGTCCAGGGACGTGCCCAGCTTGCCGATCTGGTCGTCGTAGCCCCAGGAGTAGGCGTCCACGGTCCTGTCGTTGCCGAGGTCCTTGGTGTCCGCGCCGCGGCGGATGAGGGTGAGGTTCTCGTCGCTGCGGGCGGTCAGGGACGCGAGCTGGGCGTCGTGCAGGACGTCCAGGGAGCGCACGCCGTGGTCGTAGGAGTCCTTCAGGCCGGCGCGGGCGACGGTGTGGCCGACGACCAGCCACAGCAGGACGACCACGCAGGCGGCCGAGGCGGTGACCAGGCCGTGGTTCAGGACGCGGTTGGTGCGCAGGAAGGTGCGCCGCTGGGCCCAGGCCAGCGCGCCCAGGACGACGACGCCGAGGCCGATCGCGGCCCACGGGAACGCCTTGGCGTCCGCGTAGTCGGCGCGCAGCCGCTGGTTCTCGCGCTGGTAGAGGTCCTCGGCCCTGGGCAGCATCCGCTGCTGCATCAGCTCGTTGGCCGCGCGCAGGTAGGCGCCGCCCACCGGGTAGCCCTGGCGGTTGTTGGACCGAGCCGTCTCGACCAGGCCCTTGTACTGCGGCAGCAGCTTGTTGAGCTCGGCGATGGTCCGCGCGGAGCGGGACCCGGCGTCGGAACTGGCGGCGGCCGTGACGAGCTTGGTCGCGGCGTTGCCGATGTCGCCCTCGTAGCGCCGGCGCATCCCGGGCTTCTCCTGCGGGCCCGCGAGATAGCCGCTGGCCGCCGCGGTGTTGGCGTCGGCGAGCGAGCGGTAGATGTCGGCCGCGTCCGAACTGAGCGGCTGGCTGCGGTGGAGCACGTCGTCGGCGGCCGACGAACGCTCCGTCATCTGCCAGGCCGTCACCGCCCCGAAGGCGACGACGAGCAGGGCCAGCAGCGCGCCGATGATGCGCAGCCGGCCCGGCTCGGTGACGGCGGCCGCGCGCAGCCGGTCGACGCCCTCGGCGAAGGCGGTGCGCCGCTCCGGCGCGGGCAGGGCGGCGGGGGACGGGCCCGGCGAGGTGGGGGAGGCGGGCTGTCCCGGCTGTGGCGGGACGGCCGGCATGGTGGGCACGCCGGATCCCGGTGGCGCCGCGCTGCTCTTCGGCGGGTGTGTCACTGTTGACCTCCCCCATGGTCATCCGTCGCCGCCAGTATCGCCGTCGGCACTGACATCCGCACCAGCCTTCACTGGATCTTGATCGGATCGCAGTGCGTTGCCGGTCCGGTATACGTCACGACGCGATGCCCGCAGCACCCCCCTGCCCATGAATACGCCGCCGGAATCCGTTCGGTTCCCGTGAGCTCACCCCCCGAAGTACGCCCGCGCCCGCTCCTGCGCCTTGGCGCGCGCCCCCGTCCGGTCCAGCCCCAGCAGCACCGCCCCCAGCACCGGCGGAGCGGCCACCACCCGGGGCACCGCCTTGGGGGCGCGCACGGCGAGCAGATCCCTGATGCCGTCGTCGAGTTGGGGGTGCCGGGCGGCCAGCACGCCGCCGCCCAGCAGCACCGGTGTCTCCTCCTCCAGCAGGTCCAGACGGGTCAGCGCGACCGTCGCCATGGTCGCCACCTCGTCCGCCAGCCGGTCCACGAGCGCGCGGGCGACCGGGTCGCCGTCGGCGGCGGTCGCGAACAGCACCGGGGTCAGCTCGTGACGGCGGGCGGGGGCGATCTCCTCCAGGTGCAGGGCCTCGATGAGGGCGAGCATCGAGGCGCGGCCGAAGTGCGCGGGCAGGGTGCGGGCCAGGGCGGTGGGGCCGCCGCGGCCGTCCTCCGCGCGGGCCGCGTGCCACAGCGCCTCCTCCGCCAGGCCCCAGCCGCCGCCCCAGTCGCCGGAGATGCGGCCGATGGCCGGGAAGCGGGCGGTGCGGCCGTCGGGGCGCATGCCGACGCAGTTGATGCCGGCGCCGCACACGACGGCGACCCCGCGCGGTTCGGTGACGCCCGCCCGCAGGATCGCGAACGTGTCGTTGCGCACCTCGACGGTCGTGCCCCACGCGCGCGCGTGCAGCGCCGCCGCCAACTGCTCCTCCTCCACGGGGAAGTCGGCGTTGGCGAGGCAGGCGGAGACGTGGTCGACCCCCTCCGCCCCGGCGGCGGCGAAGGCCTCCGCGACGGCCTCGGCGACGGCGTCCACCGCCGCCCGCACGCCCACCACCGGCGGCCGGAACCCGCCGCCGCGGGCCGTGGCGAGGACACGCCCGTCGGCCGCCACGACCGCCACGTCGGTCTTGCTGTTGCCCGCGTCGACGGCGAGGACACGTGCGGTCAGGCCCACGCGAGGTGCTCCCGGTTGTGTGCGATCAGCTGGTCGGTGAGGGCGTCGGCGTACGCGTACTGGCCGACGAGGGGGTGGGCGAGCAGCGCCCGGAAGACCCGGTCGCGGCCGCCGCGCAGGGCGGCCTCCAGAGCCAGGTCCTCGTAGGCGGTGACGTTCGCCATCAGGCCCGCGTACAGCGGGTCCACGGCCGGCACGGGCAGCGGCGTCGGCCCCTTGGGTCCGACGGCGGCCTGCACCTCGATCACCGCGTCGTCGGGCAGGAAGGGCAGCGTGCCCCGGTTGAGCGCGTTCACCACCTGGTACGGCGATCCCGCGCCGCCGAGCAGCGCGGCGGCGAGGTCGACGGCCGCCTCGGAGTAGTAGGCGCCGCCCCGCCTGGCCAGCAGCGCCGGCTTCTCGGCGAGTGCCGGGTCGCCGTACATCGTCAGCAACTGCCGCTCCATCTCCGCCACTTCGGCGGCCCGGGACGGCTTGGTGCGCAGTTCCCGCACGACCTCGTCGTGGGCGTAGTAGTAGCGCAGGTAGTAGGACGGGACCACGCCCAGGCGGTCCAGGAGGGCGCGCGGCAGGTGCAGGTCGGCGGCGATCGCCTCGCCGTGCTCGGCGAGCAGCCCGGGCAGCACGTTCTCGCCCTCGGGGCCGCCCAGGCGGACGCCGGTCTCCCAGGTCAGGTGGTTGAGGCCGACGTGGTCGAGGTGGATGTCGGCGGGGGAGACGCCGAGCATCCCGGCGAACTTCCGCTGGAAGCCGATCGCCACGTTGCACAGGCCGACCGCCTTGTGGCCCGCCTGGAGCAACGCGCGCGTGACGATGCCGACGGGGTTGGTGAAGTCGATGATCCAGGCGTACGGGTTGGTCCGGCGCACCCGTTCCGCGATGTCGAGGACGACCGGCACCGTGCGCAGCGCCTTGGCGAGCCCGCCGGCACCGGTGGTCTCCTGGCCGACGCAGCCGCACTCCAGCGGCCAGGTCTCGTCCTGTTCACGGGCGGCCTGCCCGCCGACGCGGAGCTGCAGCAGCACGGCGTCGGCGCCCTCGACGCCGGCGTCCAGGTCGGCGGTGGTGACGACCCGGCCGCCGTGGCCCTGCTTGGCGAGGATGCGGCGGGCCAGACCGCCGACCAGCTCCAGCCGCTCGGCGGCCGGGTCGACCAGGACGAGCTCCTCGATGGGCAGCGTGTCACGCAACCGGGCGAAGCCGTCGACGAGTTCGGGTGTGTAGGTCGAGCCTCCGCCGACCACGGTGAGTTTCATACGGGATCAACCCTTCACTCCGGTGAGCGTGACGCCCTCGACGAACGCCTTCTGGGCGAAGAAGAACACGAGGATCACGGGGGCCATGACCAGCACGGTCGCGGCCATGGTGAGGTTCCAGTCGGTGTGGTGCGCGCCCTTGAAGGACTCCAGGCCGTAACTGAGCGTCCAGGCGCCCGGGTTCTCCGAGGCGTAGATCTGGGGGCCGAAGTAGTCGTTCCAGGCGTAGAAGAACTGGAAGAGGGCGACGGCGGCGATGCCCGGCTTGGCCATCGGGACGACGACCTTCAGCAGGGTGCGCAGGTCGCCGCAGCCGTCGACCTTGGCGGCGTCGACGTACTCGTTCGGGATGGTCAGCAGGAACTGGCGCAGCAGGAAGATGGAGAACGCGTCACCGAAGGCCATCGGGATGATCAACGGCCACAGCGTGCCCGACAGGTCCAGCTGCTTCGCCCAGAACAGGTACATCGGGATGATGATCACCTGTGGCGGCAGCATCATCATCGAGATGACCAGCATGAGCGCGAGATTGCGGCCCGGGAAGCGGAACTTGGCGAGCGCGTACGCCACCGGGAGGGACGAGACGACCGTAAGGATCGTTCCCAGTCCCGCGTAGATCAGCGTGTTCTTCCACCAGGTCAGAAAGCCGGGGGTGTCGAAGACCTTCTTGTAGTTGGCCCACTCCCAGGTGTGCGGGATCAGGTCCCGGCTGAGGGCCTGGGTGTCGCTCATCAGGGAGGTCAGGAACACGAACACGAACGGCAGGGTGAAGAACAGGGCGGCCGCCACGCCGAGCGAGTGGATCGCGATCCACTCCAGCAGTGTGCGGCGGCGGGCGGTGCGCTCGGCCGGCGACACCGGCGCCTTCACCTGCACCGGCTTGTCCAGCACTTGGGCCATGGTCAGTCACCTGCCAGGTTGAGGCCGCCCCGGCGCCGCATCAGGAACGCGGTGAACGCCATGGACAGGGCGAACAGGACGAGGGCGACGACACACGCGGAGCCGTAGTCGAAGCGCTGGAAACCGAGGTTGTAGACGAGCTGGGGGAGGGTCAGGGTCGACTTCTCCGGGTAGCCGGGCTCGAACTGGGTGCCCGCGCCCTGGATCACGCCGGAGGCGACCTTCCCGGCGATGAGGGGCTGTGTGTAGTACTGCATGGTCTGGATCACGCCGGTGACGACGGCGAACATCACGATGGGCGAGATGTTGGGAAGGGTGACGTACCGGAAGCGCTGCCAGGCCGAGGCGCCGTCCAGCTCGGCCGCCTCGTACTGCTCCTGCGGGACGTCGAGCAGGGCGGCCATGAAGATGACCATCAGGTCGCCGATGCCCCACAGGGCGAGCAGGGTGAGGGCGGGCTTGGACCAGGAGGGGTCGTTGAACCAGCCGGGGGCCGGGATGCCGGCCTTCTCCAGGATCGAGTCGACCGGGCCGGTGCCGGGGTTGAGCAGGAAGGCGAACGCCATCGTGGCGGCCACCGGCGGGGCGAGGTAGGGCAGGTAGAACAGGGTGCGGAACACCCCCGTGCCCGTCTTGATCTTCGTGATCAGCAGGCCGACGCCCAGGCCGAAGACGACCCTCAAGGTCACCATGACCACGACCAGCCACAGGGTGTTGCGCAGGGCCGGCCAGAAGAACGGGTAGTGCTCGAAGACGTACGTCCAGTTCTTCGTCCCGCTCCACGTCGGCGCCTTGAAGCCGTCGTAGTGCATGAACGAGAAGTAGACTGTCGAGATCAGCGGATAGGCGAAGAAGACCGCGAAGCCGATCAGCCAGGGCGACATGAAGGCGAGGGTGCGAAGCGCCGAGCGCCGGCGCTTCGACGCCAGGGTGATCGTGGTCATCACCGCGCCTGCGCGATGTCCGTGTCGATCTGCGCGGCCGTCGACTTCAGGGCCGCCTTGAGATCGGTGACCTTGCCGCTCTCGTAGTCGTAGCCGAGCTGCTGGATCGTCGTGAGGTACACACCGCCGTTGATGGAGGCGGGCGTGGTGGTGGAGTACGGGTTCGCGGCGATGTCCAGGAACGTCTTGAAGCGCGGGTCGTACTTCAGTTTCGGCGACTTCAGGGCGGCCAGCGTGGAGGGCACGTTGTGGATGTCGTTGGCGAAGCCGACCACCGCGTCCGTGTTGGTGGTGATGTACCTGACGAACTCCCAGGCGGCGTTCTGCTTGTGGCTGGTGGCGGCGATGCCGGCGATGGTGCCGGTGATGTAGCCCTTGCCGTACTGGTCGGCCTGGTCGTCGGGGACGGGCAGCGGGGCGACGCCGATGTCGAACGCCGGCTTGGCGTCCAGGGCCATCCCGAGGCGCCATTCGCCGTCCAGCTGCATGGCGACCTGGCCGGTGTGGAAGGGGTGCTTGGGGCCCCACTCGTCACCGAGCTTGGAGCGGTAGGCCTCCAGCTTCCTGAAGCCGCCGAGTTCGTCGACCAGCTTCTTCTGGAGGGTGAAACCGGCCTGGAAGGCGGGATCGGTGGCGAGCGTGGACTTGCCGTTCTTGTCGAAGTACGTCGGCGAGAACTGCGCGAAGTAGTGCTCGGTCGTGGTCTCCCAGCCGTGGTAGTCCGGCATGAAACCCAACTGTTGGTAGCCGTTCCCGTCGGGGATCGTCAGCTTCTTCGCGTCCGCCTCGAACGCGGACCAGGTCCTGGGCGGGCTGGTGATGCCGGCCTTCTTGAACGCGGTCTTGTTGTAGTAGAGGCCGTAGGCGTCCCCGAGCAGCGGCACCGTGCAGCGGTTGCCGTCGAACTGGGTGTACTCGTTCATCGGCTTCGGGAAGGTCTTCTCCGGGTCGACGCCGGACTTCTCGAAGAAGGGGTTGAGGTCGACCAGGGCGCCGGAGGAGCAGAACTTGCCGACGTTGTTGGTGGTGAAGGAGGAGATGACGTCCGGGGCCTTGGCGCCGCCGGTGCGCAGCGCCTGGTTGATCTTGTCGTCGGTCATGTTGCCGACGACGTTGACGTGGATGTTGGGGTGGGCCTTCTCGAAGCCGGCGATCAGGGACCTGACGGCCTTCACCTCGTTCGGCGCGCTCCAGGCGTGCCAGAAGTTGATGGTCGTCTCCTTGGACGCGTCGTCGTCGGCGCCGGAGGAGGACTGGCCGGTGCAGGCGGTGGCCAGCAGGGCGAGGGAGGCGGAGGCGGCCAGTGCGACGGCCGTCCTCCGGGACACACCGGGTGCGACTTTCCTGGACTTTTCGGGCATGGCGAGGTCTCCCAGGGGCGGGACGGGAAGGGCGGAGGAAGCGTGCGGGACGGGGGGTGGGGCCGAGGTCAGCGCGAGGTGTCGAAGACCTCGTCGCGGGTGGCCGCGAGCGCGCTCTCCAACGCGCCCCGCAGCACGGGGTGTTCGCGGACGTCGCCGACCACGAGCCGGGGCCGGGAGGCGGCCAGCTCCTCCAGTTCGGCCTGGACCAGGGCGCGCAGCACCTCGCCGCCGGCGGTCAGCGAGGCGCCGCTGAGGACGACGAGTTCGGGGTCGAGCACGGAGACGAGGGAGGCCAGACCCGTGGCGAGCCGGGTGGCGTACGTCTGCAGCAGCAGCCGGCCCAGGACGGTGTCCTCGGCGGCGGCCCGTTCGACGAGGGCGGCGGCGGCCTCGGCGTAGGGGCCGGAGGGGATGTGCTCCATGCCGAGCTGGCGGGCCAGTTGGGGGATGGCCTGGGAGCCGGCGAGCTCCTGGTAGCCGCCGCTGTTGGCTTTGGTGACCTGTCGCACCAGCGGCGCGCCGGGGACGGGAAGGAAACCCACCTCTCCCGCGCCGCCGGTCCAGCCGCGGTGCAGCCGGCCGCCGAGGACCAGGGCGGCGCCGAGACCGCCCTCGTTCCACAGCAGCACGAAGTCCTCGTGGCCGCGGGCCGCGCCCAGCCGTTGTTCGGCGACGGCGACGAGGTTGACGTCGTTCTCGTACTCGACCGGCATCGGCAGCGCGGCGGCGAGTTCGTCCAGCAGGGCCGGGGTGTGCCAGCCCGGCAGGTGGGAGGCGTAGCGCAGCCGGCCGGTGTTGGGGTCGAAGGCGCCGGGGGTGCCGATGACGAGCCGGTGGACGTCGTCGCGGGCGAGCCCGGCGGCCTTCACGGCGCCGTCGAGGGCCTCGGTGACCTGCTGGACCACGGGCCGGGCCGGGCGCCGTCCCGGGGTGGGGAGTTCGTACGAGCCCACCGTGCGGCCGGTGATGTCGGCGACCGCGGCGAGGATGCGCTCGGGCGTGACGTCGAGGCCGGCGGCGTACGCCGCCGCGGGGTTGACCTCGTAGAGCTGGGCGCCGGGTCCCGGGCGGCCCTCGGTGGTGCCGGTGGCGAGCACGAGCCCGGCCGCCTCCAGGCGGGCCAGCAGCTGGGAGGCGGTCGGCTTGGACAGGCCGGTGAGCTTGCCGATCCGGGTGCGGGACAGCGGCCCGTGCTCCAGGAGGAGGTCCAGGGCGGCGCGGTCGTTCATGGCGCGCAGGACGCGCGGAGTGCCCGGCGTACCGGCGGTTCCTGCCATGTGGGTCGACACCTGCCTTTCAACTGCCCAGCTTCTCAGTGACCTGGGAGGGAAGTCCACCGGCTGATCATCGGCGGACCGCCCCTAGATCACTGTTAGGAAAGTTTCCTATTGGCTGGAAGGGAACGTAAGCCCAGGGCGAAGGGGCCGTCAAGGGCGTCCCACGCAAAGCGCCCCCGAGGCAACGGACTCGTTACCTCGGGGGCGTCGGCGGTCGGTGGTGCGGGGTTGTGTTCCCCTACTTCCCCACTCGGCGTTGTGTCCCCCTACTTCCCCGCGGCCGAGCCCGAGGCCGGTGCGCGGGGCGGGGTGATGGGGGTCGTCGCCGCCACCTGTGGCGAGTCCGGGTTGGCGAGGGCCGACGGGGCCGCCACCGCGGCCGCCGGGTCGGCCGGCTCCTCCTCGGCCGGCAGCGCGGCCGTCGCGCCGCCCACGATGCGGATGTCCGCCGCGTCGAAGGCACGCTTGATGCGCCAGCGCAGCTCGCGGGCGACGGTGAGGGACTTGCCGGGCATCGTCTTGGCGGAGACGTGCACGACCATCGAGTCCAGCAGCACGCTGTCCAGACCGAGGACCTCGATCGGCCCCCACAGGAGCTCGTTCCAGGGCTCCTCCGCGCTCATCTTCTCGGCGACCTCGTCCAGCGTGGCCTTGACCCGGTCCAGGTCCTCGTTCGCCTTCACGGTCACGTCGACGCCCGCCGTCGCCCAGCCCTGGGAGAGGTTGCCGATGCGCTTGACCTCGCCGTTGCGGACGTACCAGATCTCACCGTCCGCGCCCCGCAGCTTCGTCACCCGCAGGCCCACCTCGATGACCTCGCCGGAGGCCACGCCCGCGTCGATCGTGTCACCGACGCCGTACTGGTCCTCCAGGATCATGAAGACACCGGAGAGGAAGTCCGTGACGAGGTTGCGCGCGCCGAAACCGATCGCCACACCGGCGACACCGGCCGAGGCCAGCAGCGGCGCCAGGTTGATCTGGAACGTGGCCAGGATCATCAGCGCCGCCGTGCCCAGGATCAGGAACGACGCCACCGAACGCAGCACCGAACCGATCGCCTGCGAACGCTGCCGGCGGCGCTCGGCGTTGACCAGCAGCCCGCCGAGCGCGGTGCCGTCCACCGACTCCACGGTCCGGGTCATCCGGTCTATCAGCTTGGTGATCGCCCGCCGCACCACCACTCTCAGCACCGCCGCGATCACCACGATCAGCAGGACGCGCAGGCCGATCGCCAGCCAGGTCGACCAGTTCTGCTCGACCCAGCTGGCCGCGTTCGTCGCGCTCTCCTGGGCGTCCTGGAGCGTGGGCACCGTCACCGTCGGCGACTCCGAGGGAGACGGCGACGGCGACGAACCGGCGGCCGGCAGGGCGGCGGGCAAGGACACGGCAGGTACCTCCAGGTGCAGCAACCTGCCCCCCGGCATGGCGGTCAAGGTCACGGAAAGGTCACCGGACGGGCAGGTCCACCACACTATCGGGGCATCGTGTGTGCATCGTTGCCTTCTCCTGGGGAGAGGGCGTGATCACACCGCCGGGAACGTAAAGAAACAGGTCGGACGCCTGGAGGGTGAACCAGGCTCGGTTCGGGGGATGCATCACATGTGGTCGAAAACACTCCCAGCCCGTTACCGGGAGATGGTGGCGCGTTCACCAGGCAAGAGGGGAGACTGACTACCAGATCGTCCCGGCGCGAGCCACGCGCCGCCGACGCCCGAGGAGGCATCCGTGCCGCATGTCCTGGTCCTGAACGCGTCGTACGAGCCGCTCGGCGTCGTACCGCTCCGCCGCGCGCTC